>NZ_JBFTIN010000010.1:0-159010 GCF_056394785.1 Rhizobium sp. 10N414 | reverse complement strand
CTTCCGTCCGGGAAGGAGTGCGCACGATGCCGTCCTGGCGGCGCAATCGTTCGTGCAGTCCGGACGGCGGATCGTTGTGGACGTGGATCTGGAGAAGTTCTTCGACCGGGTTGACCATGACATCCTGATCGACCGTCTGCGCAAGAAAACCGACAAGGCCATCAAGGCGTTCAAGGAGCGCATTCGCGAACTGACACCGCGCGTGACGGGTCGATCCCTGAAAGCGGTGGCAGAACGGCTGCGTATCTTCGTGTGCGGATGGAAAGCCTACTTCCGGCTGGCGCAAACATCTCGGGTCTGGCAAAGGCTGGACGAATGGATGCGTCACCGTTTGAGGGCTATCCAGCTCAAGCAATGGAAGCACGGCAGGACTATCTTCCGGGAACTGACGGTTCGGGGGGCAAAACCCGATGTGGCCCTACAGGTGGCGGCAAACGCCCGCCGCTGGTGGCGCAACAGCGGCAAGCTCATCAACGCCGTCCTCACCATCAGATGGGCCGACCAACTCGGAATGCCCAGACTCGCATAACCTCAATCCCTCGAACCGCCCGGTGCGGACCCGCATGCCGGGTGGTGTGGCAGGGGAGCGATCAAATATGATCGCCCCCTATGCCGATTTCCCTTGAGCGATCCGTCTTATGCGGCCTCGGTCGTGTGCGCCTTGCGAACTTCTTCGTCCGTGAGGATGCCGCTGGCGCGCAGCAGCGCCGCGAACCGGCCGTTGCTATGGCTGAGCTCATCGAAGCTGCCTTCTTCGACGACACGGCCACCGTCCAGGAACAGGACCTTGTCTGCTTCGCGAACAGTCGAAAGACGGTGCGCGATGATGAAGGTCGTGCGGTTCTGGCGCAGGTTGTCGATTGCGGCCTTAACGCGATTTTCGGTTTCGACGTCAAGCGCGCTTGTCGCTTCGTCGAGCACGAGGATCGGGGCATCCTTGAGGATGGCGCGGGCAATCGCCACACGCTGACGTTCGCCGCCGGAAAGCCTGTTGCCGCGTTCGCCGACATGGGTGTCGTACTGCTCTTCGCGCGTCTCGATGAAGTCGGCGGCAGCGGCCGCTTCAGCTGCTCGACGCATGTCCTCATCCGAGGCGCCTTCCCGGCCGAGGCGAATGTTGTCGCTGATCGAGCGGTTGAGCAGGCCGGCATCCTGGAACACCGTCGCGATATAGCGGCGCAGCGACTTGCGGGTGATCTTCGTCGTGTCGTGACCATCGACGAGGATCTGGCCGCTATCCGGGTCATACACGCGCTGCAGCAGGTTGATCATCGTGGTCTTGCCCGAACCGGTCGGACCGACGATCGCAACCGTCTGACCAGCCTTGGCGGTAAAGGACACGTTGTGCAAGCCCTGCGCGGTGTTGCCGAAGCGGAACGACACGTTGCGGAATTCGACTTCACCCTTCACGTCGGCGATATCGTCATTGCCGGCAGGCTCTTCGCGTTCACGTACGGAGTCTTCGAGCGAGTAGAAATCCTCGAGCTTCGAACGGGCCTCGAAAATCTGCGTGGCAAACTGGCGCATCTGGTCGAGACGCGAGATCAGCAGGTTCGCAAAGCCGATGAAGGCAATCACGTCGCCGATGCGCAGCTCGCCGGACTGAACCATGAGCGTGCCGATGACCAGGATGATCATCATCGCAATGGTCGAAGCCATGCGGTTCATGGCGCCCGCGAGAGCCCACCAGTCGAGAACCGGATACTGAGCCTGCAGCAGGCGCTCGGCAAACGACTTCAGTGCCTTGGTTTCTGCTTCGATGCGATTGTAGCTATGGAGGACCGATACGTTGCTGATCGAGTCGCTGACGTGTGAGAAAACGGTGTGGTAGTGGTTTTCGACCGACGCCTGGCCATCCTTGGTGCGGCTCATGACGAGACGACCAATCAGCCAATAGGCGACGCCGAGCACGACCAGCACGCCCGAAAGACGCAGGTCCATCGACATCGCAGTCGGCACCAGAAGCGCGATGGCAACGGCAGTCGCCAGGTGGTTGCGCATGAACTCGAGCCAAAGGCCAAAGAGCGTTTCGCATGCGCGCAGCAGCGTATGCAGCGCATTCGACGTGCCACGCTGATGATGCCAGGACAGCGGCATGGAGATGATACGGCCGAACGCTTCCGTCAGCAGTGTGGCGCGGCGGCCATGGGCCAGCCGGTCGGCCTCACGAGCGACAAGAACGAACGCTATGGTGTTGAAAACGGCAAAGCCGGCCCACATGAAAAGGATGGGTTTGACTTCGCCCTTGCCTGAAATTGCATCGATGATGCGACCGAACAAAATCGGTTCGGCGATTGTGATCGCGGCAAGCACGATGTTCGCAATAACGACCAGGGATACGCGGAGCTTGTAGGCGCCGAGATAGCGCAAAGCTCTAGCATAGACCTTGAATAGCGACACGGCGATACCTCTTGTGCATGTGCGAAATAATGGACGCTGCAACGCTACAAAAAGATACCTGAACCAGCGATTAACGAAGCGTTCAGACGAGCGGTCGCGGCAAATTTCTTTTAGGGAGCGCACCCACAGCAATCCATTCCGAGGGACTGAACTTTTTTGGGACGTATCGCAAATCTCGCAATTTTCACTTGCGTTGCATGGTCGCGCTGGCACACCATAGATTGACGTCTAAATGCGTCGCAGGGGCGCCCAACCAAACACTTCCCTTGGTCGTGATCATTCGGCTAGGAGCCCAACTGGCGTAGGGGCATTTATTTTGAGTATTCATTCATTAATTCAATTGCTTGTCGTTCTGGAAGAGTGTCGAAGACCCGAAGGAGTTGTTGGCGAACTGGAGCATGTCATCCACGCCTACGGCTTCCAGTATTATGGCCTTTTGCGACACCTGAAGGCGACTGAAGATCCAATCAGTCTTATGTTTGCCGGTCATTGGCCAGAGAAATGGCCGCAGATCTATATTTCGAAGAAGTATGTTCTGAGCGACCCGACGGTACGTTATCTCGCATATGCGCAAAGGCCGTTTCGCTGGAGGGACAGCCTGGCGGCCTTCCGGAAGGATCCGCACCATCGCCGGATGGAGCAAATGATGGCCGACGCACATAGCCATGGCCTGAAGGACGGCTACATTTTCCCAATCCAGGGCAGAAACGGCATCCTCGGCAACATGAGCGTAGGCGGGACACCCGTAGACCTCTCTCCTGTCGAGATTTCGCTCTTTGATGCCATTGCCCGAAAGGCTTTCTGGCGTCTCCTTGAGCTGAAGGGGGAGGCGGATGCGCTCGAAGAAGTTTCCGGCATCGACACGCGTTTGACGCGCCGGGAGATGGAAATACTTCAATATCTCGCGGAAGGCATGACCTCGGTTGAGATTGGCAAACGCCTCAAGATTTCAAACCACACCGTCGACTGGTACATGAACGGCCTACAAGACAAGCTGAAGGCAAAGAATAGACAGCATGCGGTCGCTGTCGCCTTCCGGCATGGGCTGATCACCTAGTCTTAGAGAAATTCTATTTCGGACGGTTCCGGAAATTGAACTTTCCGTGACAGCGCGTTAAGACTTCTCTTCGCGGGTGCAGCATTGCCCGTTTCGATGCCGTGAGGAGACTGCATTGCCCATATCCAAGATACTTGTTGCCAACCGTTCGGAAATTGCCATCCGCGTGTTTCGCGCGGCCAACGAGCTCGGGATAAAAACGGTCGCGATATGGGCGGAAGAAGACAAACTGGCACTGCACAGGTTCAAGGCAGACGAAAGCTATCAGGTCGGCCGCGGCCCGCATCTTGCCCGCGACCTCGGTCCGATCGAGAGCTATCTGTCGATCGATGAGGTGATCCGCGTCGCCAAGCTTTCCGGCGCCGATGCGATCCATCCCGGCTACGGCCTGCTGTCGGAAAGCCCGGAATTCGTCGATGCCTGCAACAAGGCAGGCATCATCTTCATCGGTCCGACGGCCGATACAATGCGCCAGCTCGGCAACAAAGTCGCCGCGCGCAATCTGGCAATCTCCGTCGGCGTGCCTGTCGTGCCGGCAACGGAACCGTTGCCGGATGATATGGCTGAGGTCGCCAAGATGGCGGCGGCGATCGGCTACCCCGTGATGCTGAAGGCCTCCTGGGGTGGCGGCGGACGCGGCATGCGCGTCATCCGCTCGGAAGCCGACCTTGCACGCGAGGTGACGGAGGCCAAGCGCGAAGCGATGGCGGCCTTTGGTAAGGACGAGGTTTATCTCGAAAAGCTCGTCGAGCGTGCGCGCCATGTCGAAAGCCAGATCCTTGGCGACACGCATGGCAATGTCGTTCATCTCTTCGAGCGCGACTGCTCGATCCAGCGCCGCAACCAGAAGGTCGTCGAGCGTGCGCCGGCGCCTTACCTGTCGGAAGCCCAGCGCCAGGAACTGGCGGCATACTCGCTGAAGATCGCGGGTGCCACCAACTACATCGGTGCGGGCACCGTCGAATATCTGATGGATGCCGACACCGGCAAATTCTACTTCATCGAAGTCAATCCGCGCATCCAGGTCGAGCACACGGTCACCGAAGTCGTTACAGGCATCGATATCGTCAAGGCGCAGATCCACATCCTTGATGGCTTTGCGATCGGTACACCGGAATCGGGCGTTCCCGAGCAGAAGGACATTCGCCTCAACGGCCATGCCCTGCAGTGCCGCATCACGACAGAGGATCCGGAGCACAACTTCATTCCGGACTACGGCCGCATCACCGCCTATCGTTCGGCATCCGGCTTCGGCATCCGTCTCGATGGCGGCACCTCCTATTCCGGCGCGATCATCACCCGGTACTACGATCCGCTGCTGGTCAAGGTCACTGCCTGGGCCCCGAACCCGCTGGAAGCGATCTCCCGCATGGACCGTGCATTGCGTGAGTTCCGTATCCGCGGCGTTGCGACGAACCTCACCTTCCTGGAAGCGATCATCACGCATCCGAATTTCAAGGATAACAGCTACACCACGCGCTTCATCGACTCGACGCCGGAGCTCTTCCAGCAGGTCAAGCGACAGGATCGCGCGACGAAGCTTCTGACTTACCTCGCTGATGTGACGGTCAACGGCCATCCGGAAGCCAAGGATCGACCGAAGCCGTCCGCCGATATCGCCGAGCCGATCGTCCCTTATACCAACGGTAGCGGCATCGCCGACGGCACCAAGCAGCTTCTCGACAAGCTCGGTCCGAAGAAGTTCGGCGAGTGGATGCGCAACGAAAAGCGCATCCTGATGACCGATACGACGATGCGCGACGGCCACCAGTCGCTGCTTGCGACCCGCATGCGCACCTATGACATCGCGCGGATCGCCGGCACCTATGCACACGCTTTGCCGAACCTCCTTTCGCTCGAATGCTGGGGCGGCGCGACGTTTGACGTTTCGATGCGCTTCCTGACGGAAGATCCGTGGGAGCRCCTGTCGCTCGTGCGCGAATCCGCGCCTAACCTGCTTTTGCAGATGCTGCTGCGCGGAGCAAACGGCGTCGGCTACAAGAATTACCCTGACAACGTCGTCAAATACTTCGTCCGGCAGGCTGCTGCCGGCGGCATCGATCTCTTCCGCGTCTTCGACTGCCTGAACTGGGTCGAGAACATGCGCGTATCGATGGATGCGGTGGCCGAGGAGAACAAGCTCTGCGAAGCGGCAATCTGCTACACCGGCGATATCCTGAATTCGGCGCGCCCGAAGTACGATCTCAAGTACTATACGGACCTTGCCGTTGAGCTCGAAAGAGCCGGCGCGCATATCATCGCGCTGAAGGATATGGCGGGCCTGCTGAAGCCGGCTGCCGCCAAGGTGCTGTTCAAGGCGCTGCGCGACGCCACCAGCCTGCCGATCCACTTCCACACGCACGACACCTCGGGCATTGCAGCGGCGACGGTTCTCGCGGCGGTCGATGCCGGCGTCGACGCGGTCGATGCGGCGATGGACGCGTTGTCCGGCAATACCTCGCAGCCCTGCCTTGGCTCGATCGTTGAAGCGCTGCGCGGCTCCGAACGCGATCCCGGTCTCGATCCGGAATGGATCCGCCGTATCTCCTTCTATTGGGAAGCGGTGCGCCATCAGTACGCGGCCTTCGAAAGCGACCTCAAGGGACCGGCCTCCGAAGTCTATCTGCACGAAATGCCGGGCGGCCAGTTCACGAACCTCAAGGAACAGGCCCGTTCGCTCGGTCTCGAGACGCGCTGGCACGAAGTGGCGCAGGCCTATGCCGACGCCAACCAGATGTTCGGCGATATCGTCAAGGTGACGCCGTCCTCGAAGGTCGTCGGCGACATGGCGCTGATGATGGTCAGCCAAGACCTGACGGTTGCCGATGTCGTCAGCGCCGACAAGGAAGTCTCCTTCCCGGAATCTGTTGTCTCGATGCTGAAGGGCGATCTCGGTCAGCCTCCATCAGGCTGGCCGGAGGCGCTGCAGAAGAAGGCACTGAAGGGCGATGCGCCCTATACGGTGCGTCCGGGTTCGCTGCTTGCCGACGCTGACCTCGATGCCGAGCGCAAAGCGATCGAGACCAAGCTGGAGCGCGAGGTCAATGACTTCGAATTCGCCTCCTACCTGATGTATCCGAAAGTCTTCACCGACTTTGCGCTGGCCTCCGACACCTACGGCCCGGTCTCCGTCCTGCCGACGCCGGCCTATTTCTACGGCCTTGCCGACGGCGAGGAACTGTTTGCCGATATCGAAAAGGGCAAGACGCTCGTCGTCGTCAACCAGGCGATGAGCCAGACCGACGAGCAAGGCATGGTGACTGTCTTCTTCGAACTCAACGGCCAGCCGCGCCGCATCAAGGTGCCGGATCGCGCGCATGGTGCGACCGGTGCCGCCGCCCGCCGCAAGGCGGAACCGGGCAATGCCGCGCATGTCGGTGCGCCGATGCCAGGCGTCATCTCGCGCGTCTTTGTCTCGCCCGGCCAGGCGGTCAATGCCGGTGACGTGCTTGTTTCTATCGAGGCTATGAAGATGGAAACGGCGATCCACGCCGAAAAGGACGGTGCGATCGCGGAAGTGCTTGTCAAAGCCGGCGACCAGATCGACGCCAAGGATCTGTTGGTCAGCTACGCGGGCTGACGAAGATGCGAAGGACAAAAAGAGGGTGGCCTTCGGGCCGCCCTTCTGCTTTTTATGCGCGAATTGATATGAGCAAGCTCAAGATTGTCGTCGAAAGACGTGAGGAACCAGCTCGACCGGCTTGCTTGTGGGGGAACGCGCTGCGCGCTGTCGCTCCACGCGCCCCTTAAATATCGTAGGTATGGGCGGCGTTGATCGTCGAGATGAAGCGTTTGGTGCGCTCTCGCTCCGGCGCCGTGAAGATGTTCCTTGCGCTTCCCGTCTCGACCACACTGCCGGCCTCGAGGAAGACAACGTCGTTGGCGATCTTCGAGGCAAGGCGCAGGTCATGCGTCGCCATTACCATCGTCGTGCCCTCGCGGGCGAGACGGCCGAGAACATCGACGACTTCGGCGGAAAGCTCGGGGTCGAGCGCCGATGTCGGTTCATCGCAGAGAAGAACTCGCGGAGAGGGAGCGAGCGCGCGGGCGATTGCGACGCGCTGCTGTTGTCCACCCGAGAGCGTCGAAGGCCAGGCGTCGGCCTTGTGCGCCATGTTGACCTTTGTCAGCAATTCCATCGCCCGTTCACGCGCCTTTTCCTTCGGCCACTTGAGCACGGTGATGAGGCCCTCCATTACATTCTCGATGGCCGTCTGATGCGGAAAGAGCTGGAAGTTCTGGAATACCATTCCGGTCTGCCGGCGGATCTTCTGGATCGCCTGCCAGCCGGTCTTCTGGCCTGGCGTAAAGCTTATTTTCTCGTCGCCGAGGCGGATCGTACCTGCTGTCGGGATCTCCAGCAGGTTGATGCATCGCAGCAGCGTGCTCTTGCCTCCGCCCGAGGGGCCGACGAGTGCGGTGACGCTGCCTTCCGGAATCCGGATGCTGATGTCTTTCAGGATGACGGCGTCGCCGAAGCGCTTTTCGATATGGGAAAGCTCGATCATGCGTTTGCCTCCAGCATGCCGCCATAGCGCGCGAAGCGACGCTCGAGGCGAACCTGCAACGCTGATAGGACGGAGCTCAAAGCAAGGTATATCAATGCGGCCTGGATGTAGAGGATGAGCGGCTCGTAAGTGGTCGCGACGATGCGCTGCGCAGCCTGGAACAGCTCCGGGACCGTAATGGCGGCCGCCAGCGACGTGTCCTTCACCAGCGAGATGAACGTATTGGAGAGCGGCGGTACAGCAACGCGCCCGGCCTGGGGCAGGATCGTGCGGCTCATCGCCTGGCGCCAGCTCATGCCGATCGAATAGGCCGCTTCCCACTGCCCCTTCGGCACGGAGGAGATAACGGCGCGGATGATTTCGGAGCTATAGGCGCCGATGTTGAGGGTGAAGCCGATCAGTGCTGCCGGAAAGGCGTCGAGCAGGATGCCGATGCTCGGCAGGCCGTAAAAGATGACGAAGAGTTGCACCAGCAGCGGTGTGCCCCTGATGGCCCAGACATAGAAGCGCGCGATGGCGGCGATCGGCGCCGGCGCGAAAAGCCGTGCGATTGCCGTCAGCAGTCCAAGGATGAGACCGAGTGTGAATGACAGGAGCGTCAGCGGGATCGTGAAGATCAGGCCGGCCCAGAGGAGCGGACCAAGCGACTCCGCCATCAGTTGAAGCCAGTGCGGCAAGGTTCAATCCTCAAAGAAGATGCGTCCAGCGAGGTTTCGCTGAACGCTTTCTCGGGAACATATAAAGGATGTGGCGGCGGCAGCAAGCCGCCTGCGTTACGAGTTACTTCGAAACGTCCTGACCGAAGTACTTGTTGGAGATCTTCTTGTAGGTGCCGTCGGCCTTGATGTCGGCCAGTGCCTTGTTGATGGCTTCCAGTAGCTCCGGCTCACCCTTGCGGATGATGATGCCGGAAAAATCGGCATTTTCCTGCTGGGCGACGATCTTCACCGGAGCGTCAGGCTTGTGCTTCTTGAAGTCGAGGAAGGAGAGGCTGTCGTTGATCGTCGCGTCTGCACGCTTGGTCAATACGAGCTGGATCGACTGGTCGAAACCATCGGTACCGACGAGTTCTGCGCCGGACTGTTCGGCAAGCTTGCCGAAGTTGCTGGTCAGCGACTGAGCCGACTTCTTGCCCTTCAGGTCCGCAAAGCCCTTGATGCTGTCGTCGCCGTCGCGAATGATGAGAACGGCCTTGGATGCGATGTAGGGCTCGGAAAAATCGTACTTCTGCTTGCGGGCTTCGGTGATACCGACCTGGTTGATGACCGTGTCGTAGCGCTTGGCATCAAGACCGGCGATCAGGCCGTCCCATTTGCCTTCGACGAATTCGGCCTTGACGCCGAGCTTGGCAGCAACCGCCTCGCCGATCTCCACGTCGAAGCCGACCAGCTTGCCGCTATCGTCATGATAGGTGAACGGGGCGTAAGTACCCTCCGTGCCGATCTTGAAGACACCCGCAGACTTGATGGCAGCGAGGTTTTCGCCGGCAACGGCGGGAAGAAGGGCGGCGGCCTGGATCAGTGCTGCAGCGGCGATAGTCTTCAGGAGGTTCATCTTTTTATCCAATTCACAAGGTGTTTGATGCACGAAAAATCGCAGAAAAGCTGATCGCTGCGAAGCGTAGAAAACTGCGAAGAAAATCGGCATCTGCGAATATTTTTCTCATTTATCACAGATTTGGCGCGCCCCGTTTCAGTTTGTGAAGATCGAGATAGCGCACCACACTTGCGTGCACGTTTGTATCCGTTTATGCATGTTTTTATCAGTTTTTGATCAACCAGGCTGAAGTCGGCATGAATGCGAACGAACTTCTCCTGCAGGAGCGCCAAAGCGTCATCCTGCGGAAGCTCCACAGTGATGGTCGGGTGCTAGCGGCAGACCTTGCAGTTGAATTCCGTGTATCCGAAGACACGGTCCGCAGGGACCTGCGCGAGATGGCAGCTGCCGGCCTGTGCGAGCGCGTCTATGGTGGCGCGTTGCCGGTTGCGCCCGCCGGCGGGAGCCTTGGCCACCGGGCAGGGATCGCGCGGGATCGCAAGCAGGCGCTCGCCGTCGCCGCTGTGTCGCAGATCGTTCCCGGCTCGACCGTGTTTTTCGATGCGGGCAGCACCAACCTCGCAATTGCGACGGCCCTGCCAATGGATTTGACCCTGACGGCAGCGACCAACGCGCCAGCGATCGCCGCCGCCCTGATCGAGAAGCCGGCGGTTAACGTGATCCTGATCGGCGGGCTTATCGACCGGCAGGTCAGCGGTGCGCTCGGCGCAAAGGCCATGCGCGACATGGAATCCCTGTCACCCGATCTTTGCATCCTCGGTGCTTGCGGGATAGATCTGACTRCTGGCGTGACGGCCTTCGGCTTCGAAGATGCTGAATTCAAGCGTTTTGCAGCATCGCGAAGCAAGAAGGTTCTGGTCGCCGCGACGTCCGACAAGTTCGGCACTGCCGCGCCACATAGCGTGCTTCCTGTGGCGCAGTGCGAGTGCCTGGTGGTCGAGCAGGACGCCGACCCAGCCATGCTGGCGCGCTATCGCGACAGCGGCTGCAGGACGATCGTGGCTGGCGGAACGACATAACTATCATTCAAGAAACGCGTCGGGCGAGTGCCGACGTCGAGACACTGTGGGAAGAGACATGGATCACGTTAACACAGCGCCGATGGTCAGAAGCGGCTACGTAACGAAGAACAGGATAGCGGTTTCGCTGCTGTTTCTCGTCAATGGCTTCATCGTTGGCTGCTGGGCGCCGAAAATTCCCGAATTCGCAGAGCGCCTGCAGCTGAGCAAGTTTCAGTTGGGTCTGATGATCCTAGTTCTTGGTGTCGGTTCGCTTACCCTGATGCCAATCGCGGGGGCGCAAATCGCGCGCTATGGCTCGAAACTTGTCGCGCAGATCGCTGCGGTGTGCCTTCTGCCAGCGCTGCTTGCACTGACGCTTGCGCCGAACGTTGCGACAGGGGCGATCTCGATCTTTCTGTTTGGCGGCTTCATGGGAGCCATGGACGTTGCCATGAATGCGAATGCGGTTGCGGTCGAGCAATCGATGCGGCGGTCGATCATGTCCTCGTGCCACGCCTTCTGGAGTTTGGGCGGTTTGATCGGCGCCGGCCTCGGTGGCCTGCTGATCGCCAAGGTCGGTGTGCTCTGGCATGCGCAGATTGCGACTGCGCTTGCGGCGATCGTTCTGGGCGTCGCCTGGAGGATGATCCTCGCGGACCCTCCGCATCCCGACGAGAAGAAGGAAAGGCTTCGGCTGCCACTGGTGCCGCTGCCGTGGCTGATGGGGTTGATGGCGCTGTTCTCCATGGTTCCCGAGGGCGCGGTGCTGGATTGGGGCGCGCTCTACCTGCGTGAGGAACTGGGAGCATCGGTGGCGCTTTCCGGCTTCGGCTTTGCGGCGTTTTCGCTGACGATGTCGGTCATGCGGTTTGGCGGCGATCTTGTTCGCGACCGGCTTGGGGGCGTGTTGACGCTTAGGATCTGCACGCTGTTTGCGATATCAGGCATGCTGCTCGCCGCCTTTGCGCCCAATGCGGAAATTGCGATCCTGGGCTTTGCGCTTTGCGGCATCGGGATCTCGAACATGGTTCCGATTGCGTTTTCGGCTGCCGGCAATATTCCGGGCCTGCGCGCCGGCATTGGCCTCTCTGTGGTAACCACCATGGGCTATTCCGGAATGTTGGTGGCTCCCTCCGCGATCGGCTTTGTGGCGGAGCATATCGGATTCAGTGTCGTCTTCATGGCTTTGCCGGTGTTGCTGGTCGTCGTGCTGCTGTTCTCGAACCTTGCACGCTATGCCGACGGCATATCGGGTGGCGGTCACTGAGACGGCTCCAAGCAAAAGTGATGTGCGGGGCGGTTGACAACAAAGCGGGCATGATCCACCTGAAAGACACGAAATTCAGGGGTTCAAGAACTCTATATGTCTTCTGCTGCAGATTTTGATCCGAAGCCGCGCCGCGCATCCGTTGCGGTCGATGTTGGTGGCGTCATCGTGGGTGGTGGTGCGCCTGTTGTCGTCCAGTCGATGACGAATACCGACACTGCGGATATCGACTCCACCGTTGCGCAGGTGGCGGCTCTTTTCAAAGCGGGGTCCGAGATTGTCCGCATCACCGTCGACCGCGACGAGAGCGCGGCCGCGGTTCCGAAAATTCGCGAACGGCTGCTGCGCCTTGGCATGGACGTCCCGCTCGTCGGTGATTTCCACTACATCGGCCACAAGCTTCTTGCCGACCATCCGGCTTGCGCCGAGGCGCTGGCGAAATACCGTATCAATCCGGGCAACGTCGGCTTCAAGGACAAGAAGGACAAGCAGTTCGGCGACATCATCGAGATGGCGATCCGCTACGACAAGCCGGTGCGCATCGGCGTGAACTGGGGCTCGCTGGATCAGGAATTGCTGACGGCGCTGATGGACCAGAACGCCGAGGCTGGGTCACCGCTCTCGGCGCGCCAAGTGACGCGTGAGGCGATCGTGCAGTCCGCCTTGATCTCGGCCAATCTGGCCGAAGAGATCGGTCTGCCGCGCAACCGGATCATTCTGTCGGCCAAGGTCAGCCAGGTCCAGGATCTGATCGCCGTCTATTCTATGCTCTCCGAACGCTCCGACCATGCCCTGCATCTCGGCCTTACCGAAGCCGGCATGGGCAGCAAGGGGATCGTCGCTTCATCGGCTGCCATGGGCTATGTGCTGCAGCAGGGGATCGGCGATACGATCCGCGTGTCGCTGACGCCGGAGCCGAATGGCGACCGGACGCGCGAAGTGCAGGTTGCCCAGGAGCTGCTGCAGGTGATGGGCTTCCGCCAGTTCGTGCCTGTCGTTGCGGCTTGTCCCGGCTGCGGGCGCACGACCTCGACCGTATTCCAGGAACTGGCGCAGAACATCCAGAACGACCTTCGCAAGAACATGCCGGTCTGGCGCGAGAAATATCCGGGTGTCGAAGCGCTGAACGTTGCGGTCATGGGCTGCATCGTCAACGGACCAGGTGAAAGCAAGCACGCCGACATCGGCATCTCCCTGCCTGGCACCGGCGAAACGCCGGCGGCGCCCGTGTTCATCGACGGCAAGAAGGCGTTGACCCTGCGCGGACCGAACATCGCTTCTGACTTTGAGGCGCTCGTGGTCGACTACATCGAAAAGCGCTTCGGGCAGAAGACGGCCGCCGAATAAAGCGGCAATCGAAAACGCTCAGATTCGGCTGGTCAGCAGCTTCAGCCCCGCAACACAGTAGAAGGCGGCCATAGCGCCTTCGATCCAGCGGCGTATGTTGCGGTAAATCTTCAACGCATGTGGTGTCGAGAACAACACTGCGTATCCCATGAAGACGGTAAAGCCTGTCACCATGCACACTCCGATGATCAGGCCGGCGACGGGTGCCGGCGCGCCCTGCGGCATGCCGAGCGCGATGATCGCCAGCCATGCGAAGATGGCCTTCGGATTGGTGATGTGGATACCATAGCCGCGCAGCAACAGGGCCCGCGTCGAAAGGTTCTTCTGCACGACAGCTGTCGGCAGGTCATTGTTGGCGCGTACGGCCTTGAAGGCCTTGTAGGCGAGATAAAGCAGATAGAGGCCGCCGAAGACCTTCAGGATCTCAAGCGCGATGGCGTAGGTCTGGAGGATGGTCGCAAGACCGAGAGCGGCGGCGCATGCCCAGGTGAACGAACCCGCGAAGATGCCAAGCGCGATGGTCATGCCTGCCTTCCGGCCATGCGTCATCGACGTCGACACGATGGCCATGATTGCCGGGCCAGGGCTGATGACGGCGATCAGATAGGCGACGTAGGCCGGCAGGATCTGCGGCAGGTAGGTCAGGATCTCATGCATCTTGCGTCTCTTGTTCGGCCACTCGGCTATTGCCGGTTTTTTTTGGCCCGGCTCCAAGCGAACGACAAGGGACTGCATCTCGTCAGGTGGCGGAAATATTGTCTCGGTGACGCTTTTTCAGCTCTTGCGTCCGGCAATGAAGCGAGCTGCGTCAGTCAGAACTGTGCCGCGCCCGGCATAGGGAGACAGCAGTTCTTCGGCCTCGCGCACATGCTCGGCAAGCTTGGCTTCCGCCCATGCCATGCCGTGCAGTGCCACCAATGTGCCCTTGCTGCGACCGGCGTCCTTACCCGTCGCCTTGCCCATTGTGGCTGCATCGGAGGTGAGATCGAGAATGTCGTCCGCGAGCTGGAAGGCGAGGCCGATCCTCTCGCCGAACTGACGCAGTCGTTTACGATCCTCTGGCGAAGCGCCGGCAATGATGGCGCCGGCTTCGCAGGCAAAGCGGATGAGCGCGCCTGTTTTCATGGCCTGCAGCGTCACGATGCCTTGTTCGTCCGGCGCTTGCTTCTCGGCGGCAAGGTCGAGTGCCTGACCGCCTGCCATGCCTCCGATGCCTGCGGCTCGCGCCAGCGCGAGCGTCAACACCACTTTGGCGGCATCAGGCAATTTCGTTTCGGGCGCAGCGATGATGTCAAAGGCATAGGTGAGCAGACTATCGCCAGTGAGGATGGCGGTCGCCTCATCGTAGGCGATGTGCACGGTCGGTTTGCCTCGACGCAGGTCGTCGTCGTCCATTGCCGGCAGATCGTCGTGAACCAGCGAATAACAGTGCACGCATTCGAGTGCCGCGCCCACACGCAGCGCCGCGTCTCTGTCCCCGCCGAGCAGCGATGCCGCCTCGATGACCAGGAAAGGGCGGAGCCGCTTGCCGCCGTTCAGGCTGGCATAGTGCATGGCTGAACGCAGCCGTTCCGGACGGACGATCTCGCCGTTCAATACGGATGATGACAGCAGAGTGTCGAGCACAGCCTCGACCTCGCGCGCGGTGGCCGTCAATCTGGCTTCGAATGTTTCAGAGCTTGCGTCCATGGCGCGCTGTTTGGCATGAGCTGCCTTCCCTCTGCAACGGAATTGTCGATCATCCGGCGAAGATTTCCTTTGTCTCTGGCAATGCCAGTTCGCAAACGGTATGGAGGAAAAGGGCAAGAGACTGGGTCGGGGAATTGGACATCACGCCGGAGAGAGAGGAAAGCATGACCGTGCCGTTTCACAGGCACGCGTTGTTTTGGCTCAAGGGCCGGCCCGTGATCATGCGCATCGCTCTCGCACTGGCGGCGCTCGTCATTCTTCCCTATGTCCTGATTGTCCTCTATCTGCTGCCTTTCGTTCACCCCGTTTCCACGCTCATGCTTCGCGATCTGGTGCTGCTGCGCGGCTACGACCGGCAATGGGTATCGCTCGACGATATCTCGCCGGTTCTCGTCCAGTCGGTGATGATGTCCGAGGATGGACAATATTGCTTCCACGGCGGTGTCGATTGGGGCGAGATGCGGATGTTGTTGGAGGATACGCTGAGCGGCCAGGCGACCCGTGGCGGCAGTACGATCCCGATGCAGACGGTGAAGAACCTGTTCCTGTGGAATAGCCGGTCCTTCGTTCGCAAGGCGATGGAGCTGCCGTTGGCTGTGACCGCAGATTTCGTCTGGTCGAAGCGGCGCCTGATGGAGATCTATCTCAACATTGCCGAATGGGGGCCGGGGATATACGGCATCGAGGCCGCGGCACGTCACCATTTCAACGTGCCGGCATCGAAATTGACCAGTCGGCAGGCCGCTCTTCTTGCCGTGTCGCTTCCCAACCCCTTCGATCGCAACGCCGGCAAGCCCGGGCGTGGCTTGCGACGGCTCGCCGGCCTGATCGAGCGGCGCGCGCGAGGGTCGGGCGATTACATCAGATGCATTTATGATTGATATCGCAATAAGTCGTTGGTGCTCATGAGTGTCATCTGGCATTCGTGCTTTAAAATTATGGACGGAAATCCCGCCATCAACGACCGGATTACCAGCGATGATTTCTGCCCTTTCGCCCAGCCTTCTGACCTATTCCGCCATTCATAATCCTGTCCCGCCGAGGCATCTCGGGACCCGCTACGACGCAACTGGGACGTTTCTGCGCGAGCCCGGCAATACGGTCGTCTGTCATCTGGTCGAGGGATCGCGCTCGCAGCAGGCGATCGTTGAAGCGCGTGAGACGTTTCTGGCGATGCCGGAAGCTTCGCAGTTCGCCTTCACGCCGATCTCCAGCCTGCACATGACCCTGTTTCAGGGTATTATCGAGTATCGCCGCACGCCGCCTTATTGGCCGGCGGATGTGGCGTTTGACACTGGGATCGAGCGCATGAATGAGATCTTTCTGGATCGGTTGCAATTCTTCGAGCCACTGGGCCCGTTTGAGGTTGAGGTCACGGAGGTCACGCCGGTCGGACTTGCGGTGGACGGCATTACCGCAGCGGACCGGCGGATCATGAAGGAATGGCGTGATGCGTTCGCCCCTGTGTTCGGTTACCGGCACCCTGATCATGACACCTATGCATTCCACGTCACATTCTGCTATCCGGTCGTGAGGCTGCCGGAAGCGGCGCTCCCGGCATGGCAGGCTATGCTCGATAGCGTGCTTGCCACACTGCGCGAAACCGCTCCGGTGATAGAATTGAAGCCTCCGGCCTTCTGCTCTTTCGACGATATGAACCATTTCGATGAGCGGCTTGTGTTCGCGCCTGCAGCGTAAAGGGAGATTTCATGGACAAGCTCACGCTCTACATCGGCAACAAGAACTATTCGTCCTGGTCGCTTCGGCCATGGATCGCCATGACGGCCGCCGGCATTCCCTTCGAGGAGGTGCTGGTTCCCTTCGATTTTCCCGCCGGCAATCCGCGCTTCAGGGAGTTCTCGCCAACGGGGCAGGTCCCTGTGCTTCAGCACGGCGATGTTCGTGTCTGGCAGTCACTGGCGATCATCGAATATGTTGCCGAACTCTTCCCGGAAGCCGGGATATGGCCAAATGAGCGTGGGAAGCGAGCGGTCGCGCGCGCTGTTTCCATGGAAATGCTTGCGGGTTTCAGAGCCCTGCGGAGCGCTTGCCCGATGAATATCCGGCGGCCGAAGGGCAAGATCGCGCTTGCTGACGGGGTCATGGCCGATGTCGCCCGCATCGAGACGATCTGGCGCGACCTGCGCGCCCACTCCGGCGGGCCGTTCCTTTCTGGCGGTTTTTCAGGCGCCGACGCGATGTTCGCGCCGGTTGTCAGTCGTTTCGAGGTATACGACCTGGTATCTGCCGGCGACACGCTCAGTTATATTGCAGCCGTCAAGGCGCATCCCGCCTGGAAAAAGTGGGAAGAGGCGGCGCGAGCCGAGCCCTGGATTGTCGAGGAAGACGAGGTCTAACCCTTGAATCGCAGGAATCTCAAAAAATAAGCTTGGGGACTGGTCAAGCCCCCTCAAGGCATGTATAAGCGCGCAAAATTTCCGAAATCGCGACACGTCGTTTCGGCCGCCGGTCTGGCCGTAGGATGTGTTTGCCCGTGAAGTGGAGTAAGAGAAATGGCTGTACCGAAGAGAAAAACGAGCCCGTCCAAGCGCGGTATGCGGCGCTCTGCCGACGCGCTGAAGGCTGCGACCTACGTTGAAGACAAGAACTCCGGCGAACTGCGCCGTCCGCACCATATCGATCTGAAGACCGGTATGTATCGCGGCCGTCAGGTTCTGACGCCGAAGGAAAGCGCATAATACACTTGCGCTCCGTCTGGGTAAGACTTGCGAGGTCGGCCATGTGCCGGCCTTTTGCTTTTTCCGACGACAGATACATTCTTTGGATGGCTTGAAGTCACGCGGCGATTTACGGCACTATTCTCTCGGTGGGGGAGATATTGCCACATGTTCAATGCTATACCGCTGATGATTATTCCGTTCATTCTCTACAATATGTCGATGCTGGGCTTGATGGGCGGCGGCGGGCTTCCATCGCTCGAAAACGATGTCATCGTTTTGTCGATGATTTCGGGGGCCATGTGGAGCATGTCGCTCGGCGACCTCTTCATCGTCATCGCGCTTGCAGTCCTGTTCTTCGAAATACTGAAGGCGACCCGCTATTACGGCAGCCTTACCAATCACATGTTGTCGATGCTCGTCTTTATTGCCTTCCTGGTCGAGTTTCTCCTCGTCCAGGATGCGGCCACCCAGGTTTTCTTCATCCTGATGACGATTGTGTTGATCGATGTGATTGGCGGCTTTGCCGTATCTATTCGCACCGCCAGGCGCGATGTTTCGATCGGGCTCTGACGCTTAGAGACTATCGAGCTTGTTCTGAAGGGCGCGCAGTTGTTCCTTCAGCTCGTCGATGTCCTTTGCTTCCGCTTTGCGGCTCTCCTTGGCCGGTGGCGTCATGAACGGCGAGAACATCTGCATGGCCTGCTGGAACATTTCGGTATTGCGACGGACCTGGTCTTCGACCAATTGCATCGGCAGTTGCAGGTTTTTGCCGATCGGCGTTTCGCCGAAAGCGCGCGTGACCTGCTCGCGCATCTGCGCCTGCTGTTCTGTAAAGGCGCGCATGGAGTGTTCCAGGAAGCTCGGTACGACCATCTGCATCTGGTCGCCGTAATAGGTAATCAGCTGGCGGAGGAACGAGATCGGCAGGAGCGTGTTGCCCGTCTTGGATTCCTGTTCGAAAATGATTTGTGTCAGTACCGAGTGGGTAATGTCGTCCCCGCTCTTTGCATCCTGGACCGTAAAATCCTCCCCCTTCTTTACCATCTCCGCCAGGTCTTCCAACGTTACGTAAGTGCTGGTACCTGTATTGTAGAGGCGGCGATTGGCGTATTTCTTGATTACGATCTGCCCGTCATTCTTCGCCATATCAGTCTCCCGAAGCCCGTCTGATTGTTATGGAAATTCCTCCACGGAGGAATGTAGACGCAAACGAAGCCCAGTGACAATCTCTTTGTGCGATGCGGCAACCCCTTTTGCAGCAGAGATAATTTGCCCTAGCTTAAGCAGTGCCTAAAATTGAATGTTAGCGTCTTGTCGTTTGACTTGGCGCTGAAGCTTTGTCAGTTTCCTCTGTATCTGATGGAGCTAACAGGAGATCGTCATGTCGAGTTCATCCATCGTCATCGCTAGTGCAGGCCGCACAGCCGTTGGCTCATTTAATGGCGCGTTCGCCACCGTTCCGGCCCATGAACTGGGTGCGGCCGCGGTCAAAGGTGCGCTGGAGCGCGCAGGCGTCGATGCCAGCGAAGTCGATGAAGTCATTCTCGGCCAAGTTCTTCCAGCTGGCGAAGGCCAGAACCCGGCCCGCCAGGCGGCGATGAAGGCGGGTGTTCCCAAGGAGGCGACGGCATGGGGAGTCAACCAGCTCTGTGGCTCCGGCCTTCGGGCCGTCGCGCTCGGCATGCAGCAGATCGCGCTCGGTGACGCAAAGATCATCGTCGCCGGCGGTCAGGAGTCGATGTCGATGGCGCCGCATGCTGCGCATCTGCGCGCCGGCGTCAAAATGGGCGACATGAAGATGGTCGACACCATGATCAAGGATGGCCTGACAGACGCCTTCTACGGCTATCACATGGGCATCACCGCCGAGAACATTGCCCGCCAGTGGCAGCTCTCGCGCGAGGAGCAGGACCGCTTTGCCGTCGCGTCACAAAACAAGGCGGAAGCTGCACAAAAGGCCGGTCGCTTCGCCGATGAAATTATTCCGTTCGTCATTCAGACACGAAAAGGCGACGTGACTGTCGACGCCGACGAGTACATCCGTCATGGCGCCACGTTCGATTCGATGGCCAAACTGCGGCCTGCCTTCGACAAGGAAGGCACGGTGACCGCGGCGAATGCCTCCGGCCTGAATGATGGCGCTGCTGCAGCCGTGCTTATGACTGAAGCTGAGGCCTCCCGTCGTGGTATCCAGCCGCTGGTCCGCATTGTTTCCTGGGCTACGGCAGGCGTTGATCCGCAGGTCATGGGAACCGGACCGATCCCAGCGTCGCGCAAGGCGCTGGAAAAAGCGGGTTGGTCTGTCGGCGATCTCGATCTGGTCGAAGCAAACGAAGCCTTTGCCGCGCAAGCATGCGCGGTCAACAAGGACCTTGGCTGGGATCCTTCGATCGTCAACGTCAACGGTGGCGCGATCGCGATCGGTCACCCAATCGGCGCGTCCGGCGCGCGGGTGCTCAACACGCTCCTCTTCGAGATGAAGCGCCGTGGCGCCAAGAAGGGATTGGCGACGTTGTGCATCGGTGGCGGCATGGGCGTCGCGATGTGCTTTGAAGCTCTTTGAACAGCAGGCAATCCAACCATAACCTGAGCCCCGCAGGATAGCGGGGCCTTCAAATGAGGGAGCGGAACATGAGCAGGGTGGCTGTTGTCACTGGTGGTACCCGCGGCATTGGCGCCGCGATTTCCGTCGCACTGAAGAATGCAGGCTATGCAGTTGCCGCCAACTACGCGGGCAACGACGAGAAGGCGAACGCCTTTCACAGCACGACAGGCATTCCCGTCTTCAAATGGGATGTTTCCGACTATGCATCATGCGGTGAGGGCATCGCGAAGGTAGAGGCTGAACTGGGTCCGGTCGACGTCCTTGTCAACAACGCCGGCATCACCCGGGACGCAATGTTCCACAAGATGACGCCGCAACAGTGGCACGAGGTCGTCAACACCAACCTCACCGGACTCTTTAACATGACGCACCAGGTCTGGGGCGGCATGCGCGACCGAAGCTACGGGCGCATTGTCAACATCTCTTCGATCAACGGCCAGAAGGGGCAGATGGGGCAGGCGAACTATTCGGCTGCCAAGGCTGGTGACCTCGGCTTCACCAAGGCACTCGCGCAGGAGGGTGCTGCCAAGAACATCACCGTGAATGCGATCTGCCCAGGTTATATCGGGACGGAAATGGTTCTCGCAGTCCCGGAGAAAGTCCTCAATGAACGGATTATTCCGCAGATTCCGGTAGGCCGCTTGGGCGAGCCTGAAGAGGTTGCCCGCTGCGTCGTCTTCCTGGTTTCCGATGATGCGGGTTTCATTACCGGATCGACGCTCAGCGTCAATGGCGGCCAGTTGTTCGTTTAGCGGATGGAGGCTGTAAGGCCGTTATCGTGGCTCTCGATCTGCTGCGAATAGCGGCCTTGCTGGCTACGCGTATCGTACGGATTCAAGTATGCCGCATAGGTCGCCATGGCGATCGTCAATATTGCGGCTGCGCCGATAATTCTGGTCATGCCCTGCACTCCGAATTCCCCACGGCCCATTGGTCGTTCAAACCGGTGTCGATATTGGGGCGGATTTGAGGAATTATTAGGCTGTCTTTCAGCCCTTTGGGTGACGCCTTGCCTTAGCCCTGACCGGCACCTTTTGCATTGCGCGATCTTCGCCGCGAAGGGCGGCAGCGGCCGTTGTCACGAATGCAGCCGCAATCAGGATGGCGACCGCGGAATTCAAGATAATCTGGGTCATGGGACCGTTCCTTTCCAAGTCGGCGGGACGTGGCTCGCCGCTGTTCTTGAAAGAAATATGCGCCTCACTCGCACGGTCCGGTAGATTGAACTTTGGCGACCGACTGTCGGCGTGGCGTTGACAATCGGGCGCCGAGCTCTCCTAAAGGTGCGGATTGCGGGGTCGGTATTTTGATACCAGCCGCTGGTTCACCGCTGCAGCGCCCGGCATGTTGGCGCTGAGATAGATCGGTGCGTCGCCGCTCTTCGCAAGCTCCAAAGCAACCTCTGCGAAGATCGCGTTGAGGACCGTTGCACCGATCGCCGTGGAAACCGGGCCGACCTTTAGCTCCGTGCCCGGGAGCGCAATCACCGCATCGCCAGGGGGAAGACCGTTGTCCAGCACGATATCGGCGATGTCGGCCAGCCGCCGTCGGCCGTTTGCAATCGCACTCGAATAGGAGACCGACGTGATCGCGATCACCTTGGCGCCGATTTCGTGGCCATAATCGGCAGCTTCGATCGGCGCTGCATTCACGCCGGAGTTCGATGCGATGATGATGACGTCGCCGGGCTGCATGCCATAGCGTTCGAGTACCGGTCGCACCAATCCTTGCGTGCGCTCGTAAACTGAACTGATTACGGCACTCTCGTGCAGCATTGCGGAACCGACGAGGACCGGGATCGTCAAAGCGAGGCCGCCTGCTCGATAGTGGACCTCTTCCGCCAGCATATGCGAGTGCCCGGTGCCGAACACATAGACCCGCTTGTCGTTGCGGGCGGCTTCCAGGATCGCTTTGGCCGCCAAAGCCATGGGCTCGGCGAGTTCCGTCTTCAAAGCCTCGAGCCGGCTAATCAGATTGGAAAAATAAGCATCGGTGATCGCGGTCATCACATCCTCGCTTTCTAGGCGGCTTCACCGCTGATGAAGGTCCGTGTGACCTCGAGGGCGTCGGTGAGATGCACCAGATCGGCCCGGGCGCCCGGTGACAGGTGTCCGCGGTCGTCAAGGCGCAGGAAGCGCGCCGGGTAGGACGTCGCCATGCGGAGGGTCTCCGCGAGGGTCAGTTCGAGATAGTTAACCCCGTAGCGGATGGTGGACGCCATATCGACATCGGAGCCGGCAAGCGTGCCATCCGAAAGAACCAGCTTCGAGCAGAATCCGCCCCTTTCGCGCCGAACCGTACGACCGTTCAGCGTGAAAGAGTCTTGCTCCGACCCAACCAGCGACATCGCGTCAGTGACGAAAAAGAGCTTGCCCTCACCCCGCTTGGCACGAAGCGCGGTTCGAAGCGCCTTCGGATCGACATGATGGCCGTCGGCGATGATGCCGCACCAGACCGAGGGGTGATCGATGGCCGCACCGACCAGACCGGGGGCCCGGTGGCCAAGCTGGCTCATGGCGTTGAAAAGATGGGTGACGCCACGTGCGCCGGCATCGAACCGTGCCTCTGCCGCCTCGCTGGAGCAATCGGAATGGCCGATGCTGACGGTGACACCGGCTTCGCTGAGTTCGCGCACCTGTTTCGCCGTGACCTGTTCGGCCGCCATCGTTACCAGCAGGGTGCCGATCGCCTCCTTGGCCGCGATGAACGCCTTCACGTCCTTGTCCTCGACCGGGCGCATGAGCTCGGCAAGATGTGCTCCCTTGCGGGCAGGCGCCAGATGCGGGCCCTCGAGGTGCAGACCCGCCACGCCGCGGTTCGACTTGACGGCTTCCTTGGCTGCCTCGATTGCCGCTACTGTCGCGTCCGCGGTATCGGTGATCAGCGTCGGTAGCAGCGCAGTCGTTCCGTAAGGGCGATGACCTTCGGCAATCATGTACATGGAGGCCGGCGACGGCTCGTCGTTGAGCATCCGGCCGCCACCGCCGTTCACTTGCGCATCGATGAAACCCGCGGAAAGCACGCCGCCTTCAAAGCGCGTGTGCTCACCGTCAGGCAGTTCGCCTGCCGCCGCAATTGCCTCGACGCGGCCGTTCGAGACAATGAGCGCCTTGTCGTCATGGAAGCGCTGACCATCGAAGATCCGCGCGCCGGAGAAGATCTTGCGAACCATCACATCGTCTCCGTGACCTTGAGCAGGTTGGCCGGCTTGTCGGGGTCGAATCCTTTCCGACGGGTGACCGACTCGATCAGGCGGTAGTAGACGAGCAGCGAAACGAGTGGGTCGAGCAACCCGCTGCCGGTCGTCGGCACCTGGACATTGATCCCGGAAACCGGCTTGGCCGAGAACGGCACGGTGGTGGCGCCCAGCTTTTGCAGTCGCTCCAGCGCCTGGACGTTGTTGCTGAAGGCCGGATCATCGGGCGTGAAAGCGACGATCGGAAAGCCAGGCTGAACAAGGCGCATCGGACCATGCATCAGCTCGGCAAGGGAGAAGGCTTCTGCATGCAGGCCTGCCGTCTCCTTGGCTTTCAAGGCTGCCTCAAGGGCAATGGCGAAGGCAGGGCCGCGACCGGCGGTGTAGAGCGAGCTGGCGTTGAATAGGACATCCTCTGCCGCCTTCGTATCGATGCCGCTGGTTGCCTGGAGGGCATCGGGCAGCTTTTCCAGGGAGGCGTGCAGATCGCGCTTGCCGCTGATGGCGGCCGTCACACCGGAAAGCGCGGCGACTGAGGCGATGAAGGACTTGGTCGCAGCTACGCTCTTTTCGGCGCCCGCGTTGAGCCCGAGAACGATGTCGGCCTGCTTGGCAAGCGGACTATCGGTGACGTTGACGACAGCGATCGTCGTTGCGCCGCCGCGTTTTGCCGCATCCTGCAAGGCAACGATGTCGGGGCTCGCGCCGGATTGCGACACCGTGAAGTGGATGCCACCCTTCAGATGCAGCGATGCGCCGTAGACCGAGGCGATCGAAGGGCCAACCGATGCGACGGGCACGCCACAGGTGATCTCGAACAGGTATTTGAAGAAGGTCGCGGCGTGGTCCGAAGAGCCGCGCGCCGCGGTCGTCACGACGCTCGGAGCCCCCGATGCAAACAGCTTTGCAATTTCGTCGAGGACGGGTCTTTCTTTCTGCAGCAGCGTTGCGACGACTTCCGGTGACTGGCCGGCTTCCTGCAACATTAGCGATGGGCTTTCACTCATAGGTCATCTCCGATTCTCAATTCCGCAACAAAATCATATGCATCACCACGATAGTGGGAGCGGGTGTATTCAACGATACGCTGGTCTTCCAGACGCGACACACGTTCGATCAGCAGTGCGGGCGCGCCGGCATTCACGTTCAGCGCAGCGGCCGACGACGGATCGAGCGTGACGGCCGTCAATCTCTGCAGCGCTCGGACCGGACGGTGGCCGTTCGCCGCGAGCGCTTCATAAAGAGATCCCTCGCCGCCACCACCTTCTCCCAGAAACTTTATCGGCACGACAGCACGTTCGATGGCAAGCGGGAGCCCGTCGGCAAGGCGCAGACGATCGAGGCGAAGAACAGGTTCATCAAGCCCAAGGCCAAGCAGGAACGCCTCTTCCGGAGATGGCGTATTGACCGTCCGAGACAAGATCCTTGCGGCTGGAGCGCGACCGCGCGAGCGCATGTCGGCAGAAAACGACGAGAGCCGCCACAGCGACTGTTCCATGCGCTCGACCTTGCTGGAAACGAAGGTGCCGCTTCCATGCCGCGACTCGAGCGTGCCGGAATTCATCAGGTCGCGATAGGCGGTCCGAACGGTGACACGCCCGACCTTCAAGGCTTCGGCCAGATCGCGCTCGCCGGGGAGCGCCGTTCCGGGCTTCAGCAACCCTTCCTGGATCAAACCGGTCAGCGCCTGTGCCAGCCGCTTGTAAAGCGGCCCGGTCAACGCCTCGTCGCGCAGGCCACGGCTGTTCAGTTCCGCTATCAGACTGGTTCTATCCATTTCGCAATAATAGAACCTATTTAGAACCAATCGCAAGCAAGAAATGACGCGCAAAAAAACCCCCGCAGGAAGCCTGCGAGGGTTGGCTCATTCGAGAACAAGGCGAGAGCGTTAGCTCTTCGAGAAAATGTAATCCGTTTCCTGACGCAACACTTCACCCGGGCGCAAAACGGCATCGGGGAAGCCCTCGTGGTTGATCGCATCCGGCCAGATCTGTGTTTCCAGGCAGAAGCCGGCGAAGGGACCATACTTGCGTCCATCGAGGCCTGGCACAGGCACGTCGAGTTTGAAGCCGGCGTAGAACTGTACGCCGGGCTCCGTCGTGCGAACTTCCAGCGAAACGCCTGAGTTCAGGCTGCGGGCAAGCGCGACGGAGCGCTTTGCGGTGCGTTCGGTGGAGAGGCAAAAATTGTGATCGTAGAGCGCCTGTTCGCTGCCGCCGAACCGCTTCATGGGCGACATCTCGCGGAAGTCGAAAACCGTTCCGGCGACAGGCCGTACCTCTCCGGTCGGGATCTGCAACTCATTCGTCACGAGGTAGCCGTCGGCTGCAATCATGATGTCGTGGCCGAGCGCATCGTCGCGGCCGTCGAGGTTGAAATAGGCATGCTGGCAGACGTTAGCGATCGTCGGTTGATCGCTCGTCGATTCGTAGGTCACGGAAAATTCGCCGTTGCCGTGTACCCAGTACGTGGCCTGGATGGTGCAGTTGCCCGGATAGCCGCCGCGACCGTCGGGATCGACGATCGTCAACACGACGCGGTCGGCATCATGCTCGACGATTGTCCAGTTCCGCTTGGCGATGTTGTCCTTGCCGCCGTGAAGATGGGTAACGCCCTTCTCGTTGAGATCGAGTTGATAGTTCTTGTCATCCAAAGTGAACTTGCCGCCGCCGATGCGGTTTGCGCAGCGCCCAGGCGTCGCTCCAAAGTAAGAGGAGTGGGCGGGGTAGCTGTCAAAATCGTCGAAGCCAAGCAGCAGCGGCGCATCGTGACCGTCAAGGCGGAGATCCTGAATGACGGCGCCCCAGGTGATGATCTTGGCGGTCAGCCCGCCACCCTTGATCTCGACACGAAAGACAGTCTCGCCCGACTGGGTTTGCCCAAAAACTTCCCGTTTCAACATTTCCGCCATAGCGACCATCCAGATATATCTTTAATTGAGGCAGGGAACCTGCCCCCATTTGCCGCAAACCGCAACGGGTGTCGTAAAAAAGAAGCACCGTCAGACCAAGCGGCGGCCGCTTGGCATCGGCTCCGTCAGTTGCCCTTGCCGATGTCGTTGAGATCGTAAGGTGTCGTCTGGTAGATCTCGTTGATCCAGTTGCCGAACAGCAGGTGCGCGTGGCTGCGCCAGCGATTTTGCGGCGCCAGCGACGGATCGTTGTGCGGGAAATAGTTGTGCGGCATCTTGATCGGCACGCCGGCATTCACGTCGCGGAAGTACTCGTCCGAGAGCGACGTTGAATCGTACTCCACATGATTGAACATATAGAGCCGCTTGCCCTTGCGTTCATGCACCAGGCAGACGCCCATTTCGCTGGATTCCATCAGGATCTCCAGGTCTGGTGACTTTTCGATGTCGCTGCGGCGAACCTCGGTCCAGCGCGACACGGGCACTTCGAAATTGTCGGAGAAACCGTTCAGGTAGACCGACGACGGCTTCAGATTCCGGTGTCGGTAGACACCGAAGGCCTTCTCCTTGAGTTCGTACTTCGGAACGCCGTGGAAATGATAGATCGCGGCCATCGCGCCCCAGCAGACGTTCATCGACGAATGGACGTTGGTTTCCGTCCAGTCGAAAATCTGCTGCATTTCACCCCAATAGTTCACGTCCTCGTAGGGCAGCGTCTCGATCGGCGCGCCTGTTGTGATGAAGCCGTCAAACTTGCGGTCCTTCACTTCCTCCCACGTCTGGTAGAAGGCGAGAAGATGGTCTTCCGAGGTGTTCTTTGCTTTATGGTTGCCCACGCGGATGAGCGAAAGCTCCACCTGCAGCGGCGAAGCGCCGACCAGGCGGGCCATCTGCAATTCCGTCTTGATCTTGTTGGGCATGAGGTTGAGAAGCCCGATCTGCAGCGGCCGGATGTCCTGACGGATTGCCGCCGTCTCGGTCATCACGCGTACGCCTTCCTGAACCAGGGTTTCAAACGCAGGCAAGGTATCGGGGATCTTGATGGGCATTGCGGTCACTCGATCAAAGAAACGAATATATCGCTATCGGTCCGCACGCGGCCCTTTAGCAACTTCTTTAACGTGGCTGCAAGCCGGCCGGCCAAATCACCACGGAGTGCCTTAAATAGCGCCAGTCGGGCTGCGAATCAATTGCTCATACGAAGAGTGGGGTCGATGCGAAGTCACTCACACGTTAAAGGTTGCTAGAATCTGTTGGTGGACACAGCGAATCACCACGTTTATTGAAGTAGAATGACGACTAGGGACGCGTAATGGCAGATGACCTCAAAGGCAGGCCAAGCATTCAAGGGCAGGACAGAGTAGGATACGACCTGAGCCTGGGCTATCGCTTGAGGGTCATGTTCTCGGCTTTCTGGCATTCGCCCGTGCGGGGAAGGGTCTTGGTGATCGCTACTGCGCTGATCGCCATCATTCTTGCGACCGCCTATGCCACCGTCATTCTCAACCAGTGGAACGCGCCTTTTTACGACAGCATCGCGCGGCGCGATCTGCCCGGCTTCTTCCATCAGTTGAAGGTCTTCGCGTTGATCGCCGGCATGCTGCTGCTGCTCAACGTCGTGCAGGCCTGGCTCAATCAGATGACCGCGGTCTACATGCGCGAAGGCCTGACGCGTGATCTTGTCAACCAGTGGCTTCAGCGCAAGCGTGCGCTTCGGCTTTCGGCCAGCGGCCTCATCGGCGTCAATCCCGATCAGCGCTTGCACGAAGACGCCCGCAACCTCGCGGAAAGCACCACGAGCCTGATGATCGGGCTGGTGCAGGCGACGATCCTGCTGATCAGTTTCATCGGCGTTCTGTGGGATCTCTCAAGCGGCTTTATCTTCCGTTTCGGCACGCATTCCTTTTCCATTCCGGGCTATATGGTTTGGGCTGCGATCTTTTATGCGGCGTCCGCATCGATTCTCAGCCAACTGGTGGGCCGCAAGCTTGTAAAGCTCAATGCGGATCGTTTCTCGAAGGAAGCAGAGCTTCGCTTCGCGCTGATGCATGCCAACGAGAACATGCCGGCGATTACCGTGGCACGCGGCGAGGAGAATGAGCAGAAACGCATCGACACCGACATCAGTGCGGTGCTTGCCGTCATCAAGCGGGTGGCGATGGCCAACGTCAACCTCACCTGGGTATCGGCCGGCTACGGTTGGCTCGTCGTTGTCATCCCGATCATTGTTGCCGCACCCGCCTACTTCTCCGGCGGCCTGACGTTTGGCCAGCTGATGGTGTCCGTGGGCGCCTTCAACCAGGTCAACACCGCCCTTCGCTGGTATGTCGCGAATTTCGGTCCCATCGCCGAATGGCGCGCCACGCTGATGCGCGTCACCGATTTCCGGCAGGCGCTCACCAGCATGAATGACGAAATCAATATGAAGGGAACGATCAAGTACGAACGGAACCCTTCCGGGAACTTGACGCTGGAGCATGTCCGGATCGCCGCCAAGATCGGCGAGGACATCGACCAGTGCGGTGGTTTCCGCGTGCACGAAGGCGCGGTGACGATCAAGGCCGGCGAAAAGGTCATGATCAACGGCGACCACAACGTGAATCGTAAATTGCTCTTCCTTGCGCTTTCCGAGCTTTGGCCGTGCGGCGGCGGCAAGATCGGCTTGCCGCCCACGGACGACATGCTTTTCGTCCCGCAGTCGGCCTACATTCCGGGTGGTACGCTTCGCGAAGCATTGGCGTTTCCGGAACCTGTTGACGCCTATCAGAATGCCGATGTCATTGCGGCGCTGGAAAAGGCAGGCCTCCAAAATCTGGTTTCCCGGCTTGATACCCGAGCCCGCTGGGACAAGCTGCTTGACTCTGACGAGCAGCGGGCGATCGGCTTCGCTCGCCTGCTTCTGGTGCGGCCGAAATGGATTGTATTCGACGAAGTGCTGGAGGGCATGGAGCCGGAATGGCAATCGACGATGATGCAGGTCCTCGCCTCCATGCCTGAGGCAACGATGATCTACATCGGTCGGTCAGACACTTACGTCGAGACTTTCAAGCCGCGCGTGCTGCATCTTGAAGCGCTGCATGCGAAGCCCGAAATGAAGGTCGTGGCAAAGGCACCGAACGCGCCGGCGCCAGCACTCTGAGCACTTACATCGGTGTGGTACGGCGCCGTTTGTGCCGACCGTGACATTCGCCGAGGACACAGTGCCATCGGCAGCTCTTTCACCCATTACGATCACGCGCGCTCCTGCGACAAGATCCTTCTTTCCCGCAGGGGCGATGGTAACGATGGGTGTATCGTCGGCAATGGATATCGTCTTTTCCTTGCCCTGATAGGTGAGCGTGATGGTGTGGCCGTCGACTGCCTTGACGGCCTTAGCGACGGTCGCGTTGGTCATCGTGCTGTTCGGTTTCAGGTCCCAGGGGCGACTGCCTTCTCCGGTGCCCTTCATGGCTGCCGGAAAGATCAGCACTTCGAGCGCACCATCGCCACCATCGGCTTTCGGCAACGAGGCGACGCCAACGAAATCCCCTGGCTTGATGTCTTCCACGGAGGCCTTCCTGATGCCGCGGACCTTCCAATCCGGCTTCAATTTTACCGTCTGCTCGGTGCCCTCTCGCGTTTTCACCACCAGCGTGTTGCCGTTCAGGCTTTCGATCGCACCGCGCACACGTTGCGCCTCCTGGGCGAGCGCATTGTGTGACGCGATAGTGAGGAAACCCGCGGCCCAGACGAGCCCGGTCAATGCTTTGAGAATGTGTGGCATGATCTGCTTCCTTGCCGTCGTACGAACTGCGGCTACGGGGCGCAGCTTAGTCCCGCCGGTCGAAGGCTGACGAATCAATGAAAAGTGAAGCCAGATTGCCCAACAACAGATGGGGCGGAATGGGAGGGTATGCTGTCTCAGCCCTCCAACTCCTCCCGCAGCATCTCAAGCTCCAGCCATTCCTCCTCCATCTTCGTCAGGCTGTCGCGGAATTTCTCCATCTCGGCCGCCAGGCGATTGAACGTGGTGGGGTCTTTGCTGAACAGGCTGGGATCTGCCATCCGCTCTTCGCGCTTGGCGATTTCGGCTTCCGCCTTGGCCATTTCCTTCGGAAGATTTTCGAGCGCGAACTTCTGCTTGTAGGAAAGCTTGCCTTTTCCTTTTGCCGTTTCGGCGGAAGCGGCTGCCTCCCGCGGCTTCGCTCGTTCCGCCGCCTTCTCGGCCTTCCGTCGCTCGTCGATAGCGCCCTTTCGTTGTGCCAGCATGTCCGAATAGCCGCCGGCATACTCGATCCAGCGACCGTCAGGTGCATCCGGCACAGCCGGCGCAATTGTAGACGTCACCGTGCGGTCGAGGAAATCGCGGTCGTGGCTGACGAGAATCACGGTGCCGGGGAAGCCGGCGACGATTTCCTGCAGCAGATCCAGCGTCTCGATATCAAGGTCGTTGGTCGGCTCGTCGAGGATCAACAGATTCGCCGGGCGCGACATGATGCGGGCCAGCATCAGCCGTGCGCGCTCGCCGCCTGAAAGGTTCCTGATCGGCGTGCGTGCCTGCTCGGGCTGGAACAGGAACTCCTTCATATAGCCGGTCACGTGCCGCTGCTCGCCGTTGACGAGGAGGTTCTCGCCGCGGCCATCGGTCAGGTAATGGGCGAGCGTCTCTTCCGGATTGAGGTCTTCGCGCTTCTGATCCAGCGTCGCGATTTCCAGATTGGTCCCGAGCTTGACCGTGCCGCTGTCCGGCAAGAGCTGCCCGGTCAGCATCTTCAACAGCGTGGTTTTGCCGGCGCCGTTCGGGCCGACGAGACCGATGCAATCACCGCGATGCACGCGGATGGAAAAGGGAGCGACGATCGGCCGGTCGCCGAAGGTCTTCGTGATCTTCTCGGCTTCGATGACGAGCTTGCCGGACTCCTGCGCATCGGAAACCGTTGCCTGCACGGTGCCCTGCGGACCTTTGTGGCCGCGATACTGAGTACGCATGGTCTGCAGTTCGCCAAGCCGGCGCATGTTGCGCTTGCGCCGGGCCGTGACGCCATAGCGCAGCCAATGCTCTTCGCGCTCGATCGCCTTGCCGAGCTTGTGCTGCTCGAGCTCTTCCGCCTCCAGAACCTGGTCACGCCAGGCTTCGAAATGGGCAAAACCCCTGTCGAGCCGCCGCGATGCGCCGCGGTCGAGCCAGACTGTTGCCGTTGAAACCTTCTCCAGGAAACGGCGGTCGTGGGAGATCAGGACGAGCGCACTGCGGCTCTTCTGCAGTTCGCCTTCCAGCCATTCGATGGTCGGCAGGTCGAGATGGTTGGTCGGCTCATCGAGCAGGAGGATGTCGGGTTCTGGCGCGAGTACGCGGGCGAGGGCAGCGCGGCGGGCTTCTCCGCCCGAGAGGTTTTGTGGATCTTCCTCACCGGTGAGGCCGAGATGCGAGAGGAGATAGGTGACGCGATAATGATCGTCACCCGGGCCGAGGCCGGCTTCGGCATAGGCCTGCACCGTCTTGAATCCGGTGAAATCGGGAGCCTGTTCGAGATAACGCACGGTCGAGGAGGGGTGGCGGAAGACCTCTCCCGACTGTGCTTCGACGAGACCGGCAGCAATCTTCAGCAACGTCGACTTCCCGGAGCCGTTGCGGCCGACGAGACAGATCTTGTCTCCGGGCTCCACCTGCAGGGCGGCGCCGGCAAGCAATGGCGTGCCGCCGAAGCTGAGAAAGACGTCGTCGAGTTTCAGAATGGGAGGCGCCAAAGATCAGACTCCGGAAAGATCATAGGGGCGGGCGAGCACAATGGCGCGGCCGCTCTCGAGCGAAAAGCGCACTTTGCCTTTCGCGACATTGGAAATGGTGCGTGACGAGCCGAAGGGCAAATGGAAGTCGGCAAGCGGGTAGCGCGCGTTTTCGATTGTCAGGCCGCGAAGTTCGCTGAAACCAGGCACCGAAAAGAGACTGTCTGGTGGCAGGTCCAGTTCGATTGCGCCTGAAATCAGCGGCACAGCCTCTTCGCTGCCAGACGTGAGCAGTACGTCATAACCCTGCTCCGCCAGGCTGACGGCATAGAGCAGGTGCTGGATGGCATGGTCGGAACGTTCGCCTGCAAGGGCGCCGGCCAAGACGAGGTGTTTCGCGCCGCGGGCGACCGCTTCCGCAACCGCAATCTCGCCGTCGGTTGAGGCCTTGGCAGCGGGATAAGGTTGCCTGGGGACGTCAGGAAAAGCGGCTTCGAGATCCGCCGGCGTGGAATCGAAATCGCCGACCCACAATTCCGGAACGACGCCGAGCGCTGCCGCATGACGCATGCCACCATCGGCGGCTATGAAACGGCTGCCCGAGATGGCATGTCGCAGGCGGTCGGTCATCTGCAACTCGCCGCCAAGCAGAATGGTGAAGGTGGATTGGCTCATGGGCACTGCCCATAGCGCAAACCAGGGGGGAAGGGAAAGGGCCGCGGCTCAGGCTTCGTCAGCGATATCCTTGACGCGAGCCTCAAAAACACTTTCGAAGCCGGAAATGAACTTCTCGAATAGCTCTCCGAACGCCTCGATCTCCTCCGGCTTCCAGTCTTTGACCACTTCGGAAACGAATGCGAGCTTCTGCGCGCGTATTTCCGACAGCAGCCTCTGCCCGAGCGGCGTCATCACGACGATGATCCGCCGCGCATCCGCCTGAGATGCCTTTCGCCGCAGAATATTCCGCCCCACCATTTCAGCGACGATGCGGCTTGCGCGCGAGGGGTCGATCCGCATCATCTCGGCAATCGTCCCAACCGTTACGTCGCCAGCCTCATGTGCACGCCGCACAGCGTCCAGCACGTCGAGGTGTGACAGCTCGAGGCCCGGTGCGACACTTTGGATCGCGAGCCGACCGATCAGTCTCCGCCCGGTCATGAGACGCATACGGGTCATGCTTTGCCCAATGCGCAGGATGTCCGGCTCGTGCGTCTCGGCGTCAGTATCGGTCAGATTCGTCAAGCTCTCGTTCATTGCGGAAACATAGCATCTCAGGCGTCAATTGAAAATATGCCATTGTCAATCAAGTGACATTGACAAATATATGCTAACAGCACATAAATAAGCCACTCCCCAATATGGAACGACGCTTCATGGATACTCAAATTGCCGCGGCGCCGCTTGTGACGGATCACCGCCGGCGGTTCATCCTCTTCCTTTTCCTGATGGCGGCCATGTTCATGGCGACACTCGACAACCAGATCGTCGCAACGGCTTTGCCGACGATCGTCGGCGAGTTCGGCCACCTCGAGCGGTTCAGCTGGGTCGGCTCCGCCTATCTTCTCGCCGTGAGCGCGGTGATGCCGCTCTATGGCAAGCTCGGTGATCTCTTCGGCCGCAAGTATGTAATGATGGCCGCGATCATGATCTTCACGGTCGGTTCCGCCGTCTGCGGACTGGCGGTATCCATGAACACGCTGATTGCGGCCCGCGTGCTGCAGGGACTTGGCGGAGGCGGGATCATGGTCTCGATCTTCGCCGTCAACGCGGACCTCTTCGAGCCGCGCGAACGGGCGCGGTACCAGAGCTATTCCAGCCTCGTTCTGATGGCCTCGGGCGCTATCGGACCCGTCCTTGGCGGGGCAATGAGCGATCTTTTCGGCTGGCGCTCGATCTTCCTCGTCAATGTTCCGATCGGTTTCGTCGTCCTTGTCGGTCTGGCTTTGATGCTGCCCTACCGGAAGCCCAACCGCCGTCCGAAGATCGATTACGCCGGCGCCCTGCTGCTCGCCTTGACGACGGCAAGCATCGTTCTCGCCGCCGATGGCTCTCAGGTTTTCGGCTCGCTTGTCGCTCCTCAAAGCCTGGCGATCATGGCGCTCGGTGTAGCGGCGGCGATCGGTTGGATCTTCGTCGAGTGTCGCGCCGCGGAGCCGATCGTTCCCCTGTCGCTGTTTCGCAATTCGACATTCAGCCTGCTGCTCATCATGTCAATCATGAGTGGCGCGATCGGCATCGGCATGGTCAATTATTTCGCATTGTTCCTGCAGACGACGACCGGCCTTTCGCCGTCCGCGGCCGGGGCCTTCTTCATTCTTCTGACCGGCGGCATCGTCTGCGGGTCGCTCTCTGCGGGCCGCATCATCTCCATCACCGGGCGCTACAAGCCGTTCGCGATCGCAAGCCTGACCTGCAGTGCCATCGCGTTTGTGCTGCTCACTCAGGTTCATGTCGGAACACCGGTCATGGTGATCGGGGCGGTGATGGCTCTCCACGGCTTCGGCGTCGGCCTAGCACAGCAGGTCCCGGTCATCGGCGTCCAGAATGCCGCTCCGGCGCGCGACGTCGGCGCCGCAACGGGATCAGTGACGCTGTCACGCATGGGCGGTGCATCGATTGCCATCTCCATTTATGGTGCGATCATCGGCTCGCAGCTCGGTAAGACCGGACTCTCCATTCCCGGCGTGACCGATATCGAGCAGCTGACGCCAAAGATGCTCGCGGCGTTGCCGGAGCAGGTGCGGCAGGCCGTCGCCGACGTCTATGCCAATGCGTTCACGCCGCTTTTCATCGCTTCGTGCGCGATCGCTCTCATCGGCCTTTGTGCTGCCTTGATGCTGAAACCCACGCAGTTGCCACGCGTGGTAGAGGTGCGACCGGCGGCAAGTGCCGAAGCCGCCGAGTAAATGCCAATGGCGGCCCAAGGGCCGCCCCTTGCAAGACGCCTAGCGTGGCGATACATCTCAAGCGCTCTAACGGGGTGCCCGTGCCATCAGGCACGCGGCTGAGAGGCTGAAAGCCAACCCGCGGAACCTGATCCGGCTAACACCGGCGGAGGGATTAGACGCGTGACATCTGGCACCGCCCTTTTCCCCTTCAAGCAAACCAGAGGAGAGGTGCCATGTTCAAATTCAAATTCCCGAGCCGTTCGTTGCTTGCCACGATCTTCATCGCGACTGCAACCCTGACCGGCGCCGGCGCGCAGGCGGCAGACAAGACGCTTACCGTCTACACTTATGAAAGCTTCATATCCGAATGGGGTCCGGGGCCGAAGGTCAAGGAAGCGTTCGAGAAGACCTGCGGCTGCAATGTCAATTTCGTCAGCGTGGCGGATGGCGTGGCACTGTTGTCGCGTCTTAAGCTCGAAGGCGCCGGCACGAAGGCAGATATCGTGCTTGGCTTGGATACGAACCTGACCACGGAAGCGAAGGCGACCGGCCTGTTCGATGCGAGCGGTATCGATGTCGGCGGGCTCAAGGTGCCGGGCGACTACAAGGACGATGTATTCGTGCCGTACGACTATGGCCACTTCGCCGTCATCTACGATACCCAGACGATCAAGAACCCGCCGCAAAGCATGAAGGACCTAGTCGAAGGCGACCCTTCGCAGAAGATCGTCATCGAGGACCCGCGCACCTCGACGCCCGGGCTCGGTCTCCTGTTGTGGGTAAAATCCGTCTACGGCGACAAGGCGCCGGAGGCCTGGGCAAAACTCAAGAAGCGGGTTTTGACGGTAACGCCCGGTTGGTCAGAGGCCTATGGGCTGTTCACCAAGGGGGAAGTACCGATGGTGCTTTCCTACACGACATCGCCTGCCTATCACATGGTCGCGGAGAATACGGACCGCTACCAGGCCGCTGCATTTTCAGAGGGCCATTACATACAGATCGAAGTGGCCGGACTGCTGAAGAATGCGCCTGACAAGGAACTTGCGCGCGATTTCCTGAAATTCATGGTGACGCCGGGCTTCCAGGACACCATTCCGACCAACAACTGGATGATGCCGGTTTCCGCGACATCGCAACCGCTGCCGGATGCGTTCGGCAAGCTCGTGAAGCCATCAAAGACCTTTCTGATGAGCTCTGACGAAGTTGCCGAGAATCGCAAAGCCTGGATCGACGAGTGGCTGGCTGCCATGAGCATGAACTGATGCTTTTGACCAAGGCAGAGATGCGACGGGCGATGCTGGGCGGGGCCGCGAGCCTCGCCGGCATTATCGCTTTCGTCGGCCTTGCGGTCCTTGCTTTGCTTCTCTCGAGCGGCGGTTCGTCGATTCTTGCGACCGTGTTTGAACCGTACATCCTGCGGATATTGCGTTTCACGCTGTTGCAGGCCGTGCTCTCCACCGCGCTCTCCATCGTTTTTGCCATTCCGGTCGCGCAAGCCCTGGCGCGTCAACGGCATTTCCCCGGCCGTATCTGGATTATCAGGCTGATGGCCGTGCCGATGGGGCTTCCGGTTCTGATTGGGGCGCTCGGATTGATCGGTATCTGGGGGCGGCAGGGCATCATGAACTCGGCGCTGCTTAAGTTCGGCCTGGCGGAACCGGTCAGCATATACGGGCTCTCGGGGATCCTGCTGGCGCATGTCTTCTTCAACATGCCACTGGCGGCCCGCCTGATGCTGGCCGCACTGGACCGTGTGCCATCGGAATATTGGCTGATGGCGAGTGGCTTGGGCATGCGCTCCGGCTCGACTTTTCGCTTCATCGAATGGCCGGTCCTGCGCTCGGTCGTCCCCGGTATCGCCGGCCTGATTTTCATGCTGTGCGCCACGAGCTTCACGCTTGTGCTGATGTTGGGTGGTGGCCCTGCGGCAACGACGGTCGAGGTTGCCATCTATCAGTCCCTGCGCTTCGATTTCGACCCTGGCCGGGCCGTTACGCTTTCCCTGCTTCAGATCGTACTTACATCAATGATCCTCGGAGCCCTGTCGCTTCTCCCCGCTCCCGAGGACGAAGGGATGACAGTTGGCAAGCCTGTCGGGCGTCCGGATGGGCGACTACCGGGCGCGCGGCTTGCGGATGGTGGCGTCCTGCTGCTTGCCACGCTGTTTCTAGCGCTCCCTTTAATGTCTGTGGTCCTGGCCGGCCTGCGGTCCGATCTGATGAAGCTCTTGCGCGAGCCCATCTTCTGGCAATCGGCTGCGACCAGCCTGGCTATCTCGATCTCCGCGGCGGCTCTCGCTTTGCTGATTTCGATGACGTTGGTGAGCGCGCGCCGCGCGGCGCTTCTCCGGGGTTCAGGGACCTTCGGCAGGAGGCTTCTTTTTGCCGCCATGGGCGGCGCGTCGTCGCTGGTGTTGCTCGTGCCGCCAATCGTCCTTGCGACCGGTTGGTTCCTTGCCTTGAGAAATGTCAGTGACGTGAGTGCTGTCGCTCCGCTGCTGATTGTCGCCATCAACGCGTTGATGTCGCTGCCCTTTGTGATGCGTGTCCTTGAGCCGGCTTTCATCGTCCACGAGCATCGGACGCAGAAGCTTGCGGCGAGTCTCGGTGTCACAGGTTGGGCGCGGCTGCGCCTCATCGACACGCCAGCCCTGTTCAAGCCGATGCTTACGGCATTTTCGTTCGCGATGGCGCTGTCGCTCGGCGATCTGGGCGCGGTTGCGCTGTTCGGTTCGGACGGCTTCGTCACCCTGCCATGGCTCGTCTATAGCCGTATGGGCAGCTATCGGACGAACGATGCGGATGGGCTGGCGCTGATCCTTGGCGTCGCCTGCCTGCTGCTCACGATTGCCGGTACGATGGGCCCCGTGCGCCGAGAGGTTGCCGTCCATGGTTGATCCTAAGTTCGCGATCGAGATGCAGCGGGTCGGTCTTCAGCTCGGCAATCAGAATTTTCAGTTTGATTGCCGGCTTCCCACCGGTGCCGTAATTGCCGTGACGGGGGCGTCCGGGGCCGGCAAGTCAACCTTCCTCAATCTGCTTGCCGGCTTCGACACGGCTCTCAAGGGGCGGATCCTGATCGCCGGAAAAGATGTGACCGAGGTTTACCCGGCGCAGCGGCCGGTCTCCCTGGTCTTCCAGGATAACAATCTGTTCGCGCACCTCGATATCTTTACCAACATCGGCCTTGGCATTAACCCGTCGTTGAAACTCACGACCGCAAATTGCGCAACCATCTCGTCTTCTCTTGAAAAGGTGGGACTCGCCGGTTTCGAACGGCGGATGCCAGGGACGCTCTCCGGCGGGGAACGGCAGCGGGTAGCCTTTGCACGCGCGCTTGTTCGCAACCGGCCGGTGCTGCTGCTGGACGAGCCCTTCGCGGCGCTTGACCCCGGTTTGCGAAACGGAATGGCGGCGCTGCTGCTCGACATGCATAGTGAAACCGGCAATACCGTCGTCGTCGTCTCGCACGATCCGGACGAGGTGAAACGGATCGCAGACTTCGGTCTTTTCCTTGAAGACGGCAGGATTGTCGTGGCGGCTCCAATTGACGAATTTCTGGGCCGCGCGGACCATCCAGGATTGACGCAATTTCTCCGCAGTTGACGAATCTGGCAGTCGCAACGGCACTTTCGCCATAATTTGAGGCGACCGAGGAAACTCAAAAGCACGTTAGGCTTGCTAAAATACAACGGCGCCACATTTACTCAGAGTCTCGCTATGCAACCGATGCGGAAATCAGTTACAGCAAAGACTTGTGTCCCCGATTGTGCAGTGCAAGAGCGGGGACGGACGCCTGTTGAATCACGATGAGACCGGCCGGGTCGCGGAAGTGGACCGGTTGACACGCAAGATGACTTGGAGAGCCAGACTGGACAGTATGCCGACGTGGAAATTCCCCGCGCCTTCCAGTGATGTGCTCTCGTCTGCGTGCCGTCTGGTGCGACGAGCCTCGGTCGTCTGTGCGACAAGCATGGCGCTGTATGGTTGTCAGTCCATTCTCGAGCAGTCCTATCAGCCAAGCGTTGCGCCGTCCTCCAATCCGCAGATCGTCGATGAAGTCCAGAAGAACGATCCGCGCGCTGCCATGGGTGCGCGCGAACATCCGCGCATCGTTGCGAGCTATGGAGGCGAGTACAAGGACGCAAAGACCGAGCGCCTGGTCGCCCGGATCACGGGCGCGCTGACGGCCGTCTCCGAGAACCCGAGCCAGTCCTATCGCATCACCATCCTGAACTCGCCGGCTATCAACGCATTCGCTCTGCCGGGCGGTTATCTCTATGTGACACGCGGTCTGCTGGCGCTCGCCAACGACGCATCCGAGGTCGCTGCCGTTCTCTCGCATGAGATGGGTCACGTTACCGCAAACCACGGCATCGAACGGCAGAAGCGCGAGGAGGCGGAAGTCATTGCCAGCCGCGTCGTTGCCGAGGTGCTGTCGAGCGATATTGCCGGCAAGCAGGCTCTGGCGCGCGGCAAGCTCCGATTGGCTGCTTTCTCGCGGCAGCAGGAATTGCAGGCCGACGTGATCGGCGTCCGTATGCTTGGTGAAGCAGGCTATGATCCCTATGCCGCTGCGCGGTTCCTGGACTCCATGGCCGCCTATAGCCGTTTCATGTCGGTCGATCCTGAGGCGGATCAGAGCCTCGACTTCCTCTCCAGCCACCCGAACTCTGCGCAGCGCATCGAACTCGCGCGCGATCATGCACGTGCTTTCGGCCAGGAAGGCAAGGTTGGCGATACGGGCAGGGACTATTATCTCGATGGGATCGATGGCCTGCTCTACGGCGACAGTCCGGAGGAAGGCTATGTCCGCGGCCAGACCTTCCTGCATGGCGGGCTTGGCATTCGCTTCGACGTACCTCCCGATTTCAAGATCGACAACAAAGTCGAGGCGGTTATGGCGACCGGTCCGGGCGACATCGCAATCCGCTTCGATGGTGTTGCCGATAACCAGAACCAAAGCCTGACCAACTATATCTCGAGCGGCTGGGTTACCGGTCTCGATCCGTCGACCATTCAGCAGATCACGGTCAACGGTATGGAGGCCGCAACGGCACGCGCGAGTGCAGATCGTTGGGATTTCGACGTCACGGTGATCCGCAACAATGCGCAGATTTTCCGGTTCCTGACGGCCGTCCCGAAGGGAAGCCCGGTCTTGCAGCAGACGGCCGACGTCTTGCGGGCAAGCTTCCGCCGCATGACCCCGGAAGAAACGGCTTCCCTGAAGCCTCTGCGGGTCCGGGTCGTCAAGGTACGGCCAGGCGAGAACATCACGACGCTTGCTTCGCGGATGATGGGCACGGATCGAAAGCTCGATCTCTTCAAGCTTATCAATGCCCTGCCGACCGGCGCCGCTGTCTCTCCCGGCGACCGCGTCAAGATTATTGCGGAATAGAAAGAGGCCCGGTTTTCACCGGGCCAGTTGCATCACTGGGGGAGTAAGCTCTTTCAGGCCGATGCGGCCATATACGGGTCAGCACTCACGAGAGCGCTGCGGAGTTTTTCCATCGCCCGGCTTTCGATCTGCCGGACGCGCTCCTTGGAAATGCCGAGATCTGCACCGAGTTCCTCAAGCGTAGCGCCATCTTCGGCGAGCCTGCGGGCGCTGATGATCTTCATTTCCCGCTCATTGAGGTGCTTCAGGGCCGAAGCGAGCCAATTGCGCCGGCGCTCGCCGTCGATCATGTTCGATACCTGCTCGTCTGGGAGAGGATCGTCGCTGACGAGGAAATCCATCTTCTCGGCGCTGTCGGCATCACCCGAGACTGAGGGCGCCTGGAGTGAGGCGTCATTGCTCGAGAGCCTGGCGTCCATCGTCTGGACGTCTGAAAGGCTGACGCCGAGGGCTGCCGCGATTTCCTGGTGGATGGACTGGAGCGTGAGCTGCGTGTCGCCCCTGGCAAGCTTGGCGCGCAGACGGCGAAGATTGAAGAACAGGGCCTTCTGGGCAGAACTCGTACCGCCGCGAACAATCGACCAATTGCGTAGGATGTAGTCCTGGATAGAGGCGCGGATCCACCAGCTTGCATAGGTGGAGAAGCGGACATCACGCTCGGGCTCAAAGCGGGCCGCAGCCTCCAGCAGACCGACGTAGCCTTCCTGGACAAGGTCGCTCATCGGGAGGCCGAAGTTGCGAAACTTTCCGGCCATCGAGATAACGAGACGCATATGGGCCATGGCGATCTGGTTACGGGCGCCACGATCATCATTGTTCTTCCAGCGGATTGCGAGATCGTGTTCCTCTTCGCGAGCAAGGTAGGGAGCCGCCATGGCGATTTTGATCATGCGCCGGTCTGCTGACATGTTCTTCATATCGGTCTCCTGAGGCGTGACGCCAAAAAAGGGCAAAGAAATCTTGCTTCCGGACATTGGCTGCCCAGATCAAATTCATGTCTTGAACGTATAAAGGCCCCGAACTCTGGACGTTTCCAGATGGGGCCCTAGCTTAGGGTTATGCGCCGGTAATACGGCCGGGTAGGACCAGTTTCTTCAAGTTGCCGGATAGGCAGGACGTGGAAGGCATGATCCGCTCCTCATCGATCGTTTCCAGGATGCGAGCGTTCGAGGAGGGTAATGTCAGTTCCCGACGCGGTCCGCAGCTACATCTTTAAAACGCGCCACCTCGGAAAAAGTTCCAATAAAAAACCCGGCACAAGGCCGGGTTTTTTTCAGGAAAAACAAGGAAAGCTTATGCAGCTTCATCCTGAGATTCGTCTTCTTCGATTGCCTTGCCGCGCTTCGGACCCTTGTTGAGGTTGGTCTCGACGAGGCGAACGGCTTCGGTTTCCGACATCTTGTTCACGGCAGCGATTTCGCGTGCCATGCGATCAAGTGCAGCTTCATACAGCTGACGTTCGGAATAGGACTGTTCCGGCTGGTTCTCGGCGCGATAGAGATCGCGGACAACTTCAGCAATGGAAATGAGGTCGCCGGAATTGATCTTCGCATCATATTCCTGGGCGCGACGGGACCACATGGTACGCTTGACGCGCGCCTTGCCCTGCACAACCTTCAATGCACGCTCGACGAAATCGGTTTCGGAGAGCTTACGCATGCCGATGCTCATGGCCTTGGCGACCGGCACTTTCAGACGCATCTTGTCCTTCTCGAAATCGATAACGAAAAGTTCAAGCTTCATGCCTGCTACTTCTTGCTCTTCGATGGCGCTGATGGTACCGACGCCATGTGCGGGGTACACGATCGATTCACCGGTCTTGAAGCCGTGACGTGCGGAAGAAGGTTTTTTCTGCTGGGTCGTCATTCTATTCAAACACTCCCTGTTACGCTCCCGGCTGCAGCCGGAGCCGGGTCAGTCAAGCCCGGATGAGACGGTCGGATCCGTCGGGTGACTTACTTCTGGTCCCACCGGACAAAAACAAACATATCCATGCGCACAAGCTTAGAGCCTCACAGCTCAAGGCGTTGATATGTCACGGAAACCGCGTTTTTGGATTTGTTTTGCTTTCGTGGTGGTTTGGGCATACTTCATGCCGCAAATGGATCAGTGTCGGGAACCTATCACAAAAATATGACGAAATCAATAATTTGCTGCACCTGAGTCATGCGCGCAACACATGACACCCATATGCTGCAGGCACGCTTCAGGCATTTTTTACGTCACTGAACCCGGTTTCAGGCCGAGGTTTGGGGGAAGATCAGTCGCCCGCTCCGGGCTTCTCCGAGAAGTACTTCTCGAACTTGCCGGTTTCGCCGTCCATTTCCTTGGCTTCCGGCATGGCATCCTTCTTGATCGTGATGTTCGGCCAAATGCTCGCATATTCGGCGTTGACCTTGAGCCACTTGTCGAGGCCCGGCTCCGTATCCGGCTTGATGGCTTCGGCAGGACATTCCGGCTCGCAAACGCCGCAGTCGATGCATTCGTCAGGATGAATGACGAGGAAGTTCTCGCCTTCATAGAAACAGTCGACGGGGCAGACTTCCACGCAATCGGTATATTTGCAGCGAATGCAATTGTCGGTCACGACATAGGTCATGAAGAACTCCAGGACTTCCACACAATGGGGCCGGGCAACCTGGAACGTCGCGCCTTTCCCCTAACCGGAAAGGAAGCAGTGAAATGCGGGGGAGGCATTTACGCTATCCGGCAAGTTGATTGTGACGTATCGGCTTTGTCTGCGGATTTCAAGAATAAAGACGTCGCAAAACCCGGCTGTTCGGACAGAGTTTTCTAATCCTCGTCCGACATCAGCTTGTCGATTGCACGGCGGTCCTTTTTCGTGGGTCTGCCCGTGCCCGTAGCGCGCATCGCCTGTTCGTAAGGTGTCAGGCGCTTTGCCTCGTCGGGTGGCGGGGTCAGGTCCTCATAGAGCAGTCGGGCTTCCTCGTAGGGACCACGTCGCTCGCCGCCCGATTTGACGATGAGGACAACATCGCGGCGCTCCAGCGCCAGCTCGACCCTGTCGCCCGTCTTGACCATTTGGCTCGGTTGAAGGGCGCGCTCGCCATTGATCCGCACATGCCCGGATTGAATGTGGCTTTGTGCCAGCGAGCGCGATTTCACCATGCGCGTGAAGAACAGCCACTTATCGATGCGCTGTCGCGAACCGCTTCCTGGCTGTGTCTCACTGCTCATCCGCTTACTTCTTCATCTGCTCCTTCAAGGCAGCGAGCTTGGCGAAAGGAGAATCCGGATCGATCGGCTTTTCCTTGCGCGGTGGCTTTGCCTCGAAGCGCAACGGCTGTGGTCCGCCACGGTTGTTGTTGCGATCCTTGCGGTCGCCACGGTCCTGACGGTCGCCACGCTGTTCGTTGCGGTCACCGCGTCCCTGCTGTGGCTTGCCGCCATCCTTGCCGCGATGCTGGCGGTTGCCGTCGCGGCCCTCGCCATTCGCAGCACCCTGGCGGCGATGTTCGGACCCCCGGTCCTGGCCGCGATTGTTGCCGCCACGGCGTTCGCCCGGGCTGCGAGCCTGACGCTGGTTGTCCGTACGGCCACCAAGGCGCCAGAGAAGGACCGGCTTCGGCTCCTCGGCTTCTTCGGGATTTGCGATGACCGGCTGTTCGGCTGCCACTGCTTCAACAGCAGCTGGGGCTTCGGAAGGGGCTTCCTCCGATGCGCTGTCGGCATCGTCGTGATCTGCCTTCTCCGCATTATCCTCAACCGCCGTCTCGGTCGCCGGCGCTGCGGCAGCGTCCTGAGCCGACAGATGGGCAGCTGCCTCTTCCGCCTTGACGGCATCGGCGCGATAACCGAGCCCCTTCAGGATCTCTTCCATGTCCTCCAGCGTTGCGCCGAGGATCGAAAGCATGGCGGTTGTCGTCGTGAAACGGCGACCGTCATAAGCGCCTTCGGGACGATTGGCCTGGCCCGGCTTCCACTGAAGGAGCGGGCGAATAATGTCGGCCAGGCGCTCCAGAATGTCGATACGGACCGCGCGTTTGCCAAGGAACCGGAAGCCGGCCAGCTTGTAGAAGGTGCGCTCGAAGCCCGGATCGGTAACGACCGAGGTACGGCCTGCCGCCAGCACGGGAATGAGATCGCCATAACCTGGCTTGTCGAGGCCATCATTCTTCAACGCCCAGAGGAGCGTGATGAGCTCTGCCGGGGCGGGCTTGAGAAGTGCCGGAACGAAGATGTGGTAGGCGCCGAAGCGGACACCGTAGCGGCGCATTGAGGCCCGCGCATCCTGATCCAGCGACTTCACTTCTTCGGTCACGTCGCGCCGGAACAGTACGCCGAGGTTCTCGACAAGCTGGAATGCCAGGCCCTTTGCAAGGCCCTGCAGGTCCTCTGCGCGGGACAGATCGTCAAGCGGCTTCAGGACGGTGCTGATGTGGTGATTTACGAAGCGCTCGATACGAGCGGCCACATGGTCGCGGGCATTGCCGGTCAACTGCTCGTCGGCGAGAATGATGACACGCGGGCGCATGACATGATCGCTGCCTGCCAGGCGTGCCACCGGGTCGCCCAGCCAACGGATCGAACCGTCGGAGCTGATCGCGAGGTCGCCATTGCCGGCCGCATGGAGGCGAGCCGCACGTGCCTCGAATTCCAGAGCGAGCGCCTTCTGCGAAGCAGACTGGACAGCCTTAGCGTCCGGTCCCTCCGCTCCCGAAATGGGCGTGAACCGGAATCCCGACAGTTGCCCCACATGATGTCCTTCTACGAAGACATCGCCATTTACACTGATTTCAGCTTCCAGCATCGCATTCTCTCTCAGGCGCTTCATGAGCACAGATGTCCTGCGATCAACAAAGCGTTTCGTCAACCTTTCATGTAACGCATCGGACAATCGATCTTCGATTTCCCGCGTCTTTTCCTGCCAGTGTGTCGGATCGGCAAGCCAATTGGGCCGATTCGATACATAGGTCCAAGTTCTTATCTGCGCGATTCGCGCCGAAAGCGTGTCAATCTCACCGTCTGTTCGATCCGCGCGGTATACCTGCTCGGCAAGGAAGTCCTCGTTTACCGTGCCATAGCGGACGAGATCGGAAAAGAGGGTGGAAATCAGATCGGCGTGTTGGGCCGGTGCAATGCGGCGATAGTCCGGAAGCGCGCAGGCTTCCCATAGTTTCTCGACGCGCGCCGGATTGTTCGCAAGGTCGATGATCTCGGGGTAGCGCGACAGCTGTTCCAGCGCTTGCTGGTCGACGGCGGGGAGCGCGCGTGTCAGGCCAGAAACCGTAGGGCCGGTCTCAAGGCTCACGCGGAGCGCATGCAGGGAGCTGAAGTCGAGGTTCTTCGTGCGCCACTGCAGCACTTTCACATTGTCGAACTCGTGGCCTTCGATGCGTTCAACCAATTCCTCATCAAAGGGATCGACCTGACCGGTGACGCCAAACGTCCCGTCGCGAACATGTCGACCGGCACGGCCGGCAATCTGCCCAAGTTCGGCGGGGTTGAGGTTACGAAACTGATAGCCGTCGAATTTGCGATCCTGCGCGAAGGCGACGTGGTCGACGTCGAGATTGAGGCCCATGCCGATCGCATCCGTGGCGACCAGATATTCCACATCGCCGGCTTGGTAGAGTGCCACCTGCGCATTGCGGGTGCGCGGACTGAGGGCTCCGAGAACGACGGCGGCCCCGCCGCGCTGCCTGCGGATCAACTCGGCAATCGCATAGACTTCGTCGGCAGAGAAGGCGACGATCGCCGAACGCTGCGGGAGGCGGGTAATCTTCTTCTGTCCGGCATAGAACAGGTGGGAAAGCCGGGGACGCTCGACGATGGTAATTCCAGGGAGCAGTTGCTGCAGGATCGGACGCATTGTACCGGCGCCGAGCAACAGCGTCTCGTCGCGGCCGCGCAGATGAAGGATCCGGTCCGTAAAGATGTGCCCTCGCTCGAGGTCGCCGGCGAGTTGAACCTCGTCAATGGCGACGAACGCCGCCTTCGTCTCGCGTGGCATTGCCTCGACGGTGCAGACCGAAAAGCGGGCGTTGGGAGGCGATATTTTCTCTTCGCCCGTTACCAGGGCAACGTTTTGAATTCCGACCTTTTCGGCGACGCGTGTATAGACCTCGCGCGCCAGCAGCCGCAGCGGCAGCCCGATCACGCCGGTGCCATGGGCAACCATGCGCTCAATGGCATAATGCGTCTTGCCGGTATTGGTTGGTCCGAGCACCGCGGTTACTCCGCGCCCACTCAGTATCATCGGCTGCGATGTCAGTGTCATGGTCCTGCAGATGAGGCGAGGGTGCCCCAGGTCAAGTCAGCTCCTCTCCGAGCAGCACACACATGGACAGCCGTTGTCTCAAACGCAAGGGCCGATTTGAATTTACTCCGCAGTTTTCTGTTGCGCGAATAGCTTGCAGATTGCTCGTTTTGCGATTCGGAACAGCTTGAGAACGAATCGGAGACGAATCGCAGACTCCGCATGATTCAGTGTTTGTTCACGGCTAAGTATTGATTTTGAATCACTTTTTCCCACAAGATGCTGAATCTCGAAATTCGCGGCATACGTGCAACGCAATCTTGTCCAGGCTGTCAACGTCGTTTTGTCCGAAATCGACGAGCGACATCTGCCCGTGTCTTGTTGTCATGGGGGCAATATTACGCGGCGGGACGGAAAACGGCGTACGATTAGGTCATTTTGCCGCTAAAACCAAACATTTGATACATATGGAACAAAAATCGGAGATGTGTGTTTCTCGTCCATTCCAGGTGTAATGACGTCGAGGACTTGAACCATGCTTGGCACCATACTGCTCATTATCCTTATTCTGCTTTTGATCGGCGCCTTACCAAATTGGGGCTATAGCCGCGGATGGGGCTATGGACCTTCCGGCGGTTTAGGGCTAGTTCTCCTCATTATTGTTATTCTTGTGCTAATGGGTCGCATCTAAGCGACGAAAAAACTGGGAGTTATGTCATGATGAAGAAGATTGTGCTCATTGGCGCCCTCGTCGGCGCACTTGCTTCCTGCACGGCGACGGAACAGGGAACCGCAATCGGCGCGGGTTCCGGCGCTATTATCGGCGGTGCCGTCAGCCATAGCTGGGGCGGTGCTGCAATCGGTGCCGTTGCCGGCGGTCTCGCTGGCGCACTGATCGGCCAGTCCGTTGAACGTCGCGGTTACTGCGTCTACAGAGACCGCTACGGGCGCCGTTACGAGGCACGTTGCCCGCGCTACTAAGGCGCTAGGATTACTATTTTTGAGATCGAAAGCGCCGGCCTGACTGGCGCTTTTTGTTTGAGCAACCGCCGGATCAGCTAACTGCCGACAGCAAAAAAGCCCCTCGTTTCCAAAGCGGCTTAGTTTACTCGGCGCATGCGGCAGACAGTCAGTCTTTTGCGCGCTCGACGTAGGAATTGTCTTCCGTGGCGATAACGACGCGCGTGCCGGCGTTGATGTGCGGCGGCACCATGGTGCGCACGCCGTTCGACAGCATTGCCGGCTTGTAGGAGGACGAGGCCGTCTGGCCCTTAACGACCGGTTCGGTTTCCGTGATTTCGAGGGTCACGTGGCGCGGCAGTTCGAGAGCCAGCGGAACGCCTTCATGGATCGACAGGATGCAGGTCATGCCTTCCTGCAGATAGGCCTTCTGATCGCCCATCGTTTCATCGTTCACGACCACCTGGTCGTAGGTCGCCGGGTTCATGAAGTGGAACCCTTCGCCATCTTCGTAGAGATACTGGAAGTTCACGTCTTCGACGAAGGCGCGCTCGACCTGTTCGGTTGTACGCCAGCGCTCGGAGACCTTGACGCCGTCAACGATACGACGCATGTCGACCTGCGTGACCGGCGTGCCCTTGCCCGGATGAAAGTTCTGGGCAGTCAGAACGACGTAGAGCTTGCCATCCACGTCGAGAACGTTGCCCTTGCGGACGGAAGAGGCGATGACCTTGACCATTAAGACTTCCTTGTAACTCGGCTTTTGGCGTCGTAGAGGACTGTCGATACAGCCCCGAAGACGCGATTGATTGTTCTTTGGGGGCGCAACTAACCTAAAATCCGGCAAATAGCCAGCCCTAGCGTTGGAAGGCCGGCCAGGACGACGCCAATGAATCCCTCGAACGCCAAAGTATCGCCGTGGTGGACGCCGAGCGTGCATTTGGACCGCCGTCCGTTCCTGATTGGGCGCAATGCCATCCAGTCCGCGCTGCGCCGCTATTTCCTGAGCGAGGATTTTCTGGAGGTCGACACCGCGACGCTGCAGGTTTCGCCGGGCAACGAGGCGCATCTTCATGCGTTTGCCACCGAAGCCTTGACGACGGACGGCCAGACTGCAGCGCCGCTTTATCTGCATACCTCGCCTGAATTCGCCTGCAAGAAGCTGCTTTCGGCTGGCGAACAGCGCATCGCCTGTTTCGCCCACGTCTATCGCAACCGCGAGCGCGGCCCCCTGCACCACCCGGAGTTCACCATGCTCGAGTGGTATCGCGTGGGCGAAAGTTACGAGAGCCTGATGATGGATTGCGTTCGAATCCTGGCGCTTGCTGCGGAAACCATGAAGACGGCGCGGCTCACCTATAAAAGCCGGGACTGCGATCCGTTTGCCGGGCCGGACAGGATCAGTGTTGCCGCGGCTTTCGAACGCTATGCCAGTATTGATCTGCTGGGCTCCGTTGCAGCCGACGGTGCGACGGATCGGGCGCATCTAGCTGACCAGGTCAGGAGGGTCGGCATGCGTGTTGCCGATGACGATGGTTGGGCGGACTTGTTCAGCCGCGTGCTTGTCGAAAAGGTCGAGCCTCATCTGGGTTTCGACCGTGTGACCATTCTTGACGAATATCCGGTGTCGGAAGCGGCACTAGCGCGCCCCTCGGCGCGAGATCCCCGTGTTGCCGAACGTTTCGAGGTCTATGCCTGCGGCGTCGAGCTTGCAAACGGCTTCGGCGAGCTTACCAATGCGGCGGAACAGCGCCGCCGCTTCGAGATCGAGATGTCTGAAAAAGCTCGCATCTACGGCGAAAGCTATCCTCTCGATGAGGACTTTCTGGACGCGCTTGCCATCATGCCCGAGGCAAGCGGCATCGCTCTTGGCTTCGATCGGCTGGTGATGCTGGCAACCGGGGCCTCGCGGATCGATCAGGTGATGTGGGCTCCGGTCGCGGAGTACGGCAGATGAACAGTAACGGGCCCATCAAGACGGTCGAAGGGCTGGCACGCGCAAGGCTGCTGGCTCGGAGAGACCGGGACGCGCTGGCTGATGTCGCCGCACGCTATGCCATTGCATTGACTCCGACCGTTGCAGGATTGATCGACCGAGCCGATGATTCAGATCCAATCGCCCGGCAATTCGTTCCTGAGCCGGCTGAGCTGATCACGACGCCCGAAGAGCGCGCCGACCCGATCGGCGACGAAGCCCATAGTCCCGTACAGGGGATCGTTCATCGCTATCCCGACCGGGTGCTGTTGAAGGCGGTGCATGTCTGCCCCGTCTACTGTCGCTTCTGCTTTCGCCGCGAGATGGTCGGTCCGGAAGGCTTGGGCACCCTTGACCCCAATGCAATGTCTGCGGCCTTCGCCTATATCCGCGACCATGAGGAAATCTGGGAAGTGATCCTGACGGGCGGCGATCCGCTCGTATTGTCACCGCGACGGCTGGAAGAAATTCTTCGCGAACTGGCATCGATCGACCACGTCAAGATCGTGCGGTTCCATACCCGGGTTCCCGTGGTTGATCCATCGAGAGTGGATGCGGCCCTGATTGCGGCCCTGAGAGCGAGCGGCAAGACCGTCTACGTGGCGCTGCACGCCAATCATCCCCGCGAACTGACCGCCGAGGCGCGCGCAGCATGCGCTCGCCTGATCGATGCCGGCATGGTCATGGTCAGCCAATCGGTGCTTCTGAAGGGCGTCAATGATGATCCGGCGGTGCTGACGGAGTTGATGAAGGCCTTCGTCGAGACGCGTGTGAAGCCGTACTATTTGCATCATCCCGATCTGGCGCCAGGCACGAGCCATTTTCGGCTGACGATCGAAGAGGGGCAGAAGATCGTCGCCGCATTGCGTGGCCGGATTTCAGGTCTTTGCCAGCCCACCTACATACTCGACATACCCGGTGGCCATGGCAAAGCAGTGATCGCTCCTCAGTCGATCAGTGAGATGGGCGAAGGCTGCTATTCGGTTTCGGATTATCGCGGCGGCGAGCACCTGTATCCGCCGGTCGCCTAGTCAAAAATGGGCGAAAGAAGTGTTGTTATTGGACAATGTGTCACAAGATCCGTTGGTCACCCAAAAATACAGCTCGCGAGCAAGATGTTGAAATCTAACACAAGCTCCCCCCCTTCCCCGTTTCTTTCGTAGGAATTTAGCTGAGAAGCTTAGCTGACTTTAACTACGTCATTTAGGACAATTTTGTCTTTTCCAGACTACGCGTACTCCGAGAACAAGGCGGTTTCGCCACTCGAGATATGATCATCTTGGAGAAGTCATAATGAATACTACGATCCGTGAGCTCCTGGTCAAATTTGGAAAGCTCCCTGTCTCTGTCGATCAGGTCGCCGATGATGCCGACCTCTATGCGGTCGGCCTAACGTCTTTCGCTTCCGTGCAGCTTATGCTTGGCATCGAAGAAGCCTTTGATATCGAGTTTCCCGACAATCTCTTGAATCGCAAGTCTTTCGCCAGCATCGCGGCGATCGCAAGGACCGTTGACCAGATCAAAGATAGCCGGAAGGTCGCCTGAATGAACTTTCCGGTCAAAATCGCGCAAGAGGATCTTGCCGCCAGAGCCGCGCGCGTGTCAGCGATTGCGGCAAAGCATGCAGACTCCGTCGATTTTGAAGGGAGGTTCCCGCACGAAGCCGTGGAGGCAATGAGGGCCGAGCGCTTGCTAGGCGTTCAGATCCCACGCCATTTCGGTGGCGAAGGCGCGACGATCGCACAGATCGCCGAGTTATGCTCGATGCTTGGTCAGGCTTGTGCTTCGGCTGCCATGGTCTTCGCCATGCATCACATCAAGCTTTGCAGCCTTGTTGAGCACGGCGGCGAGAGCGAGTGGCATCGGGCCTTCATGCTACGTGTTGCTGCCGAGCAATTGCTGGTCGCGTCGGCAACGACGGAAGGCGGGATCGGCGGCAATCTCAGGAATAGCATCTGCGCGATCGAGGTGGATCGTGACATTTGCCGTCTGGAGAAAGATGCCACTGTCATATCCTACGGCTCCCACGCCGATGCGATCATGGTTACCTCGCGTGCCCACGCAACTGCCGCCTCTTCCGATCAGGTGCTGACCGTCTTTCTGAAGGAGCAGTACACGTTGGAAAAAACGCATACGTGGGACACGCTCGGCATGCGCGGTACCTGCTCAGATGGTTTCCTCTTCAAGGGCGAGGCTGCGGCCGAACAGATCCTGCCGAAGCCTTTCGCAGAGATCGCGGCGCAATCGATGCTGGCATCGTCGCACCTTCTTTGGAGCAGCGTGTGGTATGGCATCGCGGTAGACGCGGTTGGCCGTGCACAGGCGTTCGTGCGCGCCGCAGCGCGCAAGTCGCCGGGTACGCCACCGCCCGGAGCCTTGAGGCTCGCCGAGGTGTCAAACTTGCAGCAGATGGTTCGATCGAACGTTGTCGCCGGTCTGAAGGCCTACGAGGACGCCAGGAGCGACGCCGACAAGCTCTCTTCCATGGGCTTCGCCGTCACGATGAACAACGTAAAGATTGCCTCATCTGAGACGATCCTCGAGATCGTCAATCACGTGATGCTGATTTGCGGGATCATGGGCTACAAGAACGGCACGCCATTCAGCGTCGGCCGCCATCTGCGCGATGCCCACTCGGCGCAACTCATGATCTCGAATGACCGCATTCTCGGCAATACGTCGAGCATGCTTCTTGTTCATAAGCAGGACACTAGCTTACTGGGGTGACGACATGGACGTGCAGACAACGTTTCTGGACAGGCTATTTGAATCGGGTCTCTTGATCGATACGGGCGTTGACGGTCTCTACGGGCGCAGCGGACAATTCGAAGACGTGATCGCCGCCTTCGAGCGCCTGATCGACAGGTTCGGCGGCGCCGACGGCGCGGAAGCGATGCGCTTTCCGCCCGGGATGAACCGCGCCTTCTTCGAGAAGAGCGGCTACATGAAGAGCTTCCCGCAGCTTGCCGGCACCGTCCACAGTTTCTGCGGCAGCGAGCTCGACCACATCAGCCTACTCCAGTGCATGGAGGTGGGCGACGATTGGACCAAGGATCAACAGGCAACCGACATCGTATTGACGCCTGCAGCTTGCTATCCGCTTTATCCGACTGTCGCTCGGCGCGGCAAACTGCCGATGAGCGGCGGCCTCTTCGATCTGCAATCCTATTGCTTCCGCCACGAGCCTTCGCAGGATCCCGCCCGCCAGCAGCTCTTCCGCATGCGTGAATATATTTGCATGGGGACCGAGCAGCACGTCACGGATTTCCGTCAACGCTGGATGGATCGCGGCGTCGAAATGATGAAGGCGGTCGGTCTGGATGTGACCATTGATGTCGCGAACGACCCGTTCTTCGGCCGTGCCGGCAAGATGCTGGCCAATAATCAGCGCGATCAGAACCTGAAGTTCGAGCTGCTTATCCCGATCACCTCGGTTGCCAAGCCGACGGCCTGCATGAGCTTCAACTACCACCAGGACGCATTTGGTGCGAAATGGGGCCTGTACCTCGAAGACGAGAGCGTTGCGCACACCGCTTGCGTCGGCTTCGGGCTTGAGCGTATCGCGCTCGCGCTGTTTCATCACCACGGGCTCGAGGTCAAGCATTGGCCTTCCAAGGTGCGTCAAGCGCTGTGGGGCTGAATGAAACGATGAGAGCCGTCTTTCCGCGGGTCCGCCCGGACGGCTATCAACCGCATTCGCTCCATTCCGGCGAGCGCATGTGGCCTGAAACCAATTGCTATGTCGACCTCTGGATCGAAGTGCTGAGCGGCTGCGGCGCGGTACCGGAGGCGATGCTTGGCTTTACGCTCACGCAGGACTTCGAGGGCGATCAGTTCACCTTCTTCAAGGTGCCGCTCGAGGATCTCGAGTCACTCTATGACATCCGTGTCACTGAGCTTGCCATTTTCGACCGCGTCGAACGGCATATCGAGGTGCAGATCGCACGCGGGCGCCTTTGCCTGATCGAGATGGACTCGTTCTATATGCCCGATACGCAGGGTACCGCTTATCGGACCGAGCATGGCAAGACCACCGTGGCGATCAACAGGCTCGATCTCACCGGCAAGCGCGTGGAGTATTTCCACAATGGCGGCTATTTCCAGCTTGAGGGTGAAGACTTCGAGGGGCTGTTCCAGCTGCAACTGACGGCGGACGATCCGTCGTTCCTTCCCTACACCGAGTTCGCGAAATTTCCGGTTCGCATGCCGGATACGGCGCATGTCAGCACTATGGCACGCAGGCTTCTAGGAACTCACTTCGGTCGCCGCCCAGTCTCGAATCCGATTCGCGCCTTTGTCGAAGTGTTTCCGCAGCAGGTGGAAGCAGTCGCAGAGCGGCCGTTTGGCTTCTTTCACAAGTACGCATTCAATACGCTGCGCCAGTTCGGTGCCAATTTCGAGCTTGCCGGAGATCACCTGGCTTGGCTTTCTGCGAGCGAATTCGCGTCCGCAATTGAAGACGCGCGCCGAATTTCCGAAGTCGCGAAGTCCGTGCAGTTTCAGCTCGCCCGGGCGGTCACCCGGAAGAAATACGAGCCATTACGCACGGCGCTTGATCCGGCAGCCGATGCGTGGGATTCCATGATGGCTTCTCTCAAGGAGCGCTTGTGAAGCCGGGAGTCTAAGCATGCGGGGACGGTTGGCGAGTGTCGGTGCGGAGGAAACTCTGCTCGCCGAAGGTTGGAATCTGGTTCTGACGGAACCGGGCGCTTGTGCGACGCCGCATGACATTCCGTTGTCGGCGCAGTTTATCGCCGCCGAGGTGCCGGGGACCGTTGCCGCGGCATTGGAGAAGGCCGGGCACTTCGATCGTGAAAACCCGGAGCCGCTCGACACGCGCGATGCGTGGTATCTTTGCCGACTTTTTGACGTACAACCCGGCGATGCGCTTCTTCGCTTCGAGGGCTTGGCGACGCTGTGTCATGTCTTCCTCAATGGGCAGGAGATCCTGTCATCGGGAAGCATGTTCACCATGCACGAGATACCGGTGACGCTTTCCGGCGGCGACGAACTGGCGCTTTGCTTCCGGGCGCTGGCACCGCGGCTTGCCGAGCCCGGCCCGCGCGCTCGTTGGCGGCCGCAGATGATCACGCCGCAAGGCTTGAAGAATATTCGAACAACGCTGCTCGGGCGCATGCCGGGCTGGTGTCCGGAAGTTCATGCTGTCGGTCCGTGGCGCCCCATCACGCTTGTCCCGCGCGATGTCGTTTCGATTGACAACGTCACTGTCCGCGCCGTGCTCGAGGCGGATAACACCGGGCGACTGAGCGTTTCGCTTCATGCAAATGTCAACAATCCGGATCTAGTGCTCCGGTGCGGAGGCGTTCAGCAGACATTCGAGAAGATCGGCGAGAATCACTATTCGGCAATCGTCAGGCTGGAGAACGTCGATCTCTGGTGGCCCCATACTCACGGCGCACAGTGCCTCTATGATTTCTCGATCCTCGTCGACGGCGTTGAGCATCACGCCAGCCGAATCGGCTTTCGGCGCATCGACGTCGACCGCGGAAAAGACGGAGAGGGTTTTGCGTTGTTGATCAACGGCGAGCGCATCTTTTGCCGCGGTGCGGTCTGGACCACGGCGGATATCGTCCGGCTGCCGGGTGGCAAGGCCGACTATGAGCCGTTCCTGCGCCTTGCCGCGCAGGCAGGCATGAACATGCTCCGCATTGGCGGCACGATGGCCTACGAAACGCGGGAGTTCTTTGAGCTCTGCGACGAGCTTGGTCTGCTCGTCTGGCAGGACTTCATGTTTGCCAATTTCGACTATCCGAAGAACGACAAGGCTCTCACTGCGCAAGTCCACGCGGAAGTCGAGGAATTGCTGCATGCCGTTCAGGGGTGCCCGTCGTTGGCGGTGGTTTGCGGCGGCAGCGAGATCTATCAGCAGGCCGCGATGCTGGGATTGCCGCAGGACTATTGGTCGGGTCCGATCACGGAGGAGATTATTCCGGCGATCGCCGGGCGTATGCGCCCCGACGTCCCCTATGTGCCAAATTCGCCTTCGGGCGGCGCGATGCCGTTTTCTCCGAATGCGGGAGTCACCCACTATTACGGGGTCGGCGCTTATATGCGCCCGCTTGACGACGCGCGCCGTGCCAACGTTCGCTTCGCGACCGAGAGCCTGGCTTTCGCCCATGTTCCACAGCAGCGAACGCTGCAACGCCATCTGGATGTACCGCCTGTCCATAGTCCGCTATGGAAATCACGTGTCCCCCGCGATCGCGGCGCATCGTGGGATTTCGAGGACGTCAGGGATTTCTATCTGGCGGAACTCTATGGCGAGGATCCGGCGCGTCTCCGTCGTGAGGATCGTGATCGATACCTCGATCTCTCCCGCGTCGTCACCGGTGAAGTTGCGGAAGCGACGTTTGCCGAATGGCGCCGGAAGGGGTCGAGCTGCAACGGCGCGCTGGTCTGGACCCTGCAGGATCTGATGCCCGGAGCTGGTTGGGGTGTGATCGATTCAACCGGCGAGCCCAAGCCGGTGTGGTATGCCCTGCGCCGCGCTTTCCGGCCTGTGCAGGTCGTCGTGACCGACGAGGGCACAAATGGCCTCGACGTTCACGTCCTGAATGAGACCGAGCATGCTCTCCAGCTTGATCTCGAGCTGGTTTGCTTGCGGCATGGCAGGCAGCACGCCGTCAGCGGCGGCCGCATTCTGACCTTGGCGCCGAGAAGCTGCGAGACCTTTGCCGCCACTGATCTCTTTGGCGCCTTTTTTGACACGACTTACGCCTTCCGCTTCGGCCCGCCCTCTCACGACGTCACCGTCGCGCGCTTGCGTCTGCCGGACGGAGGTCCTGTGGTCGCCGATGCCTTTCATTTTCCGTTGGGGCGCTCCAAGGCCCTCCACGACGCCGAAATCCAAGTGTCGGTGGCGCCACAGGACGAAGGGTGGGTCGTCGATCTCGCAGCCGACAGGTTCGCCCAGTCGGTCCACCTCAACGTCGATGGCTATCGGCCGGAGGATGATTGGTTTCATCTTGCGCCTGGCGCTAGCAAACGCGTCAGTCTGCTTCCGACGGCTGGAAGGACAGACGGAGAGGCACCCTCGGGTGAGGTCACAAGCCTTGGCGGTACGCGGGCGCTTTCCTTTTGACACCTCCAGCCTGCTCCTTGTTGAGCGGAATGGAACGGCAGTTCAGAAGGCCTTGAAGGTCAGTGTCGTCAGGGAACGCACGATGCCCGGGATGTTGGCGATGTTATCGTTGATGAACTTGCCAATGTCCTGCCCCTCTTCGATGTAGACCTTGAGCAGGAGATCATAGTCGCCGCTCGTCGAATAGAGCTCCGAAGCGCGCTCGGTCTGGTAGATGGCATCGGCGACTTCGTAGGTCTTGCCTGGCGCGCACTGGAGCTGAACGAAAATTGGCTTCATCGGAGTTTCCTGCATCATATTCTGGTTCGGCGCATAATGATCGAAAGCGCCATGTCAGCGCAAGGCTTCAGATCGCGGCTTCTCGAACGATCCAGTCGCGAAATGCATCCAGCGGCGCGTAGTCGGCCCGTTCTGGCGGATAGGCAAGATAGTAGTGCTCGCTGCTTTCCGTTTCGCGATCAACGGCTGCAACAAGGTCGCCGCGTTTCAATTCATCTTGAATCAGGAACGTCGGCAGCAGCGCAACGCCGAGACCGGCCATCGCTGCTTGGGCTGCCGTCGCGAACTGATCGAAGAGCATGCCGTGCACGGTTTGAAAGCTCACGCCGTTGTCCGCAAACCAGCGCTCCCATGCATCCGGGCGCGTCGTCAGGTGCAGCAGCGGGGCATCGAGTAGATCCTGTGCCGCGTTGATCGCATGTCGGCTGCGGAATTCGGGGCTGCAGGCCGGAATGGTCTTCTCCGACATTAGAAATGTCAGCTCCGCGCCCGGCCAATGAGCGTGGCCGAAGTGAATGGCCGCGTCGATCGAATCGAGCCGGAAGTCGAAGGGTGACAGCCGGGTGACAAGATTGATCGTCACTCCCGGATTGGCGGCAAGGAAACCTCCCAGCCGGGGTGCCAGCCAGCGCGTCCCGAAGGTGGGAAGAATCGCCAGGTTGAGCGTACCACCATGCGGATTGGCACGAAGATTGAGTGATGCGCTCGAAATGCGCCGCAGCGCCTCGCGTATCTCGCGGGCATAGCCGTCGCCGGCCAGCGTCAACCGCACGGTTTGGCGCTCGCGCACGAAGAGTTCGACGCCGAGCTGCTCTTCCAGTGCCTTGATCTGGCGGCTGACAGCGCTCTGAGTAAGGTCGAGTTCGCGCGCGGCGGCCGTCACGCTGCCGGTGCGTGATACAGCCTCGAAGGCGATAAGCAGGGATGTCGACGGAAGAAAGCGTCGCGATGCCAGCATCCATCATTCCATTTTAGAATAAGCTATTTCCTAAATGTCGATATTTACGGCTTATCCGGCTTTGTAAAGTCATCCATCTGACAGAATCGGAATGAACTGAAAAATGCGATCGAACTGCCTGGTGCGTACTCCTGGCTGCGATCGGCAACCTGATCAGCGGTTTAACAAGCAATCGCACGGCGCTAGAATGCCGCCTGCCTAATGGATGGATTTTGATCGATGCTGAACGATCCCCGCTCCCACGGCCTCTGGGAAAAAACCGCTCCTCAGCCGCCCGTGACACCGGCGCTCGCAGGCGCTGTGAACGCCGACGTCGTGGTCGTGGGCGGAGGCTATACCGGCCTTTCCTCAAGTCTCCATCTGGCGGAAGCGGGCTCGAAGGTCGTGTTGCTGGAAGCCAAGGAAATCGGCTTCGGCGGTGCGGGCCGCAACGTCGGCCTCATCAACGCCGGCATGTGGGTCATGCCGGATGACCTTCCCGGTGTTCTCGGCCCGGTCTATGGCGAGCGGTTGCTGGACCTGTTGGGCAACGCGCCGCGGCTTGTAATGGAGTTGATCGACAAGCACGGCATCGCCTGCGAGCTTGAACGAAATGGCACGCTTCACGTCGCCGTTGGCGAAAGTGGCTTGAAGGAAATCGAGGATCGCGCGCGGCAATGGGCGGCACGCGGCGCTCCGGTGACGCTGCTGGACGCGGCGGAGACGGCCAAGCGTGTCGGCAGCAGCGCCTATACCGGGTCGTTGCTCGACATGCGCGCAGGCACACTTCAGCCGCTCGCCTACGCCCGCGGGCTTGCGCATGCGGCCGTCAAGGCTGGCGTTTCAATCCACACGTCGAGCCCGGTCATCGGAACTGAGCGGAAGGGCAATCGCTGGACCGTCAGCACTGCAAAGGGAGAGGTTACGGCCGACTGGATCATCGTGGCGACGGACGCCTACAGCACAGGCCCTTGGGAAGCGGTACGCAACGAGCAGGTCCATCTGCCCTATTTCAATCTTGCAACCCGGCCGCTCAGCGACAATTTGCGCCGCTCGATCCTTGCCGGGCGCGAAGGCGTTTGGGATACGAAGGAAATCCTCTCCTCCTATCGCATGGACCAGGCGGGACGCTTGGTCTTCGGCAGCGTCGGTGCGCTGCGCAACACCGGGCTTCAAATCCACACGGCCTGGGCCAAACGGTCCTTGAAAAAGCTCTTTCCGCAGCTTGGCGATGTCGAGTTCGAATGCGAGTGGTACGGCAAGATCGGGATGACCGACAATGCGCTGCCCCGCTTCCACAGGTTTGCGCCGAATGTTGTGGGCTTCTCCGGCTACAACGGTCGCGGGATCGCGCCCGGCACAGTGTTTGGCCGCACGCTCGCCCAGCTCATCCTGGGGCAGACGACGGAAGCGGACTTGCCACTGCCCCTTACAGCACCGTCCGAACCTAGCTTCCGCGCGGTGAAGGAAATGTGGTACGAAGCCGGCGCCCAAGTGGCCCATTTCGCAGACGCCCGATTTTGAGAACCGAGGTTGACCCCATGACCATCTCTGCACTTGATCTCGCCACCGAGACGAAAAAACTGCTCACGGAACTGGGCGTCGGCGCTGATCGCTATATCGGCGGCACGCTTCGCGTTACCTCTCCGGTCACCGGCAAGGAGATCGGTGCGCTGAAGGAGCATTCTGCTTCAGAAGCAAAGGACGCCATCGAGGCTGCACACAAGGCATTCCTCGAATGGCGGGCCGTCCCGGCACCGAAGCGCGGCGAACTCGTGCGCCTGCTCGGCGAAGAGCTCCGCTCGGCAAAAGCCGCTCTCGGCCGCCTCGTCTCGATCGAGGTTGGCAAGATCACATCCGAGGGGCTCGGCGAAGTCCAGGAAATGATCGACATCTGCGACTTTGCCGTCGGCCTGTCCCGCCAGCTCTACGGTCTGACCATTGCCACCGAGCGCTCCGAACACCGGATGATGGAAAGCTGGCACCCCTTGGGCGTGGTCGGCATCATCTCGGCCTTCAATTTCCCGGTCGCCGTCTGGTCGTGGAATGCTGCCCTGGCGTTGGTTTGCGGTAATTCGACAGTCTGGAAGCCGTCTGAGAAGACGCCGCTGACAGCGCTTGCCGTTCAGGCGCTGTTTGAGAAGGCATTGAAGCGGTTCGTTGCCGAAGGGGGCGCGGCACCTTCGAACCTGTCGACGTTGCTCATTGGTGGACGCGATGTCGGGGAAGTGCTTGTCGACCATCCCAAGGTGCCGCTCGTCTCGGCGACCGGTTCGACGGCCATGGGCCGCGTTGTTGGTCCCCGCCTGTCACAGCGCTTTGCGCGATCCATCCTCGAGCTCGGCGGCAACAATGCAGCGATCATCTGCCCGACGGCCGATCTTGACCTGACGCTGCGTGGCGTTGCCTTTTCGGCCATGGGCACGGCCGGTCAACGCTGCACAACGCTGCGTCGCCTGTTCGTGCACGAGAGCGTCTATGACAAGCTCGTTCCACGCCTGCAGAAGGCCTATGGCTCGGTGTCGATCGGCAACCCACTGGAAACGGGGACGCTTGTCGGGCCTCTAATCGACAGGCAGGCCTTTACGAACATGCAGTCGGCTCTTGAGCAAGCGAAGGCTGCCGGTGGCAAGGTTACCGGTGGCGAGYGCGTCGAGAACGGTGCGGGAGACGCCTTCTACGTCCGGCCGGCGCTCGTTGAGATGCCTGTTCAGGCCGGCCCCGTCGAGCATGAGACATTTGCGCCGATCCTCTACGTTATGAAGTACACGGATTTCGATGAGGCTCTGGAACTGCACAACGCGGTGCCGCAGGGACTGTCTTCTTCGATCTTCACGAACGATATGCGGGAGGCCGAGACCTTCGTTTCTGCTCGCGGTTCGGACTGCGGTATTGCCAACGTCAACCTCGGTCCGTCCGGGGCCGAAATCGGTGGTGCCTTCGGCGGTGAAAAGGAAACTGGCGGCGGTCGCGAATCCGGTTCGGACGCCTGGAAAGCCTACATGCGCAGGGCGACGAACACGGTCAACTACGGCAAGACGCTGCCACTTGCCCAGGGCGTCAAGTTCGACGTCGAATGATCGTTGCTGCATTGCAGCCGAACGGGTGATGACATAACACGTCATCACCCTTTTTCGTTTTGCAGGTTGCCATGCATTTCACCCTAGCTGCGGCGGAAACGCTCGTTGTCGATGCCTTGACGCGCAATCGTGTGGACGAGGCCAATGCGCGCTCGGTCGCCAGGGCACTCGTTGCCGCCGAAGCTGCTGGACAAGGCGGTCATGGCCTGCGCCGGGTCGAGGCCTATACAAAACAGGCGAAGGCAGGCAAGGTCGACGGATTCGCCAGGCCGCAGCTCGAACGGCAGTTTCCCGCCGTCGTGCGCATCGACGCCTGCCATGGCTACGCCTATCCAGCCTTTGATCTTGCCGCTGCAGCGCTTCCGGAGATCGTCAGGGAGCAGGGTATCGCCTTGGCAGCGGTTCATCGTTCGCACCACGCCGGCGTGCTTGCCTTGACCGTCGAGCGCTTTGCGGACATGGGGTTTGTCGCTCTGATGGTCGCCAACGCCACGGCGTCCATGGCCGCCTGGGGCGGGCGCAAACCCGTCTTTGGAACGAATCCGATCGCGTTTGCCGCGCCGATCCCGGAGGCCGACCCGCTCGTTATTGACCTGGCCCTTTCGCGCGTCGCCCGCGGCAAGGTGATGGCTGCGCGCCAGAAAGGCGTCGCTATCCCTGCGGATTGGGCCTTTGACCGCAATGGCCAGCCGACGACGGATGCGGTTGCGGCACTCGAGGGGACGATGGCCCCATCCGGCGAAGCCAAGGGGGCAGCGCTGGCGATGATCGTCGAATTCCTCGCCGGCGCACTGACCGGGGCCAATTTCTCGTTCGAGTCCTCCTCGCTTTTTGACGACAAGGGTTCGGCGCCCGGCCTCGGGCAGATGCTTGTCGTGATCAACCCTGTCGCCAGCGGTGGAAAGGGCGTGGCGGAACGGCTGGCCAGGCTGGTGGACGAGATTTCATCCGACCCCGGAGTGCGGCTTCCGGGGCGTCGCGGCCAAACTGCCCGACGCCAGGCGCTGGAGCATGGCATCGATGTCGAGGACGAAGTGATTGCGACGATCTGCGAGCTCTAGAACGATTCTAAAGTTGATCAATGGTTTCAAGTATTTGTGATATTTGTGCCATCACTAAAACTTGAAATTCCAAATCAACAAAAATATACGGCTCATCATCCCGGGATCCCCGGTGAAACAATGGAGGGCTTCATGACAACTTCCCTTAATCGCCTTTCCGGCGCGCTGGCGCTTGCCGCCTCGCTCGTTGCCGCAACTTCGCTGGCCACCGGCGCCGCTGTCGCGCAGGAATCCGAAGGTATCGTCGTCTACAATGCGCAACACGAGAGCCTCGGGCGCGAGTGGATCGATGCGTTCACCAAGGCAACCGGCATCAAGGTTACGGTGCGCCAGGGCAGCGACATGCAGCTCGCCAACCAGATCGTCCAGGAAGGCGACGCGTCGCCGGCAGACGTATTCCTGACCGAGAACTCTCCGGCCATGACGCTGGTCGACGCCGCCGGCCTGTTTACACCGGTCGACAAGGAAACCCTCGAGCAGGTCCCAGAGCAATATCGTCCGTCTGACGGCATGTGGACCGGCATTGCCGCCCGTTCGACGGTTTTTGCATACGACAAGACGAAGCTGACCGAAGACAAGTTGCCGAAGTCGCTGCTCGACCTCGCGGATCCGGCCTGGAAGGGTCGTTGGGGCGCTGCGCCTGCTGGTGCCGACTTCCAGGCGATCGTCAGCGCCTTGCTCGAGCTCAAGGGCGAGGAAGCGACCGCAGCCTGGCTCAAGGCGCTCAAGGAAAACTCCACGCCATATAAGGGCAACAGCGTCGCCATGAAGGCGGTCAATGCCGGCGAAGTCGAGGGTGCGGTGATCTATCACTACTACTGGTTCGGCGATCAGGCGAAGACCGGTGAGAACAGCAAGAACGTTGCCCTGCACTACTTCAAGAACCAGGATCCCGGCGCCTTCGTCAGCATTTCCGGCGGCGGCGTTCTGAAGTCGAGCCAGCATGCCAAGGAGGCTCAGGCTTTCCTCAAATTCGTCACCGGCAAGCCGGGCCAGGACATCCTCAAGAACGGCACGTCCTACGAATATGCGGTCGGCAAGGATGCAGCATCGAATGAGAAGCTCGTTCCGCTGGCTGATCTCGATGCACCGAAGGTCGATGCAGCCAACTTGAACAGCAAGAAGGTGACGGAACTGATGACGGCCGCCGGCATCATCTAAGTCTTTCTGTCACGGGCCCGGGGGCTAAAACTGTTGCTTTTGGCTCAAGAAAAACGTAGGGCATGACGAAATCGGCAACCGCCTTTCATAGGCGGTTGCCTTCCTTTTTCAGCGTATAAAGGCGGCAGGCCTTGCTGCAGGACAACAGATTGCTTGTTCCCGGTCATGAAAGGCCGATGGTGCGGCCGGTGGCGGGAATAGATCGGCTGCGGGCGCGTTTGCCCCACGCTTCCGTCATCCTCTTTGCTTCCGTCGTGGCGCTGTTCAGCCTGGTTCCGCTTGGTTTCATCGGCTGGATAACCTTTGATGTCGGCTGGCAGACCGTCAAGGAATTGGTGTTTCGTGCGCGCGTTGGCGAACTGCTTGTCAATACGGTGCTGCTGGAAGCCTTTACCATTCCGCTGTCGATCGCCCTTGCCGTAACGCTGGCCTGGCTGGTCGAACGGACGGACATCCCCTTCGCCCGGCTTTGGTCGTGGTTGGCGGTTGCGCCGCTGGCGGTGCCGGCCTTTGTCCATAGCTACGCCTGGATCAGCGTCGTTCCCGGCATGCGTGGGCTGCAGAGCGGTGTCTTCGTTTCCGTACTGGCGTACTTTCCGTTTCTCTATCTGCCGGTTGCCGCTGCCTTGCGCCGGCTGGATCCAGCCATCGAGGACGCGGCCTCTTCCCTTGGCCTCGGACCGTGGCGCTTGTTCTTCCGCACCATCCTGCCGCAGTTGCGCTTCGCCATCTGCGGCGGTTCGCTGCTGATCGGGCTGCACCTGCTGTCGGAGTACGGCCTCTTCGTGATGATCCGTTTCGACACTTTCGCAACAGCGATCGTCGACCAGTTCCAATCCGCCTATAACAGCCCCGCCGCCAACATGCTGGGTGGCGTTCTTGTCGCTTGCTGCCTGCTTCTGCTAGGTCTTGAAATCCTGTTGCGCGGCAATGAGCGGTATGCCCGCGTTGGATCCGGTTCTGCGCGGCCCGCGGATCGCCGCCGGCTCGGCGGGTTCATAGTGCCTGCGATCATACTGCAGGTGGGTCTGGCGGCTTTGACGCTCGGTGTTCCCTTGGTGACGCTGGTGCGGTGGCTCTATCTCGGCGGCCTCGAGGTCTGGCGCGTCGACACGGTCGGCAATGCGTTTGTGCAAACCATTATTCTTGCCATCGCCGGCGGCGTGCTTGCCACGATTGCCGCCGCGCCGATGGCCTGGCTTTCGGTCCGAGCGCCAGGGCGTCTGCAGCGCCTGCTCGAGGCCTGCCACTACTATGTCGGCTCGCTGCCGGGCGTTGTCGTCGCGCTCGCGCTGGTGACGATTACCGTCCGGCTTGTTCTGCCCCTGTACCAGACCTTCGCGACCCTCGTTGCTGCCTACATCCTGCTGTTCCTGCCGCGCGCCATGGTGGGCCTGCGCGCCAGCATCGCCCAAGCGCCCGTGGAGCTCGAGCGTGCTGCAATGGGTCTTGGCCGGACACCTGCCCAGGCCGTGCGACAGATCACCATGCGGCTGGCCGCGCCGGGCGCGGCCGCCAGCGTTGCGCTCGTCGGTCTCGGCATTACCAACGAGCTCACCGCGACATTGATGCTGGCGCCAAACGGGGTGGAGACTCTTGCGACGAAGTTCTGGTCGCTGACCAGCGAGATCGACTACGTGGCGGCGGCGCCTTACGCATTCATGATGGTCGTGCTATCGCTGCCCCTCACCCTTCTTCTCTATGCCCAATCGAAACGGACTGCCGGACAATGACGCTGCTTACGATCGATCGCATCAGCAAGCGCTATGGGCATGTCCAGGCATTGCAGGACATTTCACTCGATGTCGCCGCCGGAAGCCGCACCGCCGTTGTCGGGCCGTCAGGGTCGGGCAAGACGACGCTGCTGCGCATCATCGCCGGCTTCGAGCAGCCCGACGAAGGCCGTGTGACGCTTGACGGCGAGCTTCTGGCCGATGGTCCGGTAGCGGTGCCTGCGCACAAGCGAGGCATCGGGATCGTGTCGCAGGACGGGGCGCTGTTTCCGCATCTGAGCGTTGCCGACAATATCGGTTTTGGCTTCGAGCGCGGCGCGCCCGATCGCGAACGACGCATTATCGACCTGCTCGATATGGTCGAGCTTGACCGCAACATGCTCACCCGCCGGCCGCACCAGCTTTCCGGCGGCCAACAGCAGCGTGTGGCACTTGCCCGCGCGCTCGGCCGCAAGCCGCGTCTGATGTTGCTCGATGAACCGTTTTCGGCGCTCGATACCGGTCTGCGCGAGAATATGCGTAAGGCGGTGGCCCGCGTTCTTCAGTCCGCAGGCATCACCGCGATCCTCGTTACGCATGATCAGGCGGAGGCTCTCTCCTTTGCGGATCAGGTTGCCGTCCTGCGGGAAGGCAAGTTGATCCAGGCCGGGTCGCCGCAATCGGTTTACCTGCAGCCCCTCGATCGGGAGACAGCTCTGTTTCTCGGAGACGCGGTGATGCTTCCAGCCATCGTTCGCGACGGCTTTGCCGATTGTGCGCTCGGCCGTGTCGCCGTCGACGGCGGCCATAAAGGCAAGGTCGAGATCATGCTGCGGCCCGAACAGATCAGGGTCGTTCCCGATGAAAGCGCGCAGACCTATCGTGGACGGGTCGTCGAAGTGGAATTCGGCGGGGCGACCTGCACCGTCGCCGTGTCGCTTGAAGGCGTTGCCCTTCCGCCGATCATGATCAAGACGTCAAGCGTGGCGCTTCCCGAGCGCGGAGATCATGTCCGCCTCGACATCGCCGGCAAGGCGCATGTTCTCGGAAGTCGCTGATCAGGCGATCTTCCGTTCGGAACTCTCGCCTTCCGACAACCAGCCACCGCTAAATCCCGCCAGTTCGAGACCGCGTCGGATGACCGGTGAGCGCCGCATCAGACCCCAGATGAGGTCGGAGCGGTCATTCTCGATCGTCATGACCAGTAGGCCCTGGTCGATGCCGACGCAGCGATCGTCGACCCAACCTTCAGGTCGCTTGGTCTTGACGGTCGGGTTGAATCCACCGGGGAAGCGATCCTCGTAGAGCAGGTTCGGATAGGTGGACATCAGGGCGCGAAGGCCATCGAGCGAGGCCTGGCGGTCATATGGGAGCGATGCAAGCGCTGCCCACGGTGCGATTGTGCCATCATCCGGCCCGAGCGGTGCGCCACGCGCGGCATAGCCGAGCACGCGCGGGTGGCGACCGCCGCGCATGTTGCGGGTCGGAGGCGGGCCATCCGAGGCGGACAGTCCCCAGATGTCCTTGTTGTAGCCGACGAAGTGGCCGGGATTGCGCTCGGCGTAGTCCCGCTGTACGGCGATCGATATCTGCGTGTTGCGGAAATAATCCCAGTTGCGGTCGGCCATCGCCTTGTCCTGGATTCCACGGAAATCGATCCAGGCATGCGAAAAGAAGTGAATGAAGAGCGGGCCGGCATAGACGTAAGGTTGGTCGCCGAACAGCATCCACGAATAGCTCGCGGTAAAGGCATCGTAGCTCGACGCCGGGATCGGATGTGTCGGGGAAGCGAGGGCCAGCGTATAAAGCAGGATCGCTTCGTCGTAGCCCTGCCAGCGCCAACGCTGGAAGCCGCTACCCGGCTTCCAGCCCATGCAGATGGTCTGGCCCTTGTTCAGCGCCCAGTGCCAGTCGATTCTCTCGTAGACCAAACTCGCGAGCCTGCGGATCTCCGTCTCGTCTTCGGTGTTGCGGTCGAAATAGGCCGCGGCGGTCAACATGCCTGCGACGAGAAGCGTGGTGTCGATCGTCGACAACTCGCTGTTCCAGGCGCGGTGGCCGGTGTCCATGTGCAGGAAGTGATAGAAGAAGCCGCGATAGCCGATCGCGTGCCGCTCACGACCTTGGTGGCCGTTGGCAAAGAAGCAGAGCGTCTTCAGCGTGTATTCGATCGCGTCGGAACGCTGCATCCAGCCGCGCTCGACTGCGACGGGATAGGACGACAGGGAAAAGCCGACGGCGGCGATGCTGCAGGGAACGCCCGCTATCGACGTGTCCGCGACCAGCCCGTTTTCCGGATTGTAGTGTTTCGGAAAATAATTGAATGCGCCTTGCTGAAGCCTGTCGATCAGCGCGGCATCCGTTTCCTCGGTCCGTTGTAACATACGTGCCAAGCCCAACTTGTTGTCCAGTCCCCGGTTCAACATGGTGAAGCACGATCCGCAAATCAATCATTTTTGAAGGTGTTGCGACCGAACGACCCATCGACCGTTCTATTCTGCTACCGACCCAATGGCATTTCCACACTGCGCCAATGTGCGGTGGCAGCAAGCCACTGCCGCGTTCGTGTCTCCGGATCGGGGTTCAGGGTAATATCGGTCACGACGGCAGCGCTGTCGGCGCCCTGAGAAAAAACGCCCTCGATCCGATCGACGTTCAACCCGCCGATGGCGACGAGCGGCAGGTCACCGACGCGCGACTTCCATAGGCGCAGGCGTTCCGGTCCTTGCGGCGACCATTTCATCTGCTTGAGAATGGTCGGATAGATCGGACCGAGCGCGATATAGTCCGGCTTTGCCGCCAGCGCCGTCTCAAGTTCCGCATCGTCGTGGGTGGACAGCCCGAGCTTCAGGCCGGCGGCACGAATGGCGCCGAGATCGGCCGCTTCCAGATCTTCCTGACCGAGGTGGACGAAATCACATCCTTCTTCGATGGCAAGCTGCCAGTAGTCGTTGACGATGAGCTGACAGCCATGCTTAGCGCAAATTGCTTTCGCGGTTCGGATTTCGGTGTGCAGCTCGGCCGTCTCTTTATCCTTGATCCTGAGCTGCACGAGCTTGACGCCGAGCGGCACCAGCCGTGCGATCCATTCGGTGCTATCGACGATGAGATAGAAGGGATCGAGCTTCATGCAAATACGGCCTTTCCGATGATGGGTGTCGAGGGAACCGCGACATCACGCGGTTCGAGCATGCCCGCACCGAAAGCCTCGCGGCCGGACTCTATCGCCCTGGCAAACGCGCCCGCCATGGCCACGGGGTCGCCGGCGCCGGCAACAGCGGTGTTCAGGAGGACGGCATCGAAGCCGAGCTCCATGACGGTCGCCGCATGTGATGGCCGCCCGATCCCGGCATCGATAATGAGCGGAATGTCTGGGAAATGTGCGCGCATCGAACGCAACGCCGAGAGGTTGAGCGGTCCCGCGGCACTCCCGATCGGGGCGCACCATGGCATCAATACCCGGCAACCCGCTTCCTGCAGCTTCTCGGCCACCACGAGGTCGTCGGTCGTGTAGGGAAAGACCTCAAAGCCGTCGGCGGAAAGAATGCGGGCGGCTTCCACCAAGCCGAAAACATCAGGCTGAAGCGTATCGTGATTGCCGATCACCTCCAGCTTGATCCAATTGGTGCCGAAAAGCTCGCGCGCCATCTTGGCTGTCAGCACGGCCTCGGAGACGCCATGGCAGCCAGCCGTGTTCGGCAGAACCCGAACGCCGAGTGCCCGTATCATCTCGAAGAAGGCACCGCCGCTCCGTCCGCCGGCGGTCTCGCGGCGGAGCGAGACGGTGACGATCTCGGTTCCCGATCGCTTGACGGCCGCCGCGAGGATCGCGGGTGAAGGATACCGTGCGGTGCCGAGAAGCAGGCGGGAGGAGACTACGGTGTCGTAGAGCGTCAGCATGGTCAGCCTCCCTGCATCGGCGACAGGATTTCGATCCGGTCGTTGTCGTTGAGCGCGTGGTCGGCGCGGTCCTCACGGTGGACGATTTCGCCGTTGACGGCGGTCGCCAGCCAGTCGCCTTCGTATTCCATCAGCGTCAGCAGTTCGGACAAGGTTGGCGCAGCGAGGTCGTGATGCTCGCCGTTGACGATCAGTTTCATCAGCAATTTCCTCCTGGTTCGGTTCTGGAGAAGACAAGGTCCACAGCTTCCTGCGCCATGGTAGGCGCCAGCAGGAAGCCGTGGCGATAGAGGCCGTTGAGCACGACCGCCTCGGCCTCGCGGGTTACGCGTGGAAAATTGTCGGCGAATGCCGGCCGGATGCCCGCGCCGGTTTCGATAACGGTAGCGTCCGCAAAGGCGGGATGCACAGCGTAGGCGGCGTTCAGCAGTTCCATCATCGAACGCGCCGAGATGGGACCGGCGAACTCGGTCTCGATCATGGTGGCACCCACCATGAACAGGCCATTTCCACGCGGAACGATATAAACGGGGAAGCGCGGATGCAGCAGGCGAACGGGTCTGGCGAGGCAGACCTCGGGCGTGTGTAGATAGAGCATTTCGCCGCGCACGCCGCGAAGCCCGCTCGTTTGCCCGATGCGTGCTGCGCCCGTGCAATCGACGATGTCGTCGTAGCCGGTGGTCTCGGCCACTTGGCCGATGAATGCTACGCCCCGGGCGGCGAGCTTTTCTCGCAGCAGACCCAGCACTCGTCTCGGATCGAGATGTCCTTCCAGCGGGAAGAACAGGGCCCGCCTGAAGCGGCCTGCGAGAGCCGGCTCCAATGGGCCGATCTGCTCCTCGCCCAGCCATTCATGGCCGCTGGTGCGGCTGGCAAAGCGATCGAGTTCACCCTGGTCGCGCGCGGGGGCAACGACCAGCGTGCCGTTTCGGTGTACCTCGCCGGGCAGCATCATGTCCCACCGATCGATGGCACCGCGGCCACGCAGCAAGACGGCTTCGTCCGCGCCTTCACGCTCACACCACGGTGCCAGCATGCCGCCCGCGAGCCATGAGGCTGCCTGGCCGAAATCTGGATTCGGATCCATAACGGTGACGTCAGCACTGCGAAGAGTGAGTTCGTGCGCGACCGTGAGGCCGGCAACGCCGGCCCCTTTGACGAGGACATGCATCTCAGTCACGCGACTCTTGGATGATATCGATCGGCATATAGAGATCGCCACCCTCGCGGTATTTCGCCGCCATGGCGTCGAGCCCTTCTTTCTGCGCTTCAGCGCGGATGTCGTGCGAAATCCGCATCGAGCAGAACTTCGGGCCACACATGGAGCAGAAGTGCGCCACCTTGTGCGCTTCCTTCGGCAGCGTCTCGTCGTGGAAGCTGCGGGCCGTCTCCGGATCGAGCGACAGGTTGAATTGATCCTCCCATCGGAATTCGAAGCGGGCGCGCGACAGCGCATCATCGCGAGATTGAGCTGCCGGGTGACCCTTGGCGAGATCGGCAGCGTGGGCGGCGATCTTGTAGGTGATGACGCCGGTCTTCACGTCGTTGCGGTCGGGGAGACCCAGATGCTCCTTCGGGGTGACGTAGCAAAGCATCGCCGTACCGAACCAGCCAATCATCGCAGCACCGATGCCCGAAGTGATGTGGTCATAGCCCGGGGCGATATCTGTCGTCAGTGGTCCCAGCGTGTAGAAAGGCGCCTCGCCGCAGACGGCGAGCTGCTTGTCCATGTTTTCCTTGATCTTGTGCATCGGGACATGGCCTGGGCCCTCGATCATGACTTGGCAGTCCTTGGCCCAGGCGATCTTCGTCAGTTCGCCGAGGGTCTCCAGCTCGGCGAATTGTGCGGCGTCGTTGGCGTCGGCAATCGAACCCGGACGCAGGCCGTCGCCGAGCGAGAAGGAGACGTCATAGGCGCGGCAGATGTCGCAGATCTCCTCGAAATGCTCGTAAAGGAAGCTTTCGCGATGGTGATGAAGACACCACTTGGCCATGATAGAGCCGCCGCGTGAAACGATGCCGGTGACGCGGTTGACCGTAAGTGGGATGTAGTGAAGCCGCACGCCGGCATGGATCGTGAAATAGTCGACGCCCTGCTCCGCCTGCTCGATGAGTGTATCGCGATAGACCTCCCAGGTCAGGTTCTCGGCGATACCCTCGACCTTCTCCAGCGCCTGATAGAGCGGCACGGTGCCGATCGGCAGCGGCGAGTTGCGGATGATCCATTCGCGGATGTTGTGGATGTTGCGGCCGGTGGAGAGATCCATCACGGTGTCGGCGCCCCAGCGCGCGGCCCAGACCATTTTCTCGACCTCTTCGGCCATCGAGGAGGTGACGGCGGAGTTGCCGATATTGGCGTTGATCTTCACCAGGAAGTTCCGGCCGATGATCATCGGCTCGGCTTCCGGGTGGTTGATGTTGGCGGGGATGATGGCGCGGCCGGCGGCGACTTCCTGTCGGACGAATTCCGGGGTGACGTGATCGGGAATATGGGCGCCGAAGCTCTCACCGTCGCGCACAATTGCCTCGGCCTTAGCCTTGCGGCCGAGATTTTCGCGGATGGCGATGAACTCCATCTCGGGCGTGATGATACCGGCGCGCGCATAGGCGAGCTGGGTCACGGCCTTGCCGTCCCTGGCGCGGAGCGGTTGGCGCTTGGCGGGAAATTCCGGCGTCAGCCGCTCGCCGCTGGCAAAGCCGTTATCCTCGGGGCGCATCTGGCGACCCCGATAGGCTTCGACGTCGCCGCGCGCGAGTACCCAGCTGCGGCGCAGTTCCGGAAGCCCCTGCTCGATGCTGATGTCAGCGCCTTCGACCGTATAGATGCCGGAGGAATCATAGACCGTGACCGGTGGCTCGCCCGATGTCGGGTGGACGCTGATTTCGCGCATCGGCACGCGGACATCGGGGTGAATGTCCCCAGGGATGTAGATTTTCCGAGAGGCCGGTAGGGGCCCTGTTGTGACGGTCGGGGTGATGGTCTTTGCGGCAATATTCATGGTTTGAGGCTCCAAGTTTCAAGTTTGGAGACCCAGTCCTCAGCCGGAATGATGAAAAGACGCCGGCACGGATTCCGCGCGTGAATCCAATGCCTTCGAGCGCTTGCACCGTCCCTACGCCAGTATGAACTGGATCAGGTTCAACGGGTCACTGCGCACGATAGCAGTATCTCAGCCCCTTGCCGGGACCCCCCTGGTGAATGCGAAAAGGTTAGAGCCAGAGCAGCAAAGCTGTCAAGCCGACTGCCGTAACTACATGGAAAGGTCCAGAACGCGGCCCTCGAAGAGGCGGCTCTGCGAACCCTCAAGATGCGCCTTCATCAAAGCCCGCGCGTCTTCCGCACGTCCTTCGACGATGGCGAGGTAGATCTTGTTGTGCTCCTCGTAGACCTGCTCGAGGCCCTGACGCGGACCAAGGAGCGATAGGCCGTGAAGGTGCATGCCGACAGCGATGTGAGCCTTCAGGGCGTCGATCGAGGCCGTGTAGTAGTGGTTGTTGGCGGCTTCGGTGACGGCCCGATGGAAGGTGAAGTCGGCGTCGGTGCGATGAAGCTGGTGACTGGTCGCCTCGCGCAGATCGGCGAGTGCTGCCGCGATCTTCTGGATCGCCGCCTCGTCACGGCGCTTGGCAGCAAAGTAGGCGGCGGCAGGCTCGATCGTCAGGCGAAACTCGTAGCAGCGCTGGATGTCGGCGATCGTCTTCACCGGAGAATAGGAGAGCTGCGTCGTCGGCGAACCGTGGGCGCTGACGAAGGTGCCGGCTCCCTGACGGGCATAGACGATACCTTGATCGCGCAACCGCGCCAAGGCGTCGCGCACGATCGGACGCGAGACGCCGAGCATCGATGCAAGCTCATGCTCACCGGGAAGCCGCGAATCCGGCGGATAGTTTCCCGAGCGGATACGCTCCTGCAATTGGTCGAAGACGCGATCGACCAGCTTGACAGCCTTGCCGCGCTCCGGCTTGGCCGCCGAGGCCGTCTGGGCTTTCGCCGATACACCGCTACCTTCGTCCACCTTCACTCTCCCCGTCGGCATGTCCTATGCCGCCTGATTCTGTGCAATCAGTCTTACCAAACTATCAGAATTACCGAAGCCCCCGGACTTCACCGCGCAACGGAAAAGCAGGCCGTCTGCCGTTACGACGTCGAACCACGGAATACCCGCCTCGATTTCGCCCTGCGGCCTCAGGACCCGAATGCCGAGCGCGCGGAAAACCGCGAGCGCCGTATCGCCCCCGCCGACCATCAGCATGTCCGGGCGCGTCATCTCTATGGCCGATTTTACGCCTTTCGCGAAGCGGTCGGCAACTGTCGCAGCCTCGCTGGTGATTTCGCCGGTGCAGCGAAGGAGAATCGGCAAGCCAAATCGCGCTTCGGGAGGCACTGCTCCCATGGGGGCATCAATGGTTGCGGCGAGGCATTCGGTGCCTTCCAGCCTGGCCATTTGTGCTGTTGTGATCGGGTCGCGGGAGCCGAAGGCGAAGACGGTCCGGCTCGATGCGGCAAACGCTTTGCTTGTCCTGTTCGGCTGCCCGATCTTGCGGGCAAGTGCGGCTCCGATACCGCGGGCGCCGACGGCAAGGGCGTTCGTCCAGTCGTGTGCCTCAACCACTTGGTCGAGATCGCCGTCCGTTTCGGCATCGCGGACCAGCACCTCGGTGTCACTTGCGTCAAAAAGCTCGGCAATCGGCAGCGGCCGATCGACACCACGACCGACGACGTGACCGTTGCGGGTCAAACGCTCTTGATCGGGAATGGCTGGTGCCACCACGATTGCCTCGTGACCGAAGGAGGCAGCCAAAGCTGCGCTTTCCGCTGCAACGTTCCCCTTAAGCCGGGAGTCGATCTTTTTCAGAACGATTTGAGGCGAGGCGGCAAGAAGGGCCTTCGCCGCAGCGCTGACCCTTCCTGCCGCTTCCTCCTCCGGGAGAGCTCTCGAAGCCGTGTTGACCACCACGACCTCGCTACCGGTCGCAAGCGTTTCCGATATGGCCCCGACGTCGATCGCGACAGCGACGGAAAGTCCGGCGTCGACAAAGGGGGTTCCCGTGTCGAGCGCGCCGGTCAAATCGTCAGCGATGATCGCGACCTTCAGCGTCATTCAGTCTGTCCTGAGTTGACAGCGTGGCAGGCGACGAGATGGCCAGGCTTGGCTTCTTTCCATTCCGGCACGACCTTGCTGCACACGTCCATGGCGATCGGGCAGCGCGAGTGGAAGCGGCAGCCGCTCGGTGGGTTGAGCGGGCTCGGCACGTCGCCCTGCAGGATCTGGCGCTTGCGCGTGCGCTCCAGCTCCGGATCGGTTTCCGGAACGGCTGACAGCAGTGCCTTGGTGTAAGGGTGCAGCGGGTTCTCGAACAGCTCCTCGCGCGTCGCAAGTTCCGCCAGGCGGCCGAGATACATGACGCCGACGCGGGTACTGATATGTCGGACAACAGCCAGGTCGTGGGCGATGAAGAGGTAAGTCAGGCCATACTTCTCCTGCAGATCGAGCAGGAGATTAATAATCTGCGCCTGTATCGAGACGTCGAGCGCCGAGATCGCTTCGTCGCAGACGATGAATTTAGGCTGGCAGGCAAGTGCGCGAGCGATGACGACGCGCTGTCGCTGGCCGCCGGACAGCTCATGCGGATAGCGCTGCGCAAAGCGCGTCGGCAGGCCGACGTCGGTCAGCAGGGTGGCGATCTTGTCCTTGAGCTCCGCTTTGGTGCAGAGCTTGTGGAAGAGGATCGGTTCGCCGACTGCCTCACCGATCGTCATGCGCGGGTTGAGCGTCGAATAAGGATCCTGAAAGACGATCTGCAGGTCGCGGCGGAAGGGCCGCATCTGTTTTTCATCAAGGGTCGCGAGATCCTGGCCCTTGTAGACGACCTTGCCTGATGTCGCCTTGTAGAGGTTGAGGATAGTGAAGCCGGTCGTCGACTTGCCGCAGCCGGATTCGCCGACAAGCGAGAGGGTTTCGCCTTCCATGATGTCGAGGTTGACGTTGTCGAGCGCATAGACGGTCGCCGAGCGCTCGCCGAAGGCGCCGAGCTTGACGTGGAAATGCTTGACGAGGTTTTCGACCTTGAGCAGCGGCTGTGCACCCATCACGCAGCCTCCTGCATTTTCTGGACGACGAAGCAGGCTGTGCGGTGGTTTCCGGCGCCTGATAGCGGTTCGAGTTTCGGCACGCGCTCGTGGCAGACGGCTTCCGCCAGCGGACAGCGTGGGGCAAAGGGGCAGCCCTTGGGGCGGCGGCCCGGCTCCGGTGGCGTCCCGCCGATGGACGAAAGCCGGCTTGCCGGCGCATCCGAGAGCTTCGGGATCGAGGCGAGCAGACCGCGCGTATAGGGGTGGCTGGGGCGGGCATAAAGCTCGTCAACCGGTGCATCCTCGACGACGGTTCCGGCATAAAGCACGGCGACACGATCGACGAGACCGGCAATCAGCGCCAGGTCGTGGGTAATCCAGACAACCGACATGCCGAGCTTGGCGCGCAGATCCTTCACCAGATCGACGATCTGAGCCTGAATGGTGACGTCGAGTGCCGTCGTCGGCTCGTCGGCGATCAGCAGTTTCGGATTGCAGGCAAGGCCGATCGCGATCATCACACGTTGGCGCATGCCGCCGGAGAGTTCATGCGGATAAGCCTGCAGGCGCTCTTCCGGCCCGGGAATGCCGACGAGGCGTAGCAGTTCGACAGCACGTACGCGCGCATCGGCCTTCCTCATCCCGCGATGATAGATCAAGGGCTCGCAGATCTGGTCGCCGATGCGCATCACCGGGTTAAGCGAGGTCATCGGATCTTGGAAGACGAAGCCGATATCGCCGCCGCGCACCTTGCGCAGTTCCTTGTTCGACATCTTCTGCAGGTCGTGGCCGTCGAAGCTCGCGGATCCCTTGGTGACTCTGATCTTGTTCGGCAGAAGCCGCATCAGGCTCAGCATGGTCAGGCTCTTGCCACAGCCGGATTCGCCGACCACGCCAAGCGTCTCGCCCTTGTTGACGTGCAGATCGATGCCATCGACCACGACCGCTGGGCCGTTTCTGCCATCGATTTCGACCGTCAGGCCGCGGACATCGAGGAGTTTTTCGTTGGATCGGGTGGTGTTCATCACTTCGAACCCCGCGGATTGAGTGCGTCGTTGAGGCCATCGCCGAGGAAGCTGAAGGCGACCGAGGCAAGACCGAGAACGGCTGCCGGGGCGGCCAGCAGATGCGGATAGTGCTGCCAGACGCGCAGACCGTCCGAGATCATGTTGCCCCAGCTTGGGGTCGGCGGGTTGACGCCGATGCCGAGGAAGCTGAAGGCGCTTTCCAGAACCATCGCAGTGCCAAGGCCGGCGCTGACGGAGACGATCAACGGGCCAAGCGCATTCGGAATGACGTAGCGTTTCATGATGATCCAGTTCGAAAGGCCGAGCGCCTGCGCGGCCGTGATGTAGGGCCGGCTCCGGATCGACAGGACCTGGGCGCGAACGAGGCGCGCATAGGGCGGCCAGGAGATCAAGGCCATCGAGCCGAAGACCAGAATGAAGTCGACCCAGATGGTCTGGCGATAGAAGGGATTGAGCGTCGCCAGATACTGCGCCTCCATCCATTTGGTGATGGGGGACTTCAGCGATGCATTGATGACGACGACGAGGAGCAGGTTCGGCACCGACATGGTCATGTCCGTCAGCCACATGATGACGCGGTCGAACGGATTGCCGAAGAAGCCAGCGATCGCGCCAAGGATCGTGCCGATAAACACGGCGATGACGGTGACAATGACTGCGACCAGGAAGGCCGTGCGGGTGCCGAAGACGACTCGGCTGAACACGTCGCGGCCGAGATCGTCGGTGCCGAAGAGATGTTGCAGCGATGGAACGGCGTTGCGGGCCTGTAGATCCTGGCTCAGGTAGTCGTAGGGCGTCAGATACGGGCCAAAGATCGCGGTGAAGGCGAGGATTGCCACGACGATCAGGCCGAAGACGGCAAGCTTGTTGCGCTTCAGGCGATACCAGGCGTCGCGCCACAGGCTGACGGGTGCTTCTTCCTGAGCTGCGACGGGAGAGAGAGGGATGGCGGACATGGTCAGCGGCTCCTTCTTGCATCGTTGGCACGCGGATCAAGCAGCGGATAGAGAACGTCGACCAGAAGGTTCGAGATCATCACCAGGAAGGATCCGATGAGCGTGATCGCCAGAATGACGGGGTAGTCGGAATTGGTCAGCGCCTGCACGGTCAGGCGACCGAGGCCGGGAAGACCGAAGACGAGCTCCACGAAGATCGCGCCGTTGACAATGGTGATCATGATCAGGCCGAGCTGTGTCACGACGGGCGTCAGCACCGGGCGCAGGATATGGCGCAGCGCTACGACCATCTCGGGCACGCCCTTGGCGCGGGCGGTGCGGACGAAATCTTCAGACAGTACCTCGATGACGGCGGCGCGTGTTTGGCGGACGATCAGCGCGATCGGCTGAAATGAGAGCACGATGAGCGGCAACAGGATGCGCACATCGAAAACACCACCCCAGCCATACGGCACCTTGACCATCGGCAGCAGCACGATAAGGCCGACCATCAGCAGCGGGCCGGCGACATAGGCCGGTATCGCCCACAGAAAGAGCGCGCTGCCGAGGATCGTATAGTCGAGGCGGCTGTTCTGGTTCATCGCGGCGATCATGCCAAGCGGAATGGCGATAACAGTCGTCAGGATGATGGAACAGAGCGCAAGCTTGAAAGAAACGGGGGCTGCAGCCGACACCATTGCCCAGACCGAGCGGCCGGATGTTAGCGAGTTGCCGAACTGGCCATGCAGCAGGTTCCAGATGTAAAGGGCGAACTGCTCGATGAAGGGCCTGTTCAGGCCGGCACTTTCGCGGATGGCTTCGATGCGCTGYGGATTGTAGGCGACATCGCCGGGTGCGCGCAGAAAGATCAACTTGATCGGATCGCCGGCGCCGTAGAAGGCCAGCGCGTAGACGGCCAGCATCACGATCAGCACGGACGGAATCCAGATGGCAAACCGGGTCAGCACGTAGCGTAACAAGGTCATCTCCCACCGGTTGGCAGACACCTTCCGCATCAACGCGGACATGTGATGTCTTCTTGAAACTTGCGCGAAGGCCTTGCGGTCTTCGCGCGGTTGCTAATATGCCCGAGGGCTATCTGTTTCAGAGTTTCGTGCCGGCTCAGCCGATCGAAATGTCCCAGGGCGCCACGACCTGCCAGTCGAGGTTCTTCTCCATTCCCTTGACCTCTTTGGTGGCCCAGCGGGACATCGCCTGAGAATACCACGGAATGAATGCCCAATCGTCGCGGAATGCCTTCTGAGCATCCTGGGCGAGCTTGACGCGCTGCGGATCATCGACGGCTTTCGTCGCCGCTTCGGCAAGTGCCGCATCGACCTTGTCGTTCTTGTAGCCGCCAAGCTTGTTCTGTGCGTTCGACGAGGTCGAGGCGATGCAGCCGGCGAGATAGGAAACGGCATCGGGAACACGAGTGCCGACGTCGTCGCGGAAGATCTGGACGGCGTTCTGGTCCGGACCGGCATAGGAGTCCTGCTGCGGCTTCATGTCGACGGCCGTGATGCCAAGGTTCTGGCGCCACTGCTCGGCAATGAACTGGGCGGCAGCCTCGATAGCTGGGGCGGAAATGCCGACGAAGAGGATCTTCGGCAGGCGCTCGGGACCACCATAGGTCGATTCGGCAAGCAGCTTCTTTGCTGCGGCTGGATCGTACGGATAGGGCTCGAAGCCGGAGTTTTCGGCGCCGGGAACGGAATTCAGGATCTGGTCGGCCTTCTTGTGCGGACCGTCAGGATAGGAAGCCTTGAAGAGGCCGTCACGATCGATTGCCATGATCAATGCCTGGCGAACCTTCGGATCGTCCATCGGTGCGCGGGTGACGTTGAACCAGAAGTGCTGGCTGGTCGGGATCAGCGGACCGGCGGAGAATTCGGGGCCGAGGTCCTGGATAATCGTCGAGGTGACCAGTTCCGTGTGTGCGTTGAACTCGCCGGACTTGATGAGCGACGTCGCGGTGACGTTGTCTTCGATCGAGGTGATTTCGATGCGCGCGAGCTTCGGCTTCGGGCCAAAGAAGTTCTCGTTCGGCTCGAATACCAGCTTGCCGGCGTCGATGTCGATGCTCGTCAGCTTGAACGGGCCGGAATAGACGGCGCTGCTGTCGGGCTTGTACCAGTCCGCCACTTCCTCGCCGTCACTACCACGAGACTGCGCGGCCTTGGTGATCGGTGCGATATGGTTGGCAAGGCGCATGAAGAAGATCGGGTCGGCTTCCGCCAGCGTCACGACGACGGTGCCTTCGTCAGGCGTGGCGACGCCCGTCAGCTCGTTGCCGGAACCGGCGCCGATTTCCTTGTAACCCTGAACCTTGCTCAGTACCTGGTCGGCACGCTGGCTCTTGGTGTTGGGCATGGAGGCCACTTCCCAGGATCCCTTGACATCAGCCGAGGTGATCTTGCTGCCATCCGAGAAGACAGCCTTGGGATCGATCTTGAAGGTCCAGACCTTGTTGTCGGTCGACTCCCAACTGGTGAAGACGTATGGCTTGATCTTGCCTTCGCTGTCGAAATACATCGGCGAGGCCCACCAGATCGAATTCCAGCGGAACGGAACGCCGCCGCCGCGCAGCGGCGACCAATCCTGGTTGAAGGCCGGATTGGCAACCTTCAACACCTGACCGTCATCGGCCAGCACGATGCGAGCATTCATGCCGAAGATTGTGAGGCCGACGCCGGCGGCGAGGCCAAGCTTCAACGCGTCGCGACGCGACACCTGCGCTTTCTGCGCAATATTCCCTTCATTCCGATCAGTCATCGTGTCCTCCCATGGCAAAATCAGTGACGGCACCACTTTCACTCTGTTCCCGAAAGTGCGTCACGACATGGCGCAGACACTCGCGCGATAATGTAAATATGTCAATACAAATTAATCGATGGCGCTTGCGTCAAAAAGATCGAAATATTTTCTGTAATTTTTTCAATATGTTAAAAAATCACAATCGAAGCTCTCCGTATTGTCATATTGACAACAAAGGTTCAGGGGATGAAGAAAACGCCATCTTGCGGGCCGGATTTCCGGTCGCTGCCGCCTTTTTCGCGGCGTTCATCCGAGGAGGACGATATGAGCAATCACAAGATTACAGGCGTATTTAGCGCGGCCGCGACGCCACTCAATGCGGATGGCAGCCCGGATCTCAGCCTTTTCACCGAGCACTGCCAGCGACTGTTGCAGGAAGGTTGCCACGGCATCGCCCTGCTGGGCACGACGGGGGAAGCAAACTCCTTCTCCTCCAGCGAGCGCCGTGCAATTCTCGAGGCAGCGCTCAAGGCGGGCGTGCCGGCCGACAGGCTGCTCCCGGGGACGGGCGTCGTCGCCATTCCTGAAACCGTCGAATTGACCAAGCACGCCCTTTCGCTCGGCGTGACGAAGGTCGTGATGCTGCCGCCCTTCTACTACAAGGGAGTTTCCGACGACGGATTGTTCGCTGCCTACTCGCAGGTCCTGGAAAAGATCGCCGACGCGCGGTTGCAGGTCATTCTCTATCACATCCCGCAGGTCTCGGGCGTTCCGCTTTCGATTCCGCTGATCGGCCGACTGATAAAAGACTTCCCCGACACGGTCGTCGGTATCAAGGAATCGGCCGGCGATTTCAATAACATGCAGGCGATCATCGCGGCTTATCCGGGCTTCTCCGTGCTGGCGGGCGCCGATCCGCTGCTCTTGCCACTGCTGAAGGCCGGAGGTGCGGGCTGCATCACGGCAACCTCCAATCTCGTCGCGAATTCGCTGCGAACCGTTTACGACAAGGTGCATGACGAGACGCAGGCCGGCGCCGTCGAGGCCGCCCAGGCTCGCATCAACGCCTATAGAACGCTTTCCAATTCCTACGTGCAGATCCCGACCATCAAGGCCATGGTCGGGCTGAAGACCGGCAACGCTGCCTGGAAGCGCACGCGTGCGCCGCTGATGCCGATCAGCGATGCCGACTACGTCGCGCTTTCCGAAGCCTATGCCAAGCTGCCGTAGGGAGCGCGACCATGAGTTCCACAGCTTTGCCAGCCGAGGCCGTTCCGGCACTGATGACCGGAGAGATCGTCGCGAACGCGAACGAAATGGGGCGCGCAGATGCCTATCTGCCCTCCCCTTGCATCCAGAACCATGCCGCCAACCTCGCCTTTCTGCCTGACGGGACACTCACCTGCGTTTGGTTTGGCGGCACGATGGAGGGTATGGGCGACATTTCCATTTACATGTCGCGGCTTGCCTCGGATGCCGATGTTTGGTCGCAGCCGGAGAAAATGTCCGACGATCCCACCAAATCCGAGCAGAATCCACTGATTTTCACGGCTCCTGATCAAAGGGTCTGGCTGCTTTACACCTCGCAGACCTCGGGCAATCAGGATGGTTCTGTTGTCAAATGTCGGACTTCCGAGGACGGTGGCAAAACCTTCGGAGAGGTCCGCCTTCTCTGCGACATCCCAGGCACCTTCGTTCGCCAACCAATCGTCGTCAACGAGGGCGGCGCCTGGCTCCTGCCGGTCTTTCGCTGCATCGGATTGCGCGGCGAGCGCTGGACTGGCGACGTGGATACGGCAGGCGTGCTGATCTCCCGCGACCAAGGCGAGAGCTGGGCTATGACCGAGGTCCCTGACAGCATTGGGGCGGTCCATATGAACATCGTTCCGACCGACGATGGCAACCTTGTCGCCTTCTATCGAAATAGGTTCGCCGAATCCGTCTTGTGCAGTCGCTCGAGTGATGGTGGTGAGCATTGGAGTGCGCCGCAGCCGATCGATCTCCCGAACAACAACTCGTCAATTCAGGCGACAAAGCTCAAAAACGGCGTGATAGCAATGGTTTATAACCATTCCAATGCGTCGATGTCGGACGCTCGGCGACAGTCGCTTTACGATGAGATCGAAGGTGACGATGAGATCAAGGCGGTGTCGGCGCCGGCGATCGAGCGCCGCAAGGCCGTCTGGGGAGTTCCCCGTGCGCCGCTCAGCCTCGCCTTCTCCAACGACGGCGGCGCAAGCTTCCCACGTCGTATCGACCTCGATACCGGCGATGGATATTGCCTGAGCAACAACTCGAAGGACTCGGTGAATCGCGAGTTTTCCTACCCTTCGGTTGTCCAGGGGCCTGATGGCACTGTGCACATCGCCTATACCTACTATCGCCGAGCCATCAAATACGTCCGGCTTTCGGCAGATGCGATTGCCTGACGCCTTCACAGGTTGTCAGTTGTGAACCTCATCGATCCGACGCGGCTCATCGGAGCACTAAACGCGTCGAATTGGGTGCTTGTTTTGACAACTTTTGCGCCCTTCTTCCGACGATCCAGTGCGGGCGCTCTCGGCGCCTGCCAAGCGACGCATCGCTTCAGTATTGTAATAAATTTCAATATGTTGGCTTGTATAATGTGTTTTCTTCCCTGCGATGATCTCGAGGAGAAACGCATTTTATTTCGACACTATCGAATGTGTCGCTTGCCAAGTACGGGATCATTGTATAACAAATTTACATCTTGTGCGACCTGATGTGTCGCTAGCACTTGCAGGGGAGGACTGGTCCAGTGGTTAGCTTGGATTCGCCTATCACAATCGTTCGGCCGCATCTGATCGAGTTCGGTGTCGGTACGGCGGGGCGGCTCGGCAAGTGGGCGAGCGAGAAGTGCTATCGCCGGACTCTCGTCATTTCCGACGCCTTCAATGCGACGCGCGTCGATGTGCTTGCGCTCAAGGGTGAAGTCACGGTGTTTGCCGATGTGACGCCCGAGCCTGACATTACCAATCTCGACAAGGTGCTGGCGGCGGCGAACGCGGCGGATGCGCAGCTTGTCGTCGGCTTCGGCGGCGGGAGCGCCATGGATCTTGCCAAGCTCGCAGCTGTTCTCGCCGGCTCATCGCAAACGCTTCATGAAGTCGTCGGACCGAACAAGGTCAACGGACCGCGCCGCGTTGCTCTCGCGCAGGTGCCGACCACATCAGGCACGGGAAGCGAGGCCGGCATCAGAGCTCTGGTCACCGACCCGAAGACGATGGCGAAGCTCGCCGTCGAAAGCATGCACATGTTGGCCGATATCGCGGTTGTCGACCCGGCGCTTACCTTCAGCGTGCCTGCGCGCACGACCGCGGCGACGGGTGTCGACGCCATGGCACACTGTGTCGAGGCATTCACCAATCGCAAGGCGCATCCGATGATTGATCTCTACGCCATCGAGGGTACGCGGTTGGTCGGAAAGTATCTCGCGCGGGCGGTCAAGGACGGATCCGACGCCGAGGCGCGTGCGGGCCTGTCGCTTGCCTCGCTGTATGGCGGCTTCTGTCTTGGCCCGGTCAATACGGCTGGCGGCCATGCACTCGCCTATCCGCTCGGTACACGCTGGCATGTCGCGCATGGCGCGGCAAACGCCCTGATCTTTCCGCATGTTCTCGCATTCAACACTCCCGCCGTGCCCGAAAAGACCCGTGCTGTCATGGACGCCCTTGGCCGCAGGACCTCCGACGAGATCGCGTCGGTGTTCCATGCCGCCTACTCGTTCTGCGCCGAACTCGGCATTGAGATGAAACTCTCCGGCCTCGGCGTTCCGGAAAGCGATCTGGATGCGATGGCCGAGGATGCCTTTGCCATCCGCCGCCTGCTCGACAATAATCCGCGCGATCTGTCGCGCGCCGATATCCGCTCGATCTACGAAGCCGCCTTCTAAGGCGCGTTTCCATTCAAAGAGGACCGTGAGTGATGGACAGAAATGCGAAAGTCGCCGTGACGCTCGGCGATCCGGCGGGCGTCGGCCCCGAGGTGATCGTCAAGGCGCTCGCCACGATGCCGGAACAGGAGCGGCGTGATTTCGTCATTGTCGGCAACACGGAAGCGCTCGAGCGCGCCAATCGCGCGGCAACAACCGGACTTTCCTTTGCGCCGGCGGATGCAGCGGGCGCCGGCAAGATTGCCGTCGATGAGGTGGACCTCGGCGCACCGTTACCGGAGATCGGCAAGGTCAGCCCTGTAGCGGGCGATGCCTCGGTTCGCTACATCAGCCGCGCGGTCGATCTTGCGATGTCGGGCGACGCCGATGTCATCGTCACCGCGCCGATCAATAAGGAAGCAATGAACCTTGCTGGCCACCATTATGATGGTCACACCGGCTTGCTGGCGCATCTCACAGGTTCGAAGAGCTCGTTCATGCTGCTCGCCTCGGAGCGGCTGAACACCATCCATGTCTCTACCCATATTTCGCTGAAGGGCGCGATCGAGCGCGCGAAGACCGAGCGCGTGCTGGCGACGATCGAGGCAGGCCACAACCACTTCATGCGCCTTGGCAAGAAGGCGCGCATTGCGGTCGCCGGCCTCAATCCGCACTGCGGCGAAAACGGTCTGTTTGGCACAGAGGATACCGAGTTCCTGGCCCCGGCCGTCGAGCTGGCGCAGGCGAAGGGGATCGATGTCGTTGGTCCGATCTCGGCGGATACGGTCTTTGCCCGTGCCTATAACGGCGCCTTCGATCTCGTCATCGCGCAGTATCACGATCAGGGCCATATCCCGATCAAGCTCATTGCCTTCGACACGGCGGTCAACGTGTCGCTCGGCTTGCCGATCGATCGCGTGTCGGTCGACCATGGGACGGCCTTCGATATTGCCGGCACGGGCAAGGCCAACCACGTGAATATGCTCTCGGCCATTGCCTATGCACGGCTGATGGCGCGGTCTCCACGCCGACGGGAGGCTTAACGCTTCGCGTGCTTGTTGCATTGTCAGCGGCGCAGCGTTGCGCCGCCTGCCGCTTTGCTCGTTGGAGGAAATGAGCGAATGGAAAAGACTGTTGTCATTCTCGGCGGTGAATTGGCGCCGGAAGGTCGCTCGCTTCTGGAAGAGGCCGGAGCAAGCGTCATTGCCACAGCGCCCTATATCGACCGGCGCGCTGTTATCGAAACAATGAAGGCCCACCGACCGGATGCCGTCATCGTGCGATTGTTGGCTGATCTTCTTGGTTCGGAGGAAATGCAGGCAGGCGGAAGGCTCCGGCACATTGCCAAGCACGGGGTCGGGACGAACGACATCGATGTGAAGGCAGCCACAGCGCTCGGCATTCCGGTGTCGATGACTACGGGCAGCAACGGGCACTCCGTTGCCGAGCATGCGCTCGCGCTGATCATGGCGCTGGTCAAGGATCTGCCGCGCCAGGACGCGCTGATCCGGGACGGTATCTGGGACAAGAACCAGTACAAGGGACGCGAGCTGCGCGGCCAGCGGCTTGGCCTCGTCGGTTTCGGCTTCATCGGCCAGACGCTGGCGAAAATGGCCGGCGCGGTCGGCATGACCGTCTCGGCCATTGATCCACACGCGCCAGACAGCGCCTTTGGCGATGAGGTGGGCCGCGAAACAGATCTCGATACGCTTCTTGCGAATTCCGATATCGTCAGTCTGCACTGTCCGCTGACACCTGAGACGCAAGACCTGATCGACGCCCGCCGCATCGGCCTGATGAAACAAGGTGCGTTCCTGATCAACACGGCGCGGGGCGAAGTCGTCGATGAGAAGGCATTGGTTGCTGCCCTCGAAGATGGGCACCTCGCCGGAGCCGGTCTCGACAGTTTCGCCGTCGAACCGCCGGGCATCGACAATCCCCTGTTCCAGCTTTCGAACATACTCGTCACGCCACATGTCGCGGGCGTGACCCTCGACGCGAAACGCGCCGTCTCCATCATGTCGGCCGAGAACGTGCTTGCCGCGCTCGACGGTGTGACGCTTCACCCGCGCTTTCTGGCGCGCTGACCCGACGGCCCGGTGCCGGCAAATAATGGAGTAAGCCATGGGCGAGACATCCGACATCCGCTACGCGCCGGATAGGCTGCGCCAATTTGCACGGGCGCTGTTTGCCGCTGCCGGGCTCGAGGAGGAGAAAGCGGCCGCCGTCGCCCACTATCTCCTCGAAGCCGATCTGATGGGACACACGACGCATGGTTTGGCATTGGCCGGCTGGTATCTCCAAAGTATCGCCGATGGCGTGATGAAGCGCGAAGGTCTGCCGGAGGTGGTCTCCGACCGCGGGCCGGCCATTGCGTGGCAGGGGCAGCGCCTGCCCGGTGCCTGGCTGACATCGGAGGCGGTGAAGCTTGCCTGCGAGCGTGCGGCGAGCTACGGCACAGCGACGATCGCGATTGCGGACAGCCATCACATCGGGTGCCTTGCCGCCTATCTCACCATCGCGACCGATCGCGGCTATATGGTCAGCATCGCGAGTTCCAGCCCATCCGGGGCGCAGGTCGCTCCGTTCGGGGGACGAAAGGGCGTCTACACGCCGAACCCCGTCGCTCATGGTATTCCGACGCCCGGCGATCCGATCCTGATCGATATCAGCGCTTCGATCACGACGGTCAACATGGCGCAGCGTCTGGTCCGCGAGGGCCGACAATATGATCATGCGTGGCTGATGGACGAGAACGGCGAGCCCAGCCGTGATCCGCGAGTGATCGAACGCGGTGGCACGCTTATGCCGGTCGGAGGGCTCGATCATGGCCAGAAGGGCTATGGCATGGCGCTTCATGTCGAAGCCTTCACCCAAGGTCTTTCAGGGCTCGGCCGCGTCGACGGGCTGAAGGGTACCAATGCTGCTGTCACCGTCCAGGTTTTCGATCCTGACGCCTTTGGCGGCCGCGATGCCTTTCTGCGGCAGACCGGCTGGCTCGCCGATGAGTGTCGCAGCAATCCGCCGCGACCCGGTGTTGCCCGCGTTCGGCTGCCCGGGGAAAACGGCCTGGCGCGCAAACGCTCTGCCCTGGCGGATGGGGTCGCCCTGCACTCCAACATCATGGCATCGCTCGCGTCCCATGCCGAACGGCTCGGCGTCGCAATGCCCTAGCTTCGGGCCACCACTCATCTGGAACAAAAGCACGTGGAGAGTTCGATCGAGCCGTTTCGATCACCGCTCACAGCGGCTAAGTGTTTACAAAGCGTAAACAGTCGGAGGGATGAGATGAGACGTTTCGCAGCAGGTCTGACCGCGGCTCATTTGGAGCAAATGCTCGCACCCTACATCGCCGACCGGCAGGGTGAAGCGGATCGCGGCAATGCCGAGCGTGGTGACGAGCGCGAAACCGCCCCGACCAAGAAGGCCGCGGAGAATGCCTGGACATCGCCTCGCAACTAAATTCCGCTGACCGTTTTTCGAGATCCGAGAACCGACGACTTTGGCGCGGCCGAACGTCGGTTTTTTTGTTGCCCGGCGATCTCGCCAAGCGCCAGCACGCATTTCTAATGTCTTGAAAACACAAGCGATCGTCAGGCCAAAGCCTGAAAAAAGATCACCTGTTAGAAGGAGATTTGGAGCGGGCGAAGGGATTTGAACCCTCGACCCCAACCTTGGCAAGGTTGTGCTCTACCCCTGAGCTACACCCGCTCAATCCGCATCGGTCCGGGGTAGTTGTGAGGACCGTGGGCGCCACCTTGCGGCGACGGGCGCTATATCGCCCAAACGATTTTCAAATGCAACAGGGAAATGACGGAAACTCGAAGAAAAATTTGCGGGCCTCGTTCGGAGACATCGGAAGTGCCGCAAATGCAGGGCAAAGCGTCGACCGCGAGCGTTGCAAAAGATGATGGCGGGACGTAATCAGGCATGCATCCACTTTCCCGACCGCATGGATTTTCCGATGACCGACGCGACGCCGAAGACGAGAGACGACCTTTTTGCCTTTCTTGATGGCTTGGATATCAAGCACAGCACCAAAAACCATGCGCCTGTCTTTACGGTTGCCGAATCGGTCGCACTGCGTGACGAGATCCCCGGCGGCCACACGAAAAATCTCTTCGTCAAAGACAAAAAGGATCAGTTCTTCCTGCTGACGGTTGAAGAAAATGCGACTGTAGATCTGAAGACGGTGCACACGCTGATCGGCGCCGCCAGCAAGGTCTCATTCGGAAAGCCGGAAAGGCTGATGGAGTATCTTGGGGTTGCGCCCGGTTCGGTCACGGCCTTTGGGGCCATCAATGACACCGGTGGAAATGTGACGTTCGTTCTCGATGCCGATCTGATGAAGGACGAGATCATCAATTGCCACCCACTGTCCAATGATGCAACGACTTCGATTGCAAGCGGAGATCTTATTCGCTTCATGGAAGCGACGGGACACAAGCCGCTTGTCTTGAAAGTGACGTCCTGACATACGATTTTAGCGCTAGAAAAGCCGGCTGACCGGCACGGCGGGAGATATCCATGAGCGGCAACGACAATCCTTACAGCAATTCCTTTGGCCAGATGACGGCAACGGCGAATTATGGGGCGGCCCCGGCTGCGGGCGCGGGCGGTTACATCAAGGATACGACGACCGCGAACTTCGCGAAGGATGTCATCGAGGAATCTCGCAACCAGCCGGTTCTGGTCGATTTCTGGGCACCGTGGTGTGGTCCCTGCAAACAGCTGACCCCAGTGCTGGAAAAGGTCGTCAATGAAGCGCAAGGGCGCGTCAAGCTGGTCAAGATGAACATCGATGACCATCCGTCGATCGCAGGCCAGCTTGGTATCCAGTCGATTCCGGCCGTAATCGCCTTCGTCGGCGGTCGTCCCGCCGATGGTTTCATGGGCGCTGTGCCGGAGAGCCAGATCAACCAGTTCATCGATCGGATCGCCGGTCCGGCCGGCGCCGACCAGGCGGCCGAAATCGAAGGCGTCCTCAAGGAAGCGAACGAGTTGTTGGCATTGGGCGATATCAATGGTGCCGCACAGCTTTACGGCGCCGTCATGCAGGCCGATCCCGAGAATGCGAAGGCTTTGGCGGGAATGGCCGAATGCATGATTGCCGCAAACCAGCACGAGCGTGCGCGCGAGGCGCTGACTGACCTGCCTGAGGAGATGGCGAAGGACCCGGCGATCCAGGCGGTATCGAAGAAGCTCGATCAGATCGAGGAGGCGCGCAAGCTTGGTGATCCCGTCGCTTTGGAGCAGGACCTAGCGCGAAATCCCGACGATCATGAGGCCCGCCTGAAGCTTGCCAAAATCCGCAACGTCGAGGGTCGGCGCGAAGAATCGGCAGAGCATCTGCTTTATATCATGCGCAAGGACCGCGTTTTCGACGACGATGGCGCTCGCCGGCAACTGCTGCAGTTCTTCGACGTCTGGGGCTTCAAGGATCCTGCGACGGTTTCGGCGCGGCGCAAGCTCTCGGCCATGCTATTTTCGTAATTCGGGCTTCAAGTTTCGATCGCCCGCCCTTGCGTTTTCGGGGGCGGGCCCCACATTCCCGATTGTGCGGGCGCATCCTGTCGCGCCCGCGGGTGACGCAGGACCAGTCTCTATGCAAGTGGGGAATGCACGATACTTAAAGCCCGGTGATCTGCCCGATACGATCGCTGTCTTTCCGCTTGGCGGTGCGCTTCTGTTGCCCACAGGCCAGTTACCTCTCAACATCTTCGAGCCGCGTTATCTCGCGATGTTCGACGCCGCTTTGTCGGGAAATCGACTGATCGGCATGGTCCAGCCCGCTTTGGGGGACCAGGAAGGGCAGGGCGAGGTTCTGGCCCCGGTTGGCTGCCTTGGACGCATTACATCCTTCGCCGAAACAGGGGATGGTCGCTACATTGTTTCTCTCACCGGCATCTGCCGCTTTCGCCTTCTAGAGGAGCGCGAGACCCACAATCCATTCCGGACCTTCCGCATTGCGCCGTTCATTGCCGATCTTTCGGCACGCGATGAGGAGGACGCCGTCGATCGCGCCGCGCTTCTGGCTGCTTTCAAGGCCTATCTCGATGCAAACAAGCTCGAGGCCGATTGGGAAAGCGTCGAGCGCGCCAGCAACCTGACGCTCGTCAATTCGCTGGCGATGATGTCGCCCTTCGGGCCTGCCGAGAAGCAGGCGCTTCTGGAGGCGCCCGACCTCAAGACACGAGCGGAAACGCTGATCGCGATCACCGAGATCGTGCTGGCGCGCGTGTTCGGTGACTCGGACACCGTTCTGCAGTAAAAAGGTTCATGGACGAAAAACTCAGCCGCGTTGATCCGAAGCTTCTCGAACTGTTGGTATGCCCTCTGACCAAGGGCAGGCTAACTTACGACCGCGAACACAATGAACTCGTGTCGGAGAAGGCGCGCCTCGCCTATCCGATCCGTGATGGCATTCCGATCATGCTGGTCTCGGAGGCCCGTGGACTGGACGACTGACTAGATCGTCTGTCCTGCGAGCAGGCGAGGATTGTCCTTGGCTGTGGTGCCTGCCGCCTGGCCGATGAAGAACGACTTCAGGCCGGGAAGCCGATCGACGACGCCGAGGCCAAAATCGCGGGCGATGCGCAGCGGCGCCAGGTCATTCGAAAAGAGCCGATTGAGTACGTCGGTCGTGACGCCCATACGGAAGGTGTCAAAGCGACGCCATACCTGATACCGCTCGAGAATGTTGATCGAGCCGATATCAAGGCCAAGCCGATCGGCCTCGACAACGGTTTCGGCAAGGGCTGCGACATCCTTGAAGCCGAGGTTCAGGCCCTGGCCGGAAATCGGATGGATGCCATGGGCCGCATCGCCGGCGAGCGCTACACGCGGAGCGACGAATGCCCGCGCCAGCGTCAATCCGAGCGGGAAGGCGCGCTTGTCACCGACAGTCCTCAACGTGCCAAGCTTGTGACCGAAGCGGCGCTCCAGTTCCTCTTCAAAGATGAGATCGTCGGACGTGACGAGACGGTTTGCTTCCGACGTTGGCTCCGTCCAGACGAGCGAAGAGCGATTTCCTTTCAGCGGCAGGATCGCAAACGGGCCAGACGGAAGGAAATGCTCTTCCGCGCAGCCGTGATGCGGACGCTCATGCTCGACCGTTGTGACAATTCCCGACTGACCATAATCCCAGGACACGGTCTTGATGCCTGCCAGATCCCTTAAGTGTGAGCGGACGCCGTCGCAGGCGACAACAAGTCGGGCTTCCAACACGCTGCCATCCGAGGCGGTGACGGTTGCGTGCGTATCTTCCACGGAGAGACCGGTTGCGCTGAAGCCGTGGCGAATTTCGATGCCAAGACGCTCGCATGCGCCCCGCAGCGCCCGCACGAGCGTGACATTCGAAATCATGTGCGCGAAGGGCCGTCCATCCTCCACTTCGCCATCGAAGGTCAGGAAAACCGGCCGTACGGGATCTGCGGTTTTCGAATCGGTAACGATCATCTTGGTGATCGGCTGCGCCTCGGGCTCGATCTCATCCCAGATGCCGAAAACCTCGAGCATCCGGGTGGCGGCGGCGATAATCGCCGAGGCACGCATGTCCTTCTGCCAGACGCCCGCAGGTGCTGCCTCGACGACCGCGATATCGAGATGAGGTGCTGCCTGCTTGACCGCTACGGCCGCGGAAAGACCGACATAACCTGCGCCTACAACCAGCATGTCCCGCATGGAGTTTCGTTCCGTTTCTTGTGAATATCGTATTGATCTATATAGATCATCGCTGCCGCACTTCCTACCGTCCGGAGCTATACAAAATGACGCGTGACACCGAAAAACCAACTGCGATGGAGACGCTGCTTTCCACGCTGGACCTTGAACCGATCGAGGTCGACATCTTTCGTGGACGCAGCCCGCAGGTTGGTTGGCAGCGTGTTTTTGGCGGTCAGGTGATCGCACAGGCCCTGATGGCAGCACAGCGCACGGTGGCGCGCGACCGCATTGTACATTCGCTGCACGCCTATTTTATGCGCCCTGGCGATCCTTCGGTGCCGATCGTCTATCAGGTCGAGCGGATCCGCGATGGGTCGAGTTTCAATACACGCCGCGCCGTCGCCATCCAGCATGGAGAGGCGATATTCGCTCTCTCTGCCTCATTCCAGATCGAGGAGCCCGGCTTCGGCCACCAGATCCTCATGCCGGATGTTCCCGCTCCTGAGAAGCTGCTCGATGAACGGCAGATCGCAGCACAGTTTCTTGCCAACGCGCCGGCACCGATTCGCAAGTATTGGGAGCGTGAACGGCCGATCGAGATCCGGCCGATATCGCTGACTCATTATTTCTCGGATGAGAAGCTCGATCCGGTTCAGCATGTCTGGGTGCGGGCGACGGGGCCGGTTCCCGACGATCGCTATTATCAGGCGGCGATCCTGGCTTATCTTTCCGACATGACCCTGCTCGATACATCGCTTTATCCGCATGGAACGTCGATCTTCGATCAGACGATCCAGGTTGCGAGCCTCGATCACTCGATGTGGTTCCATCGGCCAACCAAACTCGACGATTGGCTTCTTTATACGCAGGACAGTCCTTCGGCTTCCGGCGCGAGGGGCCTCACTCGCGGTAGCTTGTTTACGAGGGACGGTACCCTGATTGCGTCGGTGGCGCAGGAGGGGCTGATTCGTAAAAGGGCAAATGAATAAATTGTAGGCACATTTGTTCATTTGGGTATTTTTTGAGCGATTATTGGGCAGTCATTTGCCTGTTTATTAGTGCCGCTTTATATAACCATTATATTTCAATAGGTTAGCTTCCTCGTGGGAATCTGGCACGCTCCTTGAATGTATATCCCCGGTCGCTGTTCGTGAACGTCAGCGGCAAGGAGAGTCGGCTCCGCGCCGAGGATAACGAAGGATGGGAAACCAGATGAAAATTGTGATGGCCATTATCAAGCCGTTCAAGCTGGACGAGGTGCGCGAAGCCCTCACGGCGATCGGCATCCAGGGCCTGACCGTGACCGAAGTGAAGGGATACGGGCGCCAGAAGGGGCATACTGAGATTTATCGCGGCACCGAATATGCGGTGAGCTTCCTGCCGAAGCTCAAGATCGAAATCGCGGTTGCTTCCGAACTCGTCGACAAGGCCGTTGAGGCCATCGTGTCATCCGCCAAGACCGGCCAGATCGGCGATGGCAAGATCTTCGTTTATTCGATCGACCATGCCGTGCGCATCCGCACCGGCGAAACCGACACAGAAGCGCTGTAAGAGCGGCAGAGCAAGGGAGCCTCTTTCAATGTCAATCTCGAAATTTTCCTCCACATATGCGCGGCTTGCTGCTGCGCCTACCGCGCTGCTCGCGCCGGTTGCCGCCTTCGCGCAGGATGCCGCCACGACCGCTGCGCCTGCTGCCGCCGCTGCTGCTCCTGCGATGACGGTCGACAAGGGTGACAACACGTGGATGCTCATCTCCACCGTGCTTGTCCTGCTGATGACAATTCCGGGCCTCGCCCTGTTCTACGGTGGCCTCGTCCGCGCCAAGAACATGCTTTCCGTTCTCATGCAGGTCTTCATGATCACGGCCGTGGTCATGATCATCTGGGTTACCTACGGCTATTCGCTGGCCTTTACGGACGGCGGTTCGCTCAACAGCTTCGTCGGCGGCTTCTCGAAGGCATTCCTTGCAGGCGTCGACACGACCACCCTGTCAGAGACCTTTACGAAGGGCGTTGCAATTCCCGAGCTGACCTTCGTTTGCTTCCAGATGACCTTCGCCTGCATCACGCCAGCCCTGATCGTCGGCGCCTTTGCCGAGCGCATCAAGTTCTCGGCCGTCATGCTGTTCGTGGTTCTGTGGGTCACTTTCGTCTACTTCCCGATGGCACACATGGTCTGGTTCTGGGGTGGCCCAAGCTCCTACACCTCGCCGTCTGGCCTGATCTTCTCCTACGGAGCGCTCGACTTCGCCGGCGGCACGGTCGTCCACATCAATGCCGGTATTGCCGGTCTGATCGGCGCCATCATGCTAGGCAAGCGCACGGGCTATAAGAAGGAAATCATGGCACCGCACTCCATGACCCTCACGATGGTCGGTGCTTCGCTTCTGTGGGTCGGCTGGTTCGGCTTCAATGCCGGATCGAACCTCGAAGCAAATGCCTACGCCTCGCTCGCGATGATCAACACCTTTGTCGCAACGGCTGCTGCCGCTGTGTCCTGGTGCCTCGTTGAAAACTTCACCCGCGGCAAGGCTTCAATGCTCGGTGCAGCTTCGGGCGCTGTCGCTGGTCTCGTTGCCGTTACCCCGGCAGCTGGCTTCGCCGGCCCAATGGGTTCGATCGTTCTCGGCCTCATCGTCTCGCCGGTCTGCTACTTCTTCGTTGACGTCGTGAAGAACAAGTTCAACTACGACGACTCGCTTGATGTCTTCGGTGTTCACTGCATCGGTGGTATCCTTGGCGCCATCGGCACCGGTATCCTGGTCAACCCGGCACTCGGCGGGGCAGGCATTGTCGACTACTCGACGGCCGATTTCGCCGCCGGCTATCCGGGCACGGCGACGCAGGTCTTCGCTCAGCTGAAGGGCGTCCTGACAACGATCGCATGGTCGGGTATCGGTTCCCTGATCCTCTACAAGATTGTTGATGTCGTCATCGGTCTGCGCGTCTCTGTTGAAGCCGAGCGCGAAGGTCTCGACCTTTCGACTCACGGCGAGGCCGCTTACCACGCGTAATCAAGGCATTGCGGCGCTCGCGCAAGCCGGCGCCGCTGAACAGCCCGTCGCGGCCTATTCATCCGAGTAGACCGCTCTTGGCCCGGACCTCCATAGGTTCGGGCTTTTTTATTTTCCGCTGCAAGATGTGGGGGCGGCATGGTTAATACCGCTTTAACTGTCCTCTGATTAGGTGGGGCGAAGGTACTGAGCGCAGACGCTTGGCGATTCGAACGCTCTCACGCATTGGACGGGTACACACATGGCAAGAAGCACATCGCCAGCAATGGATGGCCGGCCGGACCGTTTTTCCCTCTCGGGTTTCATGTTCCGGCAGGCGCAGACCCTTTTTGGCTTCGCCATCTTCCTGCTGCTCGCATTGGCGGTCGCAGCGCTCGCGACCTGGAACGTCGCGGACCCGAGCTATTCCTATGCGACCGGAAACCAACCGACGAACATCCTGGGTTATGGCGGCGCCGCGTTCGCCGACATCGCCATGCAATTCTTTGGCCTGGCCAGTGTCGTGGCGCTTCTGCCGGTTGTCGCTTGGGCTCTCGCTCTGATCTCAGGCAGGCGTTTCAGCCGCATTCCCGCGCGCGCCGCAGCCTGGGCCTTGGGTTCCGTGCTCTCCTCCGCCGTTATTGGCTGCTTCCCGCCACCGCTCACCTGGCCGATCCCGAATGGCATCGGCGGCGTTATCGGCGACATGATCCTGCGGTTTCCTGCCTTGTTCGTCGGTGCCTATCCGACGGGCGCTTTTGCGACTGCCGTCGGTTGCGTATTCGCTGTCCCGACCGTCTGGATGATGCTGTTTGCTGCCGGCATCGTCGGTCGCAGCGAGGACGATGAAGAGGAAGCCGAGGAAGCCTACGCAAGCACTCGCTCCAAGCTGCGCTCGGTCGGCGACGAAGATGAAGATGACGATGAAGGCGGCTGGCTTGCCTTCGGTGCGCTGACGCACGCCTGGTACATGAGCCAGGCCCGAATACGCCGGCTGCTCGGCATGGGTCCGCGCAAGCGCCGGCAGGATGATTTCGAGTCGCCGTACGACTTCAACGACGACGAGTTTGGCAAGCTGAACGAGCCGGTTCGCGCCAAGGCGCCGGCCGGGCGTGGCGATCGCATGGAGCCATCAATGGAGCCGCGCGCTGCCTCGCAGCGCCGCGTTGTTTCTACTCCGTCCGTTTCGCTTGATGATGATGACGATGACGACGATCTGCCTTTCGACGACATGCCGCCGCGGCCGGCCGATATCCTGCCCGATGACGATGACTGGATGATGCGCGCGCCGGCCAAGGCGACCGGGCGCGCGGAACCGCGCGTCGTGCAGCCTCCGGCGCGGCCGAAACCTGGTGCGCGTCTCGAACGGGAGCAGCAGGGGTCGTTCATTCGTCCTGAAGGCTTCCAGCTTCCGTCGATGCACCTGCTCGCGGAACCGAAGAATGTCGTGCGAGATTCGACACTATCTGCCGACGCGCTGGAACAGAATGCGCGCATGCTCGAGGGCGTGCTCGAGGATTTCGGCGTCAAGGGCGAGATCATCCACGTTCGCCCCGGTCCGGTCGTCACGCTTTACGAACTGGAACCTGCGCCGGGCATCAAGTCGTCCCGCGTTATCGGCCTTGCCGACGATATTGCCCGTTCGATGAGCGCGATCGCTGCCCGCGTCGCCGTCGTGCCGGGTCGCAACGCGATCGGCATCGAACTGCCGAACTCCACGCGGGAAACCGTCTATCTGCGTGAACTCATCGCTTCCCGCGACTTCGAGGGCTCCAAGGCCAAGCTTGCCATGGCACTCGGCAAGACGATCGGCGGCGAGGCCGTGATTGCTGATCTGGCGAAGATGCCGCACTTGCTGGTTGCCGGTACGACCGGTTCCGGTAAGTCGGTCGCCATCAACACCATGATCCTGTCACTGCTCTACCGCATGACGCCGGAGCAGTGCCGCCTGATCATGATCGATCCGAAGATGCTCGAATTGTCCGTCTACGACGGCATTCCGCACCTTCTCTCGCCTGTTGTGACGGATCCGAAGAAGGCAGTCGTTGCGCTCAAGTGGACCGTCCGCGAGATGGAAGAGCGGTACAAGAAGATGTCGAAGATCGGCGTCCGCAATATCGACGGCTTCAACAGCCGCGTCGAGCAGGCGCTTGCCAAGGGCGAGGTGATCTCGCGCACTGTCCAGACCGGTTTCGACCGCCATACCGGCGAAGCGATGTACGAGACGGAAGAATTCGACCTGCAGCCCATGCCTTACATCGTCGTCATTATCGACGAGATGGCCGACCTGATGATGGTCGCCGGCAAGGATATCGAAGGTGCGGTGCAGCGCCTGGCGCAGATGGCACGCGCGGCCGGCATCCACGTCATCATGGCGACCCAGCGTCCGTCCGTCGATGTCATCACGGGCACGATCAAGGCAAACTTCCCGACGCGCATCTCCTTCCAGGTGACGTCGAAGATCGACAGCCGCACCATCCTCGGAGAGCAGGGCGCCGAGCAGCTGCTCGGCATGGGTGACATGCTCTATATGGCCGGCGGCGGGCGCATTCAGCGCGTCCATGGTCCGTTCGTTGCCGACATGGAAGTGGAGGAGATTGTCTCCTATCTGAAGACTCAGGGCTCGCCGCAATATCTCGACGCCATCACCGCCGATGACGACGAAGATGGCGACTACGGCGGCGGTCCGGCAGGGACGTCCAATCTCTCCGATTCCGACGATCCGTACGACCAGGCTGTCGCCATCGTTCTGCGTGACGGAAAGGCGTCAACGTCGTATATTCAGCGTAGACTTGGCATTGGATACAATCGCGCCGCATCACTGATCGAGCGGATGGAGCAGGAAGGCATCATCGGTCCCGCCAACCATGCTGGAAAACGCGAGATCCTGGTTCCGACCGAAGACGATATTCTGGACCGTTGAGGTCGACAGCGATCGAAATGACGCCGGGATCACGGAAACCTGATCGCGCTGAAACCGTTAGTTTATGCAGGTCTGCGAACTACGCCATGAAGGCGCCGCGTTTCCGCAGCATTCGAATTGCATAAAGGAGACATAGATGAACAACTCCGATTCCATCTTGGATCGCATCTCGCTGAGCCGGCGCCATCTTCTCGGCTCGCTGGCCGCCGCTGCGGCGTCTGCGATTCCGATTGCTGCCTATGCGCAAGCGGCATCCGCTGCTTCAGGTGCCAGCACCGCGCAGGCGATCGCGGATCACTTTTCGAGCGTCGCTACGATGCAGGGCGAATTCGTTCAATTCGGCCCGCGTGGCGAGCAGACCGGCGGAAAGTTCTACATTCAGCGCCCCGGCAAACTGCGCTTCAACTATGACAATCCGTCACCGATCCGTGTCATCGCGGACGGCAAGAACGTCGCTGTTGGAAATATGAAGCTCAAGACGTGGGATCTCTACCCATTGTCGAAGACGCCGCTCAGCCTGCTGCTGGCGCAACGGATCGATCTCTCGGCCGGCTCGGTGAAGAGCGTGAAGCAGGAATCCGACCTGACGACGATCGCCCTTGGCAACAACACGATCTTCGGTAACTCGACAATTACGATGATGTTCGACCCGAAGACCTACGATCTCCGCCAGTGGACGATTACCGACAATCAGGGTAAAGACACTTCGGTGATGGTGTTCAACGTCAAGACTGGCGTCCAGTTCGACGACAAGGTGTTCAGGGTACCGTACGAGGTAATCCCGGGAACGGCCGCTTACCGAGATTGATTTCAGCTGTTTTATGAGAAGAACGCCTCGCGATCTCGCGGGGCGTTTTTCTTTGCGCGCATCCGTTCCATCGGCAAAGCCTTTGCTCTAAAGCCAGTTCGTCCGGTTTTGAAAGGCAACGATGGAATGAGCTTCTCGGTTACGACGTGGAATATCAACTCTCTGCGGCTGCGCATGCCGATCGTCGAGCAATTCGTCCTCAAACATAAGCCAGACATCCTTTGCTTCCAGGAAACGAAGGTTCCGAACGACTTGTTTCCTGCCTCGCCATTGCGCGCGATGGGCTACGAACACATCATCATCCATGGTCAGAAGGGCTATCATGGTGTTGCCATCGCATCGCGCGTTCCGTTGGTCGAGGACCACCGGCAGGACTATTGCAACGTCGGCGACGCGCGGCACATCTCGGCCATCTTCGAGCGCAGTAGCCGGCGTATTCGGCTGCATAACTTCTACGTGCCGGCCGGAGGCGACGAACCGGATCGGGAGATCAATCCGAAGTTCGGCCACAAGCTCGATTTCATCGAGGAAATGAAGCAGCTCAAGGCAAATGGTGAGGCGAATACATCGTCAATCCTTGTCGGCGACCTCAACATCGCTCCGCTTGAGCATGACGTCTGGTCCCACAAGCAGTTGCTGAAGATCGTCAGCCACACGCCGGTGGAGACAGAGGGCCTTCTCGAGGTGATGCAGCGCGGCGCCTGGCTCGACCTGATGCGGCAGCACGTGCCTGAGAACGAAAAGCTCTATACCTGGTGGAGCTATCGCGCCAAGGACTGGGAAGCGGCCGATCGCGGCCGTCGCCTTGACCACATCTGGAGCTCAAAGGATCTTGGGCCACACCTGCAGCGCATCGACATCCTGAAGGAAGCGCGCGGCTGGGAGCGGCCGTCCGACCACGTGCCTGTCACGGCGCACTTCAATCTCTGATCTGTCAGATAAAACGGTGAAGCTGGGCCGCGGCTCGGGCCGCAAGCTCGGCAATATTGTCGCGGATGCGGCTTTCGATCAGCCGGGCTGCATCCGGATACTCCTCGATCAACCGATGGAAGAGCGAGCGTGTGATGCGGATGATGCTCGTGTCTTCCGTTGCAACGGCCGTAAACTTGCGTTCGACCAAGGTGATCAGGGCAAGTTCGGATAGAAGCGTGCCGGGTCCGACGGTGTTCTGGATCTCGGGCTGACCGTCGCGACCGGTGCGGCTGAGTTCGACATTGCCGCTGAGGATCACATAAGCGCTTTCTGCCGGCGAGCCCTCGCGAAAGAGCATCTGGCCGGCCGACATGACGCGGCGATCCGCACCAAAGGCGATCAGACGCAGCTGATCCTCGGACATGCCGTGGAACAGCGGCAGCTGCGACAGTAGCCTGATGTCGTCGTTTAGGGCCATGCTACGGTATGATCTTGTAGCCGCCGTTTTCCGTTACCAGAATCTCGGCGTTGGAGGGATCGCGTTCGATCTTCTGGCGGAGACGGTAAACGTGGGTTTCCAGGGTGTGTGTCGTCACCCCCGAATTGTAACCCCACACCTCTTCCAGCAGCACGTCACGGGTGACGACCTTTTGCTCCGCGCGATAGAGGTAGCGAATGATCGCGGCTTCCTTTTCGGTCAGACGGATCTTCTGCCCGCTGTCCATCGTCAGGAGCTTCTGGCTCGGCTTGAAGACGTAGGGGCCGACATTGAAGGTGGCGTCCTCGCTCTGCTCGTGCTGCCGCAGCTGCACGCGGATGCGGGCAAGCAGGACGGCAAAGCGGAAGGGCTTCGCGATGTAGTCGTTGGCGCCAGCCTCCAAGCCCAGGATCGTATCCGAGTCCGTGTCATGGCCGGTCAGCATGATGATCGGGGCTTTCAAGCCGCCCTTGCGCAGCAGCTTCACGGCTTCGCGGCCGTCCATGTCAGGCAGGCCCACATCCATGATCAACAGGTCGATCGGCGTTGATCGCGCGCGCTCGACACCCTTGGCCGCTGTCGTTTCCTGGAGGACCGTGAATTCGTCATAGAGCGAAAGCTGCTCCGTGAGTGTCTCGCGGAGGTCGTCATCATCATCCACCAAGAGAATGGTGCGTGCGGTCATGCGGCTCTTTCCCTCGCCTACGGTCCCTCACTCCTACGCCAATTTTCCGGCATTGGCAAAGATCGGGTGACCGAGCTGTTGTCGTATACGATGCTATGTGATCTCAATCACAAACCTAGCAATCGCAAACACATGTGAGAAAAATGGAGAAAACAAGGCGTCCGACGCGGATAAAGTCGACGACCCTCCTCGTTCGTCCTGCGCCCGGCAAAAAAGCAGGGCTTTGATCCAGTTCGGCGCCCTCAGGGTGCCTGCAGCGATCGGTCGTTCAGGCCGAACGGTTCTCAAGCGCGAGGGAGATGGCGCCACCCCTATCGCCTCGATGAAGCTGCTTTCCGGCTTCCGCCGCGGCGACCGGCCCACACATCTGGAGACGCCGCTTGCAATTCGCCGCATCCGTGAGGATATGCTCTGGTGCGACCAGCCGGACGACGCCAATTACAATCGCCTGGTCCGGGCGCCCTTCGGCCGCAGCCATGAGGAGATGAAGCGCAAGGACGGCCTCTACGACATCTGCCTCGTGCTCGACTGGAACGTCACTGCTCGGGCGCGCAATCGGGGCTCCGCGATTTTCTTCCATCTGATCAGGCCGGGTTACGAGCCGACCGCCGGCTGCGTCGCCGTTCATCCGCGCGATATGCAGCGTCTGCCCTTCATGCGCAGAGGCACTGTCGTTCGTGTTCTTTGACGCTCGGGGGTGATAAACCAGTCCCGCTTACCTATATGCCCTTTCGACCGGCGCACGGCTGAAATGCGCGCAGGGAAATCCGCAAGAAGCGGATTCAATCATGCCTCGTCCAATTCTTCAAAATTACGGAGACATATTGTGGCACAGCAACCCATCATCACTTTCCATGACGGACATTCCATTCCCCAGGTCGGTCTCGGCGTGTGGCAGACGCCCCAGGAGATTGCGGCACCGACGGTGCGCACGGCCATTGCCGCCGGCTATCGCCACATCGACACGGCGTCCGGCTACGACAACGAGGAAGGCGTCGGCGAGGGTATCCGCTCGTCCGGCCTCGATCGCAAGGACATTTTCGTCACCACCAAGCTCCGCAACACCGACCAGGGCTACGACGCGACCATGCGCGCCTTCGAAGGCAGCCTGAGGAAGCTCGGTACTGATTATGTCGATCTCTACCTCATCCACTGGCCGTCGCCGCAGCGTGCGCTCTATCGCGAAACCTGGAAGGCCTTCGTGAAGATCCGGGAAGAGGGCCGCGCTCGTTCGATCGGCGTTTCCAACTTCTATCCCGACCATCTCGAACAGATCATCGGCGATACAGGTGTCGTCCCTGTCATCAACCAGATCGAGCTGCATCCGGATTTCCAGCAGCGGGCGGCGCAGGAAGCGCACAAGAAGCTGAACATTGCCACCGAATCCTGGAGCCCGCTCGGTCAGGGCAAGTTGATCGCCGATGCGACGATTGGGGAGATCGCCAGGAAGCACGGAAAGACACCCGCGCAGGTCATCATCCGTTGGCACATCGACAGCGGTCTCGTCGTCATTCCGAAGTCGGTGACGCCGTCGCGCATTGAGGAGAATTTCAAGGTCTTCGATTTCAAGCTGGATGCAGCCGACATGGCGGCGATTGCCAAGCTTGACGACAAGAGCGCCCGCATGGGGCCGGATCCGTACACGGCCAATTTCTGATCTGAACTTTGCGCTCCCTCCTCTCTATGCGGGGAGGAGGGAGACGCAGTTTTCGCTCAGGCGAGCGAACGCGGCGTGACGAACCGCTCCAGTGTGCCGCTCTTTGGCTTTAGCCCTTTCCAGCGATCCACATCGAACTCGATGACGGCAAGTGCGGCTGTCGGGAATTTCTCCCTGATGCCAACACATGCCTCCGGGTCGCCTGCACCGATCAGGCCATCCGCAAGATCCTGAAAACCGGGATTGTGTCCGATCAACATGAGGGTCCGGACCGATGGATCGATCGACTGTACGACGGCAGCGATCTTCGCCGCAGAGGCTTCGTACAAGTCCTCCGAATCCTGCTTTGCGATCGAGGGCGGCAGCTTTTTGGCGACGAGTTTCCAGGTCTGCTGCGTGCGGCGCGCGGACGATACAAGCACGAGATCGGGAATAAGCTTTTCACGCGCGAGGTAGCGGCCCATCAATGGCGCTGTCTTTTCTCCACGGCCGGCCAGCGGGCGGTCGTGGTCGGCCACGTCCTCCGGCCATGCGGATTTGGCGTGACGAAGAAGAAGCAGGCGTCGTTTGGTGGAGGGTTTTGCGGCGCTCATATGCTCACCTGAAAGGAGCCAGGGGGGTCGAACGCGGCTATTGTCGCACCGAATACGTCCGGTGTCTGCTGAGATAGCCTCCCCCTCGTTTCCGAAGGGGAGGCCTTTATGCTTAGTTCCACTCGCGGATATCGACGAAGTGGCCGGCGATCGCCGCTGCGGCGGCCATCGCTGGAGACACCAGGTGCGTACGACCCTTGAAGCCCTGGCGGCCTTCGAAGTTGCGGTTCGAGGTCGAGGCGCAACGTTCGCCGGGCTTTAGGCGGTCGTCGTTCATGGCGAGGCACATGGAGCAGCCCGGCTCGCGCCAGTCAAAGCCGGCTGCCTTGAAGATCTTGTCGAGGCCTTCCTTCTCCGCTTGCTCCTTCACGAGGCCGGAGCCCGGAACGATCATGGCGTTGACGGTCGAGGCAACGGTCTTGCCCTCGACGACCTTGGCAACAGCGCGCAGGTCTTCGATGCGGCCGTTCGTGCAGGAGCCGATGAAGACGCGGTCGATGTTGATCTCGGTGATCGGGGTGCCGGGCTTCAGGCCCATGTAATCAAGCGCACGCCACTTGGAAGCGCGCTTCGTCTCTTCCGGGATTTCATCAGGGTTCGGAACGACGCCCTGAACGGAAATGACGTCCTCCGGCGAAGAGCCCCAGGATACGATCGGCGGCAGTTCAGCGGCGTTGAGCTTCACGACGCGGTCAAAATGCGCGCCTTCGTCCGACTTCAGGGTCTTCCAGTAAGCGATTGCCTGCTCCAGCGCCTCGCCCTTCGGCGCGCGCGGCTTGCCCTTGATGTACTCGAAGGTGGTCTCGTCAGGCGCGATCAGGCCGGCGCGGGCGCCGCCTTCGATCGACATGTTGCAGATGGTCATGCGGCCTTCCATCGACAGCGCGCGAATGGCTTCGCCGGCGTATTCGATGACGTAGCCGGTGCCGCCGGCGGTGCCGATTTCACCGATGATGGCGAGAACGATATCCTTGGCGGTGACGCCAGCCGGCAGTACGCCGTCGACCTGCACCAGCATGTTCTTCGCCTTCTTCTGGATCAGCGTCTGGGTGGCGAGCACGTGCTCGACCTCAGACGTGCCGATGCCATGGGCGAGCGAGCCGAAGGCGCCATGCGTCGAGGTGTGGCTGTCGCCGCAGACAATCGTCATGCCGGGCAGGGTGAAGCCCTGTTCCGGTCCGATGATGTGAACGATGCCCTGGCGCTTGTCGTTTTCCGAGTAGTACTCGACATTGAATTCGGCGGCGTTGATGGCGAGTTGCTCGACCTGGATACGGCTCTCTTCGTTCTTGATGCCGAGATGGCGATCAGGCGACGTCGGGACGTTGTGGTCGACCACAGCCAGCGTCTTTTCCGGCGCGCGAACCTTGCGGCCAGTCATGCGCAGGCCTTCGAAGGCCTGCGGCGAGGTGACTTCGTGGACCAGGTGGCGGTCGATGTAGAGGAGACAGGTGCCGTCGTCCTGCTGATCGACCAGGTGGTCGTCCCAGATCTTGTCGTAAAGGGTACGCGGTGCGCTCATGGCGGTAGGTCCGTTCTTGGATGCGTATGGAAAAATGGAGCTGGTGGCGGTGAGGCCCGCCGGGCCGTCATTCGATCAACGAAGTCGGCTGTTGAGTGCACCGGAAACGGCCGCAAAGAAGCGTGCCGGCAGGCGGTAATGATCCTGCAGCACGAAAATATGCGCCCCAATGCAACTGAACTTGGATTCCATGCGCTGTCACATACCAATTTTTCGCGACGGCGGCAATTCGAATCATTCGGCCGCTAACGCCGGTCTTTCCCGCGCATCCGTTTCTCCACCTGCCTCAGGGCAAGCGACAAACCGATCGTCAGGATGAGGTAGATATAAGTGACGATCGAATAGGTTTCAAAGAAGCGAAACGAGCCGGAGGCGTAGATCTTGCCCATCTGGGTGATGTCGGAGACGCCGAGCACCGAGACCAGCGACGAGTCCTTGACCATCGCCACGAAATCGTTCGACAGCGGCGGGAAGATCACCCTGATCGCCTGCGGGAAGACCACAAAGCGGAAGCGGTGATAGCGCGACAGGCCGAGCGCCTTGGCCGCCTCGATCTGGCCGTGATCGACCGACTGGATCCCGGCACGGAAGACTTCCGCGATGAAGGAGGAGTAGCCGATCATCAGCGCGATGATGGCCCGCCACATCAGCGAGAAGTCGCGCACCATCACAGGCTCGCTGAGGCCGGCCTGGATCAGCGGACTGGCCAGGAAATTGTAGGCGGCGACGATGCCGGGGGCGCCGACGAAGGCCACGTAGAACAGCAGCACCAGCATCGGCACGCCGCGGATGACTTCGACATAGAAGCGTGAGATCTGGCGGAGCGCGACACTGTCGGACAATCCGAGCAACGCGACGCCGAGGCCGAGAAGGGTCGCCAGCGCAAAGCCCACTAGCGTCACGAAGATGGTAACGCCGACGCCATTGAAGACGGTGCGGAAGACCTGCGCATAGATGTCGTTGGCGATGATGACGACGGCAAGGACGATGCCGATCGCGACAAGAGCGACCAGCCACCAGGGGTAGTCGCCCATAACATGCCCGCCAGGGGCTGGCTGCGGAGCCATCACGCGTTAACCGAAGACGGGATCATTCGCCCATCTTGTAGTCGAGGAACCACTTCTTGTTCAGTGCGTCGAAGGTGCCGTCAGCCTTCAGGCTTGCGATTGCGGCATTGACCGGGGCGACGAGATCGGAGCCCTTCGGGAAGATGAAACCGAAATCCTCGGTGCCGAGCGGACCGCCGATGACCTTCAGGCCGCCGTTCGAGGCGTCGACATAACCCTTGGCAGCGACGCTGTCGGTCAGCACCACGTCGACATCGCCGGCCTTGAGCGCCTGGACGGTGGCGCCGAAGGTTTCGAAGAGCTTGACGCGCGGGTTTTGCTCGTTGCCATCAAGGATTTCGTAGACGGCGGTGTAGAAAGGCGAGGTGCCCGGCTGCGCGCCGACGAGGCCGTCATTGAAGGCGCCGAAGGTCTTGGCGTCGGTGAAGCGGCTTTCGTCGCCGCGCACCAGCATGAACTGCTGCGAGCGCATGTAGGGATCGGAGAAGTCGACCTTGGCCTTCCGGTCATCCTTGATGGTGATGCCGGTCATGCCGATGTTGTACTGGTTGTCGGAGACAGCCTGGATCATCGCGTCCCAGCTGGTGTTCTGATACTCGACCTTGAAGTTCAGCCGCTTGGCGATCTCGTTCATCGCATCATATTCCCAGCCGATCGCCTTGCCCGACTTCGGATCGACGAACTGTAGCGGCGGATAGGCGTTCTCGGTGACGACGACGACCGACTTGCCCTTGAGGTCGGGAAGGTCGGCGGCGAGGGCGGCGAGCGGCGACAGGACAAGGGCGGTCAGTCCTGCAAGAACGGTGCGACGGAACGGCATTAAATATCTCCCCGAAATATAGTCCGCGAAACCTGTCATAGTTGCGAAGCGGATGGCAAGAGAATTGCCGCGTGTCGCCATTCAAAAACAGAAAAGGCGGTCCAAAGACCATCCAAAGACCGCCCTTCCATGCAAAGATTTTTGCGGGACAGATTGCAAATGTCGTCAGCGAGACGCGATACCATCCAGTTTCTGAATGGCTTCGGTGGGCAAGGTGATATCGGCGACCGCGAGGTTCTCCCTGAGGTGGAGACGTGACGAGGTCCCGGGTATGAGCAAGATATTCGGCGCGCGTTGCAGAAGCCACGCAAGAGCAACCTGCATCGGTGTTGCATCAAGCTCCGCAGCGACATCCGACAGCGTGGACGATTGCAATGGCGAGAAGCCCCCGAGCGGAAAGAAGGGCACATAGGCTGTTCCTTCCGTCGCGAGCTGTTCGATCAGCGGATCGTCCCCGCGGTGCACAAGATTGTACTGGTTTTGAACGCAAACGATTTCGGTGATCTTTCTGCCGTCCGCGACTTGCTTGGTGGTGACGTTGGAGAGGCCAACGTGTCTGACAAGGCCCTGGCGCTGAAGATCGGCGAGGATGGTGAGGGGTTCTTCCAGAGATCCCTCCGCCGGGCCATGGACATCAAACATGGCCCGCAGATTGACTACATCGATCACCTCGAGGCCGAGATTCATGAGGTTGTCGTGAATTGCCTGCGTCAGCGCTTCTTTTGAGAAGGCCGGATTCCAAGACGCGTCTGGCCCACGCGTTGCTCCGATCTTCGTGACGATCACAAGATCATCCCGATAAGGATGCAGCGCCTCCCTGATGATCTGGTTGGTGACGTGCGGGCCGTAGAAGTCGCCGGTGTCGATGTGGTTGACTCCGCTTTCGACTGCTTCGCGTAACACAGCGATTGCCTCGGCACGATCCTTCGGTGGCCCGAAGACGCCTTTGCCGGCGAGTTGCATGGTCCCGTAGCCAAGCCGCGCCACCGTGCGGTCGCCGAGCGTGAATGTGCCCGATTTTTCGAGATTGGACATGATCTGCTCCGTTTAAAGATAGGGCAGAAATAGGTCAGACCGGCTCTTGCGATAACGGCATACATTCCGCACGGGCTGTTCGGAATTTCGGACAATGACGGGTAGAGGACCGGACGTCAGGCCCAACCGCTACGCGGTCCGACCTGCCAGTGACTCGCTATTGCCAGCAACAAAAAAAGGCGACCCGAAGGCCGCCTTTCCGACAATCACGAAGGATTGAAACTTATTCTGCTGCCGGCTCAGCTGCTGCGGCAGCTTCTGCTGCTGCCTTGGCTTCTGCAGCTTCCTGTGCTGCCTTTTCGGCTGCGAGCGCCTGAGCTGCTGCAACCTTTTCGGCTTCCAGGCGTGCCTTTTCCTCGGCAACGGCCTGACGCTCGGCGTCGTTGAGCTTGCGAGCGCGGGTGCCGGTGTTCTCGACGATACGAGCCGACTTGCCGCGACGATCGCGCAGGTAGTAGAGCTTCGCGCGACGGACCTTACCGCGGCGAACAACTTCTACGCTTTCGATAGCAGGGGAGCAGACCGGGAATACGCGCTCGACGCCTTCGCCGTAGGAGATCTTGCGAACCGTGAAGTTCTCCTGCAGACCGCCGCCGGAGCGAGCGATGCAAACGCCTTCGTAGGCCTGTACGCGGGTACGGTTGCCTTCCTTGACGCGGACGTTGACGCGAACGGTGTCGCCCGGGGAGAATTCCGGAAGCGTGCGCTGGGCTTCGATCTTGGCGACCTGTTCGGCCTCAAGCTGCTGAATGATATTCATGACTCAACCTCTTTGTTGGTTCAACAGCCAGAGCGCTCTGAACGATCTATCCTTGGTCGAGCCGCAGATATTTGCCGGTGAGGGCAGGAGCGAATTCGTCTGTTTTTCTTTACGTGGTTGATGGGAGTTTTCCCATTCCGGGCGTGCGCATACCGTATTGCGCAGGCTTTGTCACCCCTTTGGCCCGGAAATTTCGCCGTGCCGACCGCCAAACTGGGCTTTTGCCAGTGCTGCACGATATCAAGCCTGTGACTCATTTGATTAAATATTTGTCAAATGCACAACAGGGGAGCAGATTCTCATTTGGGTCAAATTGTGATCCGTGGGAGTTTTGGAGGGGAATGAATGACAATAAGTAATCCGTCGTCCTCGCTCTATAATGAGGACTTGGCGCCCGCTCAGGAGAGGAAGTGGGGCGCCTTCAGTATTTTCAATGTGTGGACCTCGGACGTTCACAGCCTCTGGGGTTATTATCTCGCCGCCAGCCTTTTCCTGCTGTGCGGCAGCTTTATCAACTTCGTGATTGCGATCGGCTTCGGCTCGCTCGTCATCTTCTTCCTCATGAGTCTCGTCGGCAACGCCGGCGTCAAGACGGGTGTGCCGTTCCCGGTTCTTGCCCGCGCCTCGTTCGGTACGTTCGGGGCCAATGCGCCGGCGCTCGTGCGCGCCGTCGTCGCCTGCTTTTGGTACGGCGCGCAAACGGCGGCGGCATCGGGCGCGATCGTGGCTCTTCTCATCCGCAATGAGAGCATGCTTGCCTTCCACCAGAATAGCCACATGCTTGGTCATTCCACGCTTGAGGTCATCTGCTACGTCGTCGTTTGGTCCCTGCAGCTCCTGATCATCCAGCGTGGTATGGAGACCGTGCGCAGGTTTCAGGACATGGCCGGGCCCGCTGTCTGGATCATGATGCTTGTCCTGGCGGTTTATCTTGTCGTCAAGGCCGGCACCTTCTCCTTCGGCAGCGAGATCCCACGCGACGTTCTGCTCGAGAGGACGAAGGAAGTCGGCATCGCCGGCGAGCCTGGCTCGTTCGCGGCTCTTGCCGCGGTTGCCGCGACATGGATCACCTACTTTGCGGCTCTCTACCTAAATTTCTGCGATTTCTCGCGCTACACCAAGGACACCAAGACCTTGCGCAAGGGCAATCTCTGGGGTCTGCCGATCAACCTGCTCGCCTTCTGCCTCGTCGCGGGCGTCACAACCACGGCTGCATTCACCGTCTACGGCGAAGTACTGCTGCATCCGGAGGCGATCTCCGCGAAGTTCGACAACTGGTTCCTGGCACTGCTTGCGGCACTGACTTTCGCCGTTGCAACGCTCGGCATCAACGTGGTCGCCAACTTCGTCTCGCCGGCCTTCGATTTCTCGAATGTCTTCCCGCGCCAGATCAGCTTCAAGCGGGGCGGTTGGATTGCGGCCCTGATTGCGCTGGTGCTCTATCCGTTCGCGCCGTGGGAAACGGGTGCCGCGCACTTCGTCAACTTCATCGGTTCGACGATGGGCCCGATCTTCGGGATCATGATGGTCGACTACTATCTGATCCGGAAGGGTGAGCTGAACGTCGCGGATCTTTATCAGGAGAATGGCGAGTTCCGCTTCCAGAATGGCTGGCACACGAATGCCTTCATCGCCTTCGTGGTCGGCTCGCTGTTCTCATCGATCCTGCCGACGTTCACGTCGATCTTGCCGGAATGGTGGGGGACCTATGGCTGGTTCTTCGGCGTCGGCATCGGCGGCGTTGTCTACTACGCATTGCGCGCGAGCGCACGCGGCTCTGCGGTGGGCGCTACCAACTGACACCCGAAATTCGAATGCCCGGCTTTGGCCGGGCATTTTTCATTCTTCCAGCAGATCCGGGCGTCGTTCCCGGGTCAGCTGCAACGCCTGCTCGCGGCGCCATTTCTCGATCGCGCCGTGATTGCCCGATGTGAGGATCGCCGGAATCTCGCGGCCCTCCCATACTTGTGGGCGCGTGTAGTGCGGATGCTCGAGCAGGCCGCCTTCGAAGCTCTCGTGCAGTCCGGAAAGATCATTGCCCATGACGCCAGGCAGGATGCGGACGATCGCATCCAGTATGGTGAGTGCAGCCGGTTCGCCGCCCGACAGCACGTAGTCGCCGATCGAGACCTCTTCCAGCTCGCGCGCATCGATGACGCGCTGATCGACGCCCTCAAAGCGACCGCAAACGATGATGACGCCATCGCCGGAAGCAAGCTCGCGTACGCGTTCCTGCGTCAGCGGTTTTCCGCGCGGGCTCATCAGCAGCCGGGGGCGGCTGTCGTTCTCGGAAGTGCTGTCGATGGCGCGGGCGAGAACATCGGGCTTGAGCACCATGCCCGCGCCGCCGCCAGCGGGCGTATCATCGACAGTGCGGTGTTTGTCGGTGGCAAAGTCGCGGATCTGCAGGGTATCGAGCGACCATTGGCCACGCTCCATCGCCTTCCCGGCGAGGGAGTAGCCGAGATGGCCCGGAAACATTTCCGGATAGAGGGTCAGCACGGTCGCGCGAAACGCCATCGACGGCCTCACTTCTTCTTTTTCGGCTTGTCGGGCGTGAAGTTCGGTGCGTCATCCTCACTATCGACGAGGCCAGCGGCGAGCGGATCGATGGTGATCCTGCCGCTTTCAAGGTCGATATCGAGAACCGAGGCTTCAGAGAAGGGGATCAATACCGGGCGCTTGCCGGGACCCTTGAGCTCCAGCAGATCGCCGGCGCCGAAGTCGAAAACGCCGGTCACGGTGCCATAGCTGACGCCCTGGTCGTCGAGCGCTTCCAGACCCTCGAGATCGGCGTAGAAGAATTCGTCTTCTTCCAGCTCCTCGTCCGGCAGGTTGTCGCGCTCGATGTAGAGCTCCAGTCCGTTCAGCGCCTCGGCGGCATTGCGGTCGTTGATGCCGCGGAATCGGACGACGACGACGTTCTTCATTTCCCGGATATCGAGAATCTCGAAGGTGCGGCCATCAAGGCTGTGCAGGTTGCCGTAGTCGCCGAGCGCGGTCGGATCGGCGGTATAGGCCTTAGCGCGTACTTCGCCGCGCAGGCCTTGGGCGCCACCGATCGTTGCCATCAGAACCGGATTTTCAAGCTTTGGCATGACGTCCTTCACATGAAGCCGCAAATCTGGGCTTCTCTTAAACGAAGTGCAGCGGAATGGAAACGAAAACGGGCGGCATGTCGCCATGCCGCCCGTTCGATAAGGGAAGGTTCCCGATTATTCTGCGGAAGCAGCAGCTTCAGCAGCGTCGGCGGCCTTCTGAGCCTTTTCAGCAGCGCGCTCCTGAGCCTTCTTGCCCGGCTTTGCCTTTTCCGGGTTGCTCTTGGCATCGCGCTTTGCGAGGCCGGCTTCGTTGAGGAAGCGCAGAACGCGATCGGTCGGCTGTGCGCCCTGATCGAGCCAGTGCTTGATGCGGTCGTTGTTCAGCGTGATGCGAGCGCCGTTGTCCTTGGCGAGCATCGGGTTCCAGGAACCGAGGTTCTCGAGGAAGCGGCCATCGCGCGGCGAACGGGCGTCGGCGAGAACGATGTGGTAGTACGGGCGCTTCTTGGAACCACCGCGTGCGAGACGAATTTTCAGTGCCATTTTCTTTACTCCTTGGACTTTTCTGGACCGCCTGATCCGGCGGTATGGTTCATTTTGCTGCGGCGCCGTTTTCGGCGTGGTCTGCAGCGATCTGCTCATGATGCCGGATGACTTCCTTGATGATGAAGTTCAGGAACTTCTCGGCGAAATCCGGATCCAGATTGGCATCCTTCGCCAGATGGCGGAGACGTTCGATCTGGTATTCTTCGCGCGCCGGATCGGCCGGCGGCAACTTGTACTTGGCCTTGAGAACGCCGACCTCTTTGGTGCAGCGGAAGCGTTCGGCCAGGATATGGACCAGCGCGGCGTCGATGTTGTCGATCGACTGGCGATAGTTCGAAAGTTGGGCTTTGATTTCAGGATCAATCATTGTCTACGCGACCCCTTCACTTCTTCTTGGGCAGGCCGGGAAGGCCTGGGAAACCACCGCCGAGACCCGGCAGCTTGGCGCCGCCCAGACCCGGCAAACCACCACCGCCGAGGCCGGGCAGCCCGCCGCCCGGCTTTCCTAGACCGGCAGCTTCAGCTTGCTTCTGGAGCGCTTCGAGCTGCTTGGGGTCGATATTCGAAAGATCGGGCATGCCACCGCCAAGGCCACCAAGGCCCATCTTGCCGGCAAGGCCACCCATCATCTGCTTCATCAGGCCGCCCTTACCCTTGCCGCCCATCATCTTCATCATGTCCGCCATCTGGCGATGCATCTTCAGAAGCTTGTTGATGTCGGCGGCATCGGTGCCAGAGCCGGCGGCGATGCGCTTCTTGCGCGAATGCTTGAGAATATCGGGGTTGGCGCGCTCGGCCTTGGTCATCGAGCCGATGATGGCGAGCTGACGGCCGAACAGGCTGTCGTTCAGACCGGCCGAGGCCATCTTGTCCTTCATCCCAGCCATGCCGGGCATCATGCTCATGATGCCGCCCATGCCACCCATCTTCTGCATCTGGCGCAGCTGGTCGGCGAGGTCGTTGAGATCGAACTTGCCCTTGGCCATCTTGGCGGCCATGGCAGCCGCCTTCTCGGCGTCGATGTTTTCAGCGGCGCGCTCGACGAGCGAAACGATATCGCCCATGCCGAGGATGCGGTCAGCAATACGGCGGGGATGGAACTCTTCGAGTTCGCCCATACGCTCGCCGACACCGATGAGCTTGATCGGCTTGCCTGTCACCGCGCGCATCGAAAGTGCTGCACCGCCACGGCCATCGCCGTCCATGCGGGTGAGCACGAGGCCGGTGATGCCGACGCGCTCGTCGAAGTTGCGCGCCAGGTTGACGGCGTCCTGACCGGTCAGCGAGTCCGCGACCAGCAGGATTTCATGCGGATTCGACTTCTTCTTGATGTCGGCCATTTCGACCATCAAGGGCTCGTCGATATGCGTGCGGCCGGCGGTGTCGAGGATGACGACGTCATGGCCACCGAGTTTCGCTGCCTGTACGGCGCGGGCGGCAATGTCGGTCGGCGACTGGCCAGCGATAACAGGAAGCGTGTCGACACCAGTCTGGACACCAAGCTGGCGCAGCTGCTCCTGGGCGGCCGGACGTCGCGTATCAAGCGACGCCATCAGCACCTTCTTCTTCTCGCGGTCGGTGAGCCGTTTGGCGATCTTCGCGGTCGTCGTCGTCTTACCGGAGCCCTGCAGACCGACCATCATGATGACGACGGGGGCGGCCGCATGCAGGTCGACGCCGACGCCTTCGCCGCCGAGCATCTCGATCAGCTCGTCATGGACGATCTTGACGACCATCTGGCCGGGCTTGATCGACTTCAGGATCTCGGCGCCGACGGCCTTTTCGCGGACGCGATCGGTAAAGGAGCGCACGACATCGAGCGCCACGTCAGCCTCCAGAAGCGCGCGGCGAACCTCGCGCAGCGCTGCGGAAACATCGCTTTCCGAAAGCGCGCCACGGCCTGTCAGTCCATTCAGAATGGATCCAAGACGGTCCTGGAGGTTCTCAAACATCGGCTCTTCCTTGTGATTTCCTGAAGACGGAAACCTTGTGCTTTTCCTTGACGAAAACAAGACGCATAGCCAAAAAGCACCCGAGGGCGCATCGCGCTGTCGGGTGTGGACCTCCGGGATCTCTTTATACCTTTACGGGTCCCGGTCGGTGGCTCGAGTCTTGAAGCTCGTCGCAGATTGAGCGGCGGTAAACAGGAAAACGGGCCGCGAGTCAAGGGAAGGCCGAGAAAAGACGGCGTTTCGACCTTTCAAAAGCGCGCGCCCGATCCCAGATCTGCTTTCCCTGCAACGGAATCGCTTTGTATGCCTACGGCCAAAAGACGCAATCCCTACTATCAAGGGCCTGTCTCCGATCACTTCGATGGCACGCATTTCTTCAATCCGGATGGTATCGAGCCTCTCGGTTTTCGAGATCTGATGCGATGGCAGTTTGGCGGCAACCGCGATCGCTGGCCGAAGTCGGTTCCGAGCCCCTTCGTACCGGCCAAGCCGGATGCGCGCGTTGATGGCGACGATCTGCGGGTAACCATGGTCGGCCACGCGACGATGCTGGTGCAGGTCGCGGGGCTCAATATCCTGACAGATCCCGTATGGTCCGATCGGGCCAGCCCCTTCGCCTTCGCCGGACCGAAGCGCGTCGTGGCACCCGGTATCGCGTTCGACGACCTGCCGCCGATCGACCTCGTTCTCGTTTCGCATAACCACTACGATCATCTCGATGTCGCGACGCTCAGGCGGCTGCAGGCGAGGCATCGGCCGCATGTCGTAACGCCGCTTGGCAACGATACGATCATTCGTCGCGCCGTTCCCACCATGCAGGTGACGGCGATGGATTGGGGCGAGCGCATCCCGCTTGCCGGCATCCGCATCGATGCCGAGCCGGTGCATCATTGGTCGGCACGCGGCACCGGGGATCGTCGCATGGCGCTCTGGGCCGCCTTCGTCCTGTCAACGACCGCCGGGAAGATCTACCATGTCGGGGATACGGGCTTTCATGGGGGCGTCAACTACAGGGCTGCCCAGCAGAAGCATGGTGCCTTTCGCCTCGCCGTCCTGCCTTTCGGAGCCTATGAACCGCGCTGGTTCATGAAGGGCCAACATCAGAATCCTGATGAAGCGGTGATGGGAATGGAGCTTGCCAATGCTGCCTATGTGGCCGGCCATCACTTTGCGACGTTCCAGCTGACCGACGAGGCAATCGAGACGCCGGTCAAGGCGCTAAAGACAGCCTTGGCCGAGCGCGAAATACCGCAGGAGCGGTTCAGGCCGCTTAGAGCCGGCGAGGTATTCGACGTGCCAGCGGCATGATCAATGCGCGTGGGCTCCGGCACCATGCGCATTGATGATGGTGTCGGCCTCCTTGCCGTAGAGTTCTTCGAAATGATCGAAGGTCTTGGAGAAGTGGCCGATGCCCTGCGTTGCCGATCTGAGCGACCGGGCCAATTCATCAAGCACGCCGCCAGGCACGAGCGCTCGAAATATATCCCAGCCCTTCGCGTTCTCGTCCCGGTCGAAGCCGAGCACCTGTCCCTTGAGCGAGGAGACGAGCGTCACCATTCCGCCGGAATAGACCGAGGGGATATGGATCTCCACCCGCACCACAGGCTGCATGAGAACGGCGGAAGCTTGTGAAAGCGCTTGCTTGACGCCCATTTTCCCAGCGGTCCGGAAGGCGAAATCGGAGCTGTCAACCGAGTGATACTGGCCGTCGGTCAGCACGACGTCGACATCGACGACCTGGAAGCCGAGCGGACCTTTCTCCATGGCTTCGCGGGCGCCGGCTTCAACAGCTGGGATGTAGTTTCGGGGCACGGTCCCGCCCTTGACGCTTTCGCCGAAGGTGAAGCCCTGGCCGCGCTCGTTCGGCCTGACGCTGAGTTGCACGTCTGCGAACTGTCCGGCGCCGCCCGTTTGCTTGCGGTGCCGGTAGCGCACATCCGAAGGTTTGGAAATGGTTTCTCGGTAGACGGGGTTTGGTGCGCGTTCGGAAACTTCGACGCGGAAGACCTCCGACAGTGTTTTGCGGAGATCACGCAGATGGACCGGCCCCTGGGCGCAGATCAGCGCCGCGCCTGTGCCTTCCTCCTGCATCACCTTCAAGCCGCGATCGGTTTCCGCCAGTTTCGCCAGCGTCGCGGAAAGCTTGGTTTCGTCCCGTTCGCTGCCGGGAACGAGAATTCTTTCCAGCATCGGTGTCGGCGGTGTCGTCCAATCGGGTGGCTCGACGCTGGCTGTCTGCGTCAGCAGGGCAGTCGCTGGCAGATGGTCGGATTTTAGTGCGGCAAAGACGCTGCCAGCCTCCACGCTGCCGCTGATTGGCTTTCCGTTGCCGGCCTCCTGCAGCGGACCCAGCGTGGCGCCGCCCAAGGGAGCGCCCTGCTTCAAGCCGTCGGCGAGCGCCCGCACCAGCACCGTCTTGCCGACATTAGCCTTGTGGTAAGCGTGGAAACTCACGGCAGAAAGGGCCGCTTCTTCCACACTTCCTGCGAGCCTCGACCGCAGTGCCGCTGCCGGCGGCGCTTCGTGGCGAAGGGCCTTCATCAGGCGCATGATGCCGTTGCTGTGCGAGGCTGAGCCGAACAGCACGGGGATAACCCGGTTCTCCTTGAGAATGCGCGAAGAGATCGTAAACAGCGTATCGCTTGCCGGCTCCCGGTCTTCGATGAGCTCCTCGAGAAGCCAATCATCGAACTCCGAGAGCTGTTCCAGCATTTCGGCCCGCGCCTCGTGCTCCCGCTCGACGGCATCCTGCGGCAGCTCGATCAGCGCGGACGGCTGACCTTCCCGATAGCGCCAGGCGCGTTCGGAAATCAGGTCACAGCTGCCGACGATCCGGTCGCCTTCGCGGATGGGTACTTGCCGCAGGACAAGCGGATGGTTGGAATAGGTCTGAAGTGCGGCAATGACATCGCGCAACCGGCCGCGCGGCTCGTCCATCCTGTTGATGAAAATCAGGCAGGGCGTGCCGGAGGCCTCGATGGCGCGCAGATAGGGTGCTGCCAGCACGGCTTCATCAGGCGTCGGCGATATGCAGAGGATACAGGCGTCGCTGACGAGCAGGGCATCCTGCGCCAGGGCCAGTGCCTCATTTGCCCCGGGAGTGTCGATCGCACACCACGCTTCGTCCTTGAAGTCAAATTCCGTCAGGCTTGATCCATATGGAGAGGCTGACTTTCTGGGCGTTCCCTCGAGCGAGGCCAGCTTTGCGACGAGTGTCGTTTTTCCCGTCTGCGAGGGCCCAAGTACGGTGACGCAGCGCATCGGCGATCCTCCCTGCCAAAAGCACCATCCCAGAGCAAGAATGCCCCGAAGCGGCGAAAAGCGCTAGATATCTGCGCTCATTCTTAAATATGAGGTCACGGCATTTCCTCTCTGGCAATGTGTGGCTCATCCACCGCCAGTCAAGCCACTGGTAATTCCCCCGCATTTCCGCCATATACAGCCCAAACAGAGACGGACATGACACTATGAGCGCAACGGTCGAATTCGCGAAGATGAACGGGCTTGGCAACAAGATCCTGGTCGTCGACATGCGCGGCCGCACAGACAAGGTAGCGCCTGCGGCGGCAATCGCGCTGAATGCCGCTGACGACACACAGTTCGACCAGATCATGGCGATCCATGATCCAAAGGCAGCTGGCACAGATGCCTGGATCGATATTCTGAACTCCGACGGCTCGAAGGCGCAGGCCTGTGGCAACGGCACGCGCTGCGTTGTGCAGGCGCTTGCTTCGGAAACCGGCAAGAAGGTTTTCACATTCCAGACGGTGGCCGGCATCCTCAATGCCACCGAGCATGAAGACGGGACGATCTCAGTCGATATGGGCAAGCCGGTCTTCGACTGGGACAAGATCCCGCTCGCCGAAGAATTCCACGATACCAGCCGCATCGAGCTGCAAATCGGGCCGATCGACAATCCCGTGCTGCATTCGCCCTCCGTCGCTTCGATGGGCAATCCGCATGCGATCTTCTGGATCGACCGTGATCCGATGTCGTTCGATCTCGGCCGCTTCGGGCCGCTGCTCGAAAACCATCCGATGTTCCCCGAGCGCGCCAATATCACGCTGGCGCAGGTGACCTCTCCGAACTCGATCACGACGCGCACCTGGGAGCGGGGCGCGGGACTGACGCTCGCCTGCGGTTCTGCCGCTTGTGCGACGGCGGTATCCGCCGCTCGCACCGGACGGACCGGGCGCGAAGTCGCGGTGAAGGTTGCAAGCAGCCCCAATCAGGGCGTGCTGACGATCGAATGGCGCGAACGCGATGCTCACGTCATCATGACCGGCCCGGCTGAATGGGAATGGTCGGGCACGCTCGATCCGTCGACGGGTGCGTGGTCGCGCGATGCGGCGCCGGGAGCCGAAGCGCGGTGAGCGGCGTCGAGGTCATCACCTTCGGCTGTCGTCTCAATACCTACGAATCCGAAGTGATGCGGGCGCAGGCCGAGAAGGCCGGGCTCAATAATGCCATCCTCGTCAATACCTGTGCGGTTACCGGCGAAGCTGTGCGTCAGGCACGCCAGGCGATCCGACGTGCGCGGCGCGACAATCCTCATGCCCGCATCATCGTCACTGGCTGCGCGGCCCAGACGGAAAAAGAAACCTTCGCCGATATGGCCGAGGTCGATGCTGTCCTCGGCAACGAGGAGAAACTGAAGCGCGCTTCCTATCGCTCCCTGCCGGATTTCGGCGTTTCGGCGGAAGAGAAGCTGCGCGTCAACGACATCATGAGCGTGCGCCAGACGGCGCCGCAGATGGTCAAGCATATCGATGGTCATGTGCGGGCTTTCATTCAGGTCCAGAACGGCTGCGACCACCGCTGCACCTTCTGCATCATTCCCTATGGCCGAGGAAATTCGCGGTCGGTGCCGATGGGGGCGGTTGTCGATCAGGCGCGGAAACTCGTCGAAAGTGGCTACCGGGAGATCGTGCTGACCGGGGTCGACGCGACCAGCTATGGTGCCGGTCTTCCCGGAGAGCCGACGCTCGGGCTGCTTGCCAAGACGCTGTTGAAGCAGGTGCCGGATATTCGCCGCCTGCGGCTTTCGTCGATCGACAGCATCGAAGCGGACAAGCATCTGTTGGACCTCATTGCCGACGAAGCGCGGTTCATGCCGCATCTCCACCTTTCGCTGCAGCATGGCGACGACATGATCCTGAAGCGGATGAAGCGTCGCCATTCGAGCGCGGATGCCTTAGCTTTCGTCAACGACGTGCGCCGTCTGCGGCCGCAGATGAGCTTCGGCGCGGACATGATCGCCGGCTTTCCAACCGAGAGCGAAGAAATGTTCGCCAATGCGGTGCGGCTGGCGGAAGAGGCCAATATCGCTCATCTCCACGTGTTCCCTTACAGCCCGCGGCCGGGGACACCTGCCGCGCGCATGCCGCAGCTCGATCGCGCGCTGGTCAAGGAGCGGGCAGCGCGACTGCGCGCCACTGGACATCGCCTGCATCAGTCCCATCTCGACGGAATGGTCGGAACGCAGCAATGGCTGCTGGTGGAAAACAACGGTTTGGCGCATACCGAGAACTTCACGCTTGTCGCAGCGGCGGGACTTGCGCCCCGAAGCTTCGTGCAGGCTGTCATCACCGGACACAACGGCAAACACCTCGACATGCAATTGACGGCCGCCGACGCGGCCTGAGTTTACGGAATCCTCATGGCGTTCAATTTCATCAAAAAGGTCTTCACCTTCGGCCCCAAGCCGGAGGAAGAGCATGCGCCGGGGGCGGTCGAGACGAAAGCGCTCGAAACCGAGCTGGAGCCGCATTCGCGCGAGGAGAACCTTCCGGTTGCCGCAGACCTGGTTCTGGCGGAAGAGGTGGATACGGCCGGCGGGCCTGCCGATGACGTAGCTGAGGACGCCTCGATCGAGGAGCTTGCCGAGCAGGCCGAAGCGTTCACACCCGTTGAGGACGACGTTTCCGAGGTCTTGCCGCCTGAGATGTACGTAGGCGATGTGGGTCTTGTGCCGCTCTCGTTGCTTGTAGACGAAGCGGAGCTCGATACTCCTGCTGGAAGCACGCTCGGAGAGACGGTTCCTGTTGCGCCTTCCCTGCAGCCGGAAATCGGCGATGGGGCAGAGGATGATAGTGTCGCGGAACTAGCATCTCTCGGCGAAACCGAAGAGACGTCGGCTGCAGAGCTTACAGCTGAAGCCGATGTGGAACAGCAGCCTATCGCTGATCGGGCCTCTCCCGCCGAGCATGAGGTATCCACGCCGGCGGAGGATGATAGCGTTTCCGGAGATATCTCCGTGACTCCCGTTCTTCCAAAGGGATTTGCCACCGGTCCCGCGGCTTCCGAGTCCGCGCCTCCGGTGCCTGCCTCAAGACTTTCCTGGTTCCAGCGCCTGCGCGCCGGCCTTGCCCGCACCTCGTCGCAACTTACCGGCCAGATCGCGGCCCTTTTTACCAAACGCAAGCTCGATGACGACACGCTGCAGGATCTCGAGGATCTGCTGATCCAGGCCGATCTTGGCGTCGAGACGGCCATGCGCGTCACCGATACGCTGGCCTCCGAGCGCTACGGCAAGGACGTCACCGGCGAGGACGTGAGCCGCATCATGGCAAGCGAGATCGCCAAGGTGCTGAAGCCGGTCGCCAAACCATTGCAGCTCGATCTCAGCCACAAGCCGCACGTCATCCTCGTCGTCGGCGTCAACGGAACAGGCAAGACCACGACGATCGGCAAGCTAGCGGCCAAGCTCTCGGGCGCTGGCCTCAAGGTGATGGTTGCCGCCGGCGATACCTTCCGCGCCGCTGCCATCGAGCAGCTGAAGATCTGGGCCGACCGCACCAAGTCTGAATTCATCGGCACCAAGCTCGGTGCCGATGCGGCGGGTCTCGCCTACGATGCCTTCGAGCAGGCCAAGGCAAAGAAGTGCGATGTGTTGATCATCGATACCGCCGGCCGCCTGCAGAACAAGGCGGAGCTGATGGCAGAGCTCGAGAAGATCGTTCGGGTTCTCGGCAAGCTCGATCCGGATGCGCCGCATACGGTGCTGCAGACGCTCGATGCGACGACGGGGCAGAACGCCCTGTCGCAGGTGGAAATCTTCAGGAACGTTGCCGGCGTGAACGGACTGATCATGACGAAGCTCGACGGCACGGCGCGTGGCGGCATTCTCGTGGCGATCTCTGCCAAGCACAAGCTGCCGGTCTATTTCATCGGCGTCGGCGAAGGCGTCGATGATCTCGAGCCTTTCGAGGCCGAGGATTTCGCCCATGCCATTGCCGGGCTCGGCCAATAATGCCACAGATATGCCGACAAACACGGGCAAGCGTCTCGTGTGGCACAAACGGATTTGAGATAGAATGACGACAGAGAGCGATATCACCCCAAGCGCGGCCGACCGGCATCACCCGATGCTGAAGCTGGCGCTGGAGCTTGGCCCGCTGCTGATCTTCTTCTTCGCCAACCTGCGCGGCGCCTGGCTGGTCGAAAGGTTTCCGGCTCTGTCGGAGCTTGGCGGACCACTGTTCGTGGCGACGGCCCTCTTCATGGCGGCGACGGTGACCTCGCTGGTGGTCTCGAAGATCATTCTCGGGCATCTGCCGATCATGCCTTTCGTGTCGGGTATCGTGGTCGTCATCTTCGGATCGCTGTCGATCTACTTGCAGAACGAGACCTTCATCAAGATGAAGCCGACCATCGTCAACGCGCTCTTCGGCGTTGCGCTGCTGGGCGGCCTGGCTTTCGGCAAGTCGCTGCTCGGCTACGTCTTCAATGCGGCCTTTCAGCTCGATGCCGAGGGATGGCGCAAGCTGACGATCCGCTGGGGGATCTTCTTCCTCTTCCTGGCGGTGCTGAACGAGGTCGTCTGGCGCAACTTCTCCGATGACTTCTGGATCGCCTTCAAGGTCTGGGGCACGATGCCGATCACCATCATCTTCACCATGGCGCAGATGCCGCTCATCATGAAGCACACTGTGACCTCGGCGGGAGAGACCGAGAAGTGACGACACTGGATACGGCAGAGAGAGCCAAGCACCAGACCTTCTGGTTCGCCGCATGCGGTGCGGTCCTGCTGATCCAGATCATCGCCGAATATATGATGGGCCGCACCCCCATCTGCACCTGCGGATACATCAAGCTTTGGGAAGGTAGCGTCAATTCCAGCGGTAACTCTCAGCATATTTCCGACTGGTACACGCCGTCTCACATCATTCACGGCTTCATATTCTACGGCGTTACGTACCTTCTTTTGCGCGACAAGCCGATTGCCATGCGGCTGCTTCTGGCGCTCGTCATCGAATCCGGCTGGGAACTGCTGGAAAATTCGCCTGTCATCATCGACCGCTATCGAACGGCGACGATCTCGCTCGACTATTACGGCGACAGCATCCTGAATTCTGCAATGGACACGATCTTCATGGTGATCGGGTTCTTCTTCGCCTCGCGGGCGCCGGTCGCACTGACGATCGCAATCGCGATCTTCTTCGAGCTTCTGACCGGCTACCTGATCCGCGACAACCTGACGCTCAACGTGCTGATGCTGATCTGGCCCGTCGAGGCGATCAAGACCTGGCAGAGTGCGCTCTGATCAGGAGGCCGGCTTGCCGAGCGCCGTCTCCACGGCGGGGAAGAGGCCTTCCCTGAGACTGACATCGTCGAACGGGCCGACCCGCTTGTAGAGGATCGTGCCATCAGGGGCGACGAGATAGCTTTCGGGGATGCCGTAGACACCCCAATCGATGGCCGCCTGCCCTTTGGGATCGACGCCGATGGCGGTAAAGGGATTGCCGAGTTCGCCGAGGAAGCGAAGCGCGTTGTCGTTCTTGTCCTTGTAGTTGATGGCAACCACATTGAGCCGGCTGTCCTTTGCTAGTTGCATCAGGATCGGATGCTCGTCGCGACAGGGAATGCACCAGGAGGCAAAGACGTTGACAAGCGTCAGTTTTCCCTTGATGGCACTGTCGGTCAGCGCCGGCAGGTTGGCACCTTCGAGCGGCGGAAGGTTCAGCGCCGGCGCCTTCGTGCCGATCAGTGCGGAGGGGATTTCCGAGATATTCTTGCCGTGGACGTCCTGATCATAGAGCATCTTTGCTGCGGTGGCTGCGATGCCGGCGAAGACAACCAACGGGATCAAGGCGACGGCATAGCGTCCAAATCCGCGCTTGGCGGAGTTAGTTTCAGGGGTGGTGCTCATTGGCCATCCGTTGTTCGCGCCGAGCGGCGGCGGATGCCGGAGGCTTCAAGGGCTGCCAGTTCCTTCCGGCGAGCGCGGCCATCGGCCCAGGTCCAAAGGGTAACCGCGGCCGCGACAAGGGCGGCAAAGCCGTAGGCGCCATAGACATAGAAAGCGTGTGTCATGACTATCCCTCGCGGCTTGCCAGGCGGGCGGCCAGTCGACGCTGAGCGGCGACGCGGCGACGCCAGATCTCGTTGCGGATCGCCATGATATGCAGCGTGAGGAAGAGCGCGGTGAATGCAACGGCCATCACCAGCAGCGGCCGCAGGAACTCGGGATCGATGGCCGGACCATCGAGGCGCAGCACACTCGCGGATTGATGCAGCGTATTCCACCATTCGACCGAAAACTTGATGATCGGGATGTTGACGAAGCCAACCAGAATGAGGACGGCGCTGACGCGGGCGGCCTTTGAAGGGTCGTCGATCGCGCGATTAAGGGCGATGAGCCCGAGATACATCAGGAACAGAACGAAGACGGAGGTGAGCCGGGCGTCCCAGACCCACCAGGTGCCCCACATCGGCTTGCCCCAGAGGGACCCAGTCACCAGGGCAATCAGCGTGAAGGCGGCGCCGAGCGGGGCTGCGGCCTTCGCCGACACATCCGCCAGCGGATGGCGCCAGACCAGCGTGCCGACGGCCGAGAGGCTCATGATCGTGTAGCCCATCATCGCCAGCCACGCGGCCGGCACGTGGACATACATGATGCGAACCGTTTCACCCTGCTGGTAGTCGCCTTCTGTCGTGAAGCTGAGATACAGCCCCACGATAAAACAGAGGGCCGTGAAACCGGCCATCCACGGGAGGATGCGTGCGGCCAGCGCCAGAAACCGTGTCGGATTGGCGAGGTCGCTGAATTTCGTGATGGCAAGGCTCGTTTCGCTCATGCCGTTTTCCTTACCGCGATATGCCTGACGCCGCAATCGAGTGCCCGATCAATCCGACGTGTGACGCAGCGCAAGCGCGGCAGCCACCGGTCCGATCACCGCGAAGAAGAGGGTCAGCGCCATCAGGATGAGGAAGGGCGGCAGAAAGGGCGATGGCCCCTCGACCGCCGCGTAAGTGGCACTGACGCCGAAGATCAGCACGGGGATCGTCAGCGGCAGCACCAGAATCGACACCAGCAGACCGCCACGCGGCAAGGCGACAGCAACGGCCGCGCCGACGGCACCGATGAAGGTAATCGCGGGAGAACCGACGAGCAGCGTCAGCATGGTCGCGCCGATGGCGGTCTCGCTCATATTCATGAAGAGGCCAAGCAACGGCGAGGCGATAACCAGCGGCAGGCTGGTGGAGACCCAGTGCGCCAGGCATTTGACGAGCACCGTCAGCACCAGCGGCGTTTCCTGCATCAGCATCAGATCGAGTGAGCCATCATCGCGCTCGGCTTGAAACAGGCGGTCAAGGCCGAGCAGCGCCGCAAGCAGCGCACCGATCCAGACGATTGCCGGGCCGATGCGGGACAACAGTGCGAGATCGGGCCCGACACCGAAGGGGATGACCGCGACAATGGTCAAGAAAAAGAGAACGCCGATCAGCGCGCCGCCGCCGGCGCGTATCGAAAGCTTGAGGTCTCGCAGAAGCAGGGCAGTCATTCCCACACTCCCGGTCCGGCGTGGGCAAATCCCGCCATCTGCAATTCCTGCGCGCCTTCCAGTCCTAGCGGCTGGTGGGTTGCCGCGAGCACGATGCCGCCGTTGCAGCGATGCGCTTCAACAAGCTCGGCAAACAGACGGTCGCCGCTTTTATCGAGCGCAGCAGTCGGCTCATCAAGGATCCAGACCGGCCGGTGGGCGATAAGCAGCTTGGCGAACGCGAAGCGGCGCTGCTGCCCGGCGGAGAGGTAGCCGAACGGGAGGTGCGTGATGCCCTCGAGACCGACCGCCTCGGCTGCCTCGTCGATCGAGACGGTGGAAGCGCCATGGCTATCGCCAAGAAAGCACCGCCAGAAATCGAGGTTTTCGGCGACCGTCAACTCGCTCTTCATTGCATTGCGGTGACCGAGATAATGGCTGATTTCCCCGACGCGCCCGTGTGTGTTGCCGAGCGAATCGGTGAAGCTGACCGAGCCCTTTTCCTGATGCAGCAAACCGGCGACGACGCGCAGCAAAGTTGACTTTCCCGATCCATTTTTGCCTGTCAAAACCAGTGCTTCGCCCGATTCCAGGCGAAAGGACAGGCCTTCAAAAATCAGGTCTTCGCCCCGGCGCGCAGCCAGATTGGCAGCCTCAAGATGCATGACTTTTCCGTGGTTTAATTTTTCAGTCATCGCAATGCAAAAAAATCCGAAATGGGTCACGCACTCTCTGGCACCTTTCATAGAAATTATCTATAAGACCCGCAACCACGCCAGCGGTCGGCGTGAATTTCATCCTTGCGCCGAACATGGGCTTCGCTCCACGTGCGGACAGCGGAAATGGCCGTACCCGCATCCTGATGTGCATTACGTGCATAGGCGTCCGCACGATTGTGTTCGCTATCAGAAACGGGGTCTCTCGTGTCTAAATCTCTTGACAGCTTTAATTGTCGTTCCACGCTCACCGTGAACGGTAAGGACTACGTCTACTACAGCCTGCCGAAGGCTGAGGCGAATGGCCTTCCGGGCGTTTCGAAGCTTCCCTATTCGATGAAGGTTCTGCTCGAGAACCTGCTTCGCTTCGAAGACGGTCAGTCGGTGACGAAGGACCACATCATTGCTGTTGCCGAATGGCTGAACAACAAGGGCGCTGTCGAAAACGAAATCGCCTATCGCCCAGCGCGCGTGCTGATGCAGGACTTCACGGGCGTTCCTGCCGTCGTCGACCTCGCCGCGATGCGCGACGCGATGGTGTCGCTCGGTGGCGACCCAGAGAAGATCAACCCGCTGGTACCCGTCGACCTCGTCATCGACCACTCGGTTATCGTCGACGAATTCGGTACGCCGCAGGCATTTGCCAAGAACGTCGAGCTGGAATACCAGCGCAACGGCGAGCGCTACCGCTTCCTGAAGTGGGGCCAGCAGGCATTCAAGAACTTCCGCGTCGTTCCTCCGGGCACCGGCATCTGTCACCAGGTCAACCTCGAATATCTCGGCCAGACCGTCTGGACGAAGGAAGAGGACGGCGAGACGATCGCTTATCCGGACACCTGCGTCGGCACCGACTCGCACACGACGATGATCAACGGCCTTGGCGTACTCGGTTGGGGCGTCGGCGGTATCGAAGCGGAAGCGGCCATGCTCGGCCAGCCGGTCTCGATGCTTCTGCCGGAAGTCATCGGCTTCAAACTCACCGGCAAGCTCAAGGAAGGCGTCACCGCGACCGATCTCGTGCTGATGGTCGTGCAGATGCTGCGCAAGAAGGGCGTTGTCTCGAAGTTTGTTGAATTCTTCGGCCCTGGCATGGACAACATGCCGCTCGCCGACCGCGCGACCATCGGCAACATGGGTCCGGAATACGGCGCGACCTGCGGCTTCTTCCCGGTTGACGGCGAAACCATCAACTACCTCAACATGTCCGGCCGCAGTAAGGACCGTATCGCTCTCGTCGAAGCCTACTCAAAGGCACAGGGCATGTGGCGCGAAGGCGATGGTTCGGACCTCGTCTTCACAGATACGCTGGAACTCGACCTCGGCGACGTTGTGCCTGCCATGGCCGGCCCGAAGCGTCCTGAAGGCCGTATCCCGCTCGAAAACATCGCTTCTGGTTTCGCCGGCTCGATGGACACCGATTACAAGAAGCCCGGTCAGCTCTCCAACCGCTACGCGGTCGAAGGCACCGACTTCGATCTCGGCCATGGCGACGTGGCGATTGCCGCCATCACCTCCTGCACCAACACCTCCAACCCGTCGGTTCTGATCGCTGCCGGTCTTCTTGCCCGCAACGCCGTTGCCAAGGGCCTGAAGTCCAAGCCGTGGGTCAAGACCTCGCTGGCACCGGGATCGCAGGTCGTTGGTGAGTATCTGGCGAAGTCCGGCCTGCAGGCCGACCTCGACAAGCTCGGCTTCAACCTCGTCGGCTTCGGTTGCACGACCTGCATCGGTAACTCCGGTCCGCTGCCGGCGCCGATCTCGAAGACGATCAACGACAAGGGCTTGATCGTTTCAGGCGTGCTCTCGGGCAACCGCAACTTCGAAGGCCGTATTTCTCCGGATGTTCAGGCGAACTACCTGGCTTCGCCGCCGCTCGTCGTTGCCTACGCGCTGGCCGGCACGGTCCAGAAGGATCTGACCAAGGAGCCGATCGGTGAAGACCAGAACGGCAACCCTGTTTATCTCAAGGACATTTGGCCGACCTCGCACGAAGTGCAGGACTTCATCCAGAAGTACGTCACCCGCGAACTTTACGAAACGAAGTACGCCGACGTCTTCAAGGGTGATGAAAACTGGCAGGCCGTCAACGTTCCGGCCGGACAGACCTACGCCTGGGATGACAAGTCGACCTACGTGCAGAACCCGCCCTACTTTGTGGGCATGGGCAAGACCGGCACCGGCATCTCCGATATCAAGGGTGCGCGCGTTCTCGGCCTATTCGGCGACAAGATCACCACCGACCACATTTCGCCTGCCGGTTCGATCAAGGCTGCGTCTCCGGCTGGTGCTTACCTGCTTGAGAACCACGTCGCTGTCGCCGACTTCAACCAGTACGGCACGCGCCGCGGTAACCATGAAGTCATGATGCGCGGCACCTTTGCCAACATCCGCATCCGCAACCACATGCTCGGCCCGAACGGCAAGGAAGGTGGCTACACCATCCATTACCCGTCGAAGGAAGAGGAATCGATCTACGACGCGGCTATGCAGTACAAGACCGAGGGCGTTCCGCTCGTCATCTTCGCCGGTGTCGAATACGGCAACGGCTCGTCCCGCGACTGGGCCGCGAAGGGCACCAACCTGCTCGGCGTCAAGGCGGTCATCGCACAGTCCTTCGAGCGTATCCACCGCTCGAACCTCGTCGGCATGGGCGTCATCCCCTTCGTCTTCGAAGAGGGCACGACGTGGCAGAGCCTCGGCCTGAAGGGTGACGAGATGGTCACCATCGAAGGTCTCGAGAACATCAAGCCGCGCGAAAAGAAGATTGCAAAGATCACCTACGGGGACGGCACCGTGAAGGAAGTTCCGCTGCTGTCGCGCGTCGATACGCTCGACGAAGTGGTCTACCTCAACAACGGTGGCATCCTGCAGACGGTTCTGCGCGATCTCGCTGCCTGATTGTTAACAGACTTGCATGACAATGACCGCCGGAAAGAGATTTCCGGCGGTCTTTTTGTTTGAGCACGAGGTATTAGATGGCCAGTCACGCTGATGTGTTTCAGCTTGGCTTCTCCGAAGCTTGGTCTCACCCCTTCGTGACTTTCCGTTTAGATCGAGAACCATTATCTCTACGTTCAGACATCGGAACCTGCGGCGAAGGGTGGCGGTGGTTGCTGAAGAAAAGGTGCAGTGAATGTCCCCGCGGTTTCTGATTTCTCTGGTTGCAGGTGTGGCGCTTGCCGGCCCACTGTTTGCCCAGGACGCGCCAAAAGGCGTGGTCGAACTCTTCACCTCGCAGGGATGTTCTTCTTGTCCTCCAGCCGATGCGGCTTTCCGCAAGATTGTCGAGGCTGGCGGCGTTATCGCCCTCGCTTATCACGTCGACTACTGGAACTACATGGGCTGGGCCGATACGCTGAGTTCGAAGGAAAACACCGAGCGCCAGTATGGCTACGCGCAGACCATGGGCCGCGCCAATGTCTATACGCCGCAGGTTATCGTCAATGGTCGTGACCATGTGGCAGGGGCCGATCTGGGCGCGATCAATAAGAAGATCGATAGCTATGCAGCCGAAGGCAAGGGATTGTCGGTGCCGGTCACCGCACAGATGCGCGACGACCAACTCGAGATCAAGATTGGCGCGGGCCAGGGCAAAGCCAATGTCGTCATGGTCTATTTCAACCGGGAGAAGACCATCGAGGTCGAGAAGGGCGAAAACAGCGGTCAGAAGATTGCTTATCTGAACAGCGTTGCCGATGTCGAAACCGTCGGCATGTGGGAGGGCAAGGAAACGAGCTTGACGCTGCCGGCCAGCGTGATGCAGAAGCCGGATCTTGAGGGCTGCGCGATTCTACTTCAATCCTCCACCGCCGACGGCAATCCATCGGCGATTCTCGGAGCGACGGTCGTCATGGCTGGGAAGAATATCTGACCGTTTCATCTGCCTTGCGGATGGAAAACGGGGCGGCCCGGCTGATCGTATTCGGGGCTGGGGTTAAGGTCGATACGGTCAGCCGGGCCCTTTGGCGCGCTGGCGCCAAACTCGCACAAAACCTTTTCAGCAGACCAAATCCGGCAAAAAGATCATGCGCAAATCAGGTGCGACGCGGGTCCGAACGGCCCCGCGGCGCAGTCGTGAGGGAATTTCTCCTCCAAATGAGGCGCTGTTTTGACTGAATTGCGGCGCTCGGGAGATTGCACAGACTATGATTAATGTGACTGATCGCCCGCTTGCAATTTGTAAACGCTAAGGCAAACTGTCATGTACCCGTCACAAGCGGAGGCACAGGGAGACTGATGACAGATCAGCCGGATTTGCGGCGCGGCGAGAGCCGGTCAGCCGACAACAGTTCCTCAGTCGTCGTAGATCTCAAGGAATACAAGCAGAGCAAGGATCCAGCGCCGGTCACATTCCACCGACGCGAGCTCGACGCGATTTTATGGATTTATGGCCGCATGGTCGGCGAGGGCGAGTGGCGGGACTATGCGATCGATCATCTGAAGGATCGTGCCGTCTTCTCCGTTTTCAAGCGATCAGGTGAAATGCCACTCTTTCGCATCGAGAAGAATCCGAAGCTCACTGCCAAGCAGGGTGCTTATTCCGTTATCAATACGCACGGCGTTATCCTGAAGCGTGGGCACGAACTCCCCCAGGTTCTGAAGGTCTTCAACAAGGCGTTGAAGCTGGTCGAGAAGTAGCTCGAGCTCAGGCCTTGAACAGCGTGCCTGGATAGGTCGAGGCATCGGGGTCGGTCGCCGCCCCATCACCCAGGGCACGCTGCATGATCATCGTGTCGAGCCAGCGACCGTGCTTGTAGCCTGTTGCCTTGAGTCGGCCGGTTTCTGCAAAGCCCAATGTCTGATGCAGGGCAATGGATGCCGGATGCGCGCCGCCGATCACGGCCACCATCTGGCGAAAGCCGAGATCGGTGCAGCGTTGGATCAGTTCGGCGAGCAGCAGCCTTCCAATTCCTTTGCCGCGCGCTTCCGGCGCCAGGTAGATCGAATCCTCGACCATCCAGCGATAGGCCGGCCGCGTGCGGAAGGCCGAGGCGTAGGCGTAACCAAGCAGCCCGCCATTCTCATCGATCGCGGCGATGTAGGGGTAGCTCTGGCCCGTGATTGCGGAAAATCGTGCCGCCATCTCGCTCTCGTCCGGTGGGACGATCTCGTAGCTTGCGACACCGTTCAGTACGGATTCGCGATAGATGGCCGTGATGGCAGGGAGATCGGATGAGGAAGCGTCGCGGAGGAAGATGGGCATTCGGTCGGCCGGCAGATATGACGATGGACTCTTCCAGAAATCATCCTCGGCATGATCGAGCAACAAAAAAGGCGGCCGAAGCCGCCTTTTTCGATAACGTTCCTGTTCCTTATTTGCGGTCGCCCATGAACTGCAGGAGGAACATGAAGAGGTTGATGAAGTCCAGATACAGGGTCAGTGCGCCCATGATTGCCTTGCGGCCGGCAACATCCGCGCCGTCTGCTGCGTAGTACATTTCCTTGATGCGCTGCGTGTCGTAGGCGGTAAGGCCTGCGAAGATCAGCACGCCGATCACGGAGACCGCGAACTGCAGGGCAGACGATGCCAGGAAGATGTTCACGATCGACGCGATGATCAGGCCGAAGAGACCCATGATCAGGAACGAGCCCATCGCGGAGAGATCACGCTTGGTCGTGTAGCCGTAAAGCGACAGCGCACCAAAGGAGGCGGCCGTCACGAAGAACGTCTGCGTGATGCTCGACTGCGTGTAGACCAGGAAGATCGACGAAAGCGACAGGCCCACCAGCGCGGCGTAGACCCAGAAGGTCGTCTGCGCGGCGGCAACGCTCATCCGGTTAATCCTGAAGCTCAGGAAGAACACGGCAGCCAGCGGTGCAAGGATGATCACCCAACGGAGCGGCGACTGGAAAAGCAATACGCCAAACTGCGTCAGCTGGCCGTCCTGGACGGCGAAATTGAAGCCCAGATAGGCGGCTACACCCGTGATCGCCAAACCCAGCGCCATCAGGTTGTAGACCTTGAGCATATAGCTGCGCAGGCCCTGGTCGATCATCTCGCCAGTCTGTACGCGGCCTTGGTAATTACGAAGGTCAGCCATAGTTTCCTCTTATAAGCTCCGGTGTGGACACGGTGGCGGGTCAACGACCCGGGCGCCGCTGCGGAGCCCAGCATGCCTGCACACAATATGAGCCTTTCGGCTTTCGCAAACAAGGCCCTTGCAACCCGCGATCGGGTTAAATCGCCGTAAGGTGAAGGAAATTTCTCCGTTTGATCAATCAGAGTTCGCGCAAAACGGGTGCCGCTTTCTGGCCGAGGATGCGCCAGGTGCCGATGAGTCCGATACCAACGGTCAGAACCAGAGCCGTCACAAGTGTCAGGCCGGCAACATCGGGCAGGAAGTGCGAGGGGATGCGCATGATCCGGGCGGTGATGAACCAGGCCGCAACGCCGCCGGCAAAAAGGGCGAAGACTGCGGTCGCCGCCCCAAGGATCAAATATTCGTAGCAGAAGGCACGGATCAGCATTCGCCTCGTCGCGCCGAGTGTCTTGAGGACGACCGCGTCATGGGTACGGGCGCGGTTACCGGCGGCCAGCGCGCCGGCCAGAACCAGGACCGAGGCGATCAGCGCAACGGAGGCAGCGGCGCGGATCGCAGTCGCCAACTGCGCCACCAGCGTGTTGACGATGTCGATCGCGTCCTTGACCCGCACGCTTGTGATGGTCGGATACGTGTTTGTAACGGACTTCAAGATCGCGGCCTCCTGGCCAGAGGTCGCCGTCGGGTCGGTGAGCGTCGCGAGCCAGGCGTGCGGGGCGCCGCGAAATGTATTCGGCGAGAAGATCATCACGAAGTTGATGGAAAGCGACTCCCACTCGACCTTGCGCAGGCTCGCAATCCTCGCGGTGATGTTGCGGCCGAGCACGTTGACGGTGACGGTGTCACCGATCTTCAGGCCGAGTTCATTTGCCTCCTCGGCAGAGAAGGAGACGAGCGGTTCGCCGCTATAGTCCTTCGGCCACCATGATCCCTCGGTCAGCGATGCATTTTCCGGCAGCGCTTCCGAATAAGTGATGCCGCGGTCGCCACGCAGCACCCACTGGCCGCCGGGCGGAACCTTGCGCTTGGTAACGTCCTCGCCGTTAAAGGCGAGGATCCGGCCGCGCAGCATCGGCACTTCGACCAGTTTGCCATCCGGCGAACCGGCTTTGACGACGCTGCGAAATGTCTCGAGTTCCGACCCCTGAATGTCCACGAAGAAAAAATTCGGCGCGCCGGCGGACATGCGCCCGGTCAGTTGCTGGCGCATGTTGCCGTCGATGAGGGTGAGCGTCACGAGTAGTGCGAGGCCAAGACCGAGAGACAGGACGACGGAGGGCGTCAGTGCGCCAGGCCGGTGGATGTTGCCGATTGCGAGCCGCAAGGCTGGCGAATTCACCCGCGGGCTGCGGCGCGCCAGCCAAGCAATGCCGGCTGCGACAAGCCGCAGGATCACGAAAGCGAAGGCGATCGCGCCGACAAAGACCATCGCGATGAAACGATCATACGCGGTTACGACGGCAAGGCCGGCAAGGGCAACAAGAAAGGTCGCAGCGAGAAGGATGTAGGGCCAGGAAGGCAAGCCCCGCGCCTCGAAGCCCTGCTCGCGGAACAGGGCCGTTGCCGGAACCTCTCGTGAATGCCCGAGCGGCATGATGGCAAAGGCCAGCGTTGTCAAAATACCGAAAAGGACTGCGAGGGCCAGAGCCCCGGGGTAGAACGTCAGAGCCGTGGAGACCGGCAGGAACTGCGCCAGAAATTGCGACGCTACGATTGGCGCCAGCGCCCCGATGACGAGGCCGATCACCATCCCGCCCAAGGCAATGATGGCGATCTGGAAAAGATAGATCAACACGACGGTCGCGGCGGGCGCCCCAAGGCATTTGAATGTCGCAATGGTCGTGCGCTTGGAATCGAGGAAGGCACGCACGGCATTCGCGACGCCGACACCACCGACGATCAGGGCCGTCAGTCCGACCAGCGTCAGGAACTGCGAGAAACGCTCAATGTTCTCCGTCAGCGCAGGGGCTGCCCGGTCGCTGGTGCGGATCGACCAGCCGGCGGATGGAAATTCCTTGCCGGCCCGATCGCGCAGCGTGGATCTCTCGGCCTGGTCGTCCATGCGAATCTTGTAGGCATGTTCGACCAGGCTGCCGGTCTGGATGAGGCCGGACGCCTTCAGTGCTTCCCTGCTCACAAGCAGCCGGGGCGCGAAACCAAAACCTTCCGAAACCGCGTCCGGCTCCGTCTTGACAGTACCGGTGATATTCAGAATGACATTGCCCAGGAGGATCTCATCTCCGATGGAGAGGCCGAGCCGATCCAGCAGAAGCGGAGCGGCCACCGCGCCATAGGTGCCGCTCTGCCCCGACAGAAGCGCGTGCAGCGGATAATTCGGTTCGGCCGCGAAGGTGCCGTAGAGCGGATAGGCGCCATCGACTGCCTTGACCTCGACCAGCGCCTGATCCGAGCCGTCGGGCTTGCGCGCCATCGAGCGCAGGCCTGTCGACACCGATACTTTGCCGAAGCCGCGCAGGAAGTCCATTTCGGCTTCCGTCGCCTCGCGATTGTTGAGCTCGAAGCGTGCGTCGCCAGCCAGAATCTCCTGACCTTGCGTGGCGATCGTGTTGGTGATGGACTGCGAAACCGAGTTGACGGCTGCAATCGCGCCGGTGCCGAGAGCGATGCAGGCCAGAAAGATGTAGAAGCCGCGAAGCCCGCCGCGCAGCTCGCGGAGCGCGAGACGAAAGGCGAGGGAGACGCGCGGGGTCAGCAATGTCATGCAATCGCCGCCTCAGGCTGGACAGGCGCACTATCGCTCTCGATCTGGCCCGAACGAACCCGAATCTGCCTGGAGCAGCGTTTGGCGAGCGCGGTGTCGTGGGTGACGAGCAGCAGCGTCATCCCCCGCTCGGCCTGTTTGGAAAACAGGAGATCCGCAATCTGCCGGCCGGTGTCGGTGTCGAGATTGCCGGTGGGTTCGTCGGCGATCAGCAGCGCCGGTGACGGTGCGAGCGCGCGTGCAATCGCCACCCGTTGCTGTTCGCCGCCGGAAAGCTGGCCGGGATAGTGGTTCAACCGATCGCCAAGCCCGACGGATTTCAATTCACGGCGGGCGATTTCGAACGGATTGGGAAGGTTGGCAAGCTCCAGCGGCACAGCGACGTTTTCCAGGGCCGTCATGTTGGCGATCAGGTGGAAGGATTGGAAGACGATACCGATATTGCGGCCGCGGAAGTCGGCCATCTGGTCTTCACTCAGGGCATGTAGCGGTGTGCCGCTGACATTGATTTCGCCACTATCGAGTCTTTCCAGCCCTGCGAGCACCATCAGCAACGTCGATTTTCCGGAACCTGATGGTCCGACGATGCCAACCGACTCTCCGGTGCCGATCGTGAGGTCGATGCCCTTCAAAACATGGACGGAGGCGGCGGCGCTGCCAAGCGTCAAATCGGCGCGCTTCAACTCGATGATGGTTTTTGCCAACAGTATTCGCCCTATATAGATGCCGATTGTCTTGCCAATCTAGGGAAAGCGGAATGAGTTTTAAAGTTGCCGGCCTTCACATCGCCGTCATTGTTGCGACGATGGCCTTTGCGGTCGTAGCCAATGCAAAGACAATCAGCCTGGTCGGTTTTGGCGACAGCCTTATGGCGGGCTACCAACTCCCTCCCGGAGATGGCTTTCCAGAAAAGTTGCAAGCAGCCCTGACAGCCAAGGGTGTCGACGTATCGATCGCGAACGCGGGCGTGTCCGGCGACACGACGGCCGGTGGTCTTGCGCGAATCGATTGGTCGGTCCCCGACGGCACCGATGGCGTGATTCTCGAACTGGGCGGCAATGATGCCCTGCGCGGCATCCCTCCGGAGGAAAGTGAAAAGAACCTCGATCAGATAATTGCTCGGCTAAAGGAACGTGGTGTTGCGGTCCTTCTCGTCGGTATGCTGGCGCCGCCGAACATGGGCGGCGACTATGCGGGGCGCTTCAACTCGATCTACGCGAAACTCGCGCAAAAACATGGCGTTGCGCTATATCCCTTCTTTCTCGACGGTGTCGCGCTCGATGCCGGTCTGAAGCTTGAGGATGGGATGCACCCGAACAGCAAAGGGATCGATGTGATGGTCGAAAAGATGGAGCCGGCTATCACGCAATTCTTAGGAACGATTTCTACTGTGAAGAATTAGGGACTTGCGCAGGTGTTCAATGCGTGATTCCGTGTGAGCACCTGCAAAAGATTCGGGGAGTGCTCGTTATGCCGAGACTGTTTACCGCCCTCGAAATTCCGCGCAATGCCGCGATGAGCCTCTCATTGCTGCGCGGTGGTCTCCCTGGTGCAAGATGGATCGATGTGGAAAACTACCACATCACTTTGCGCTTCATCGGCGATGTCGATGGACGCACGGCAGACGAAATTGTCGATCGGCTCGACCGCATCGACCGGCCCGAATTCCAGATACGTCTCGATGGTATCGGCGCATTCGGGTCCAAAAAACCGCATTCGGTGTGGGCCGGCGTCTCGTCTTCACCCGAGATGTACGCCCTCCAGGCCGAAATCGAGCGGATCTGCCAGCGCATCGGATTGCCGCCTGATCCCCGCAAGTTCACGCCGCATGTCACGCTGGCGCGGTTGAAGTCGTCGCGGGTCGACGATGTCGTGCACTATCTCGCCGGGCGTGGAAACTTCCAGACTTCGGCCTTCACCGTTCCGCGCTTCGTTCTGCTGTCGTCAAGGGAATCGGTCGGCGGTGGGCCTTATTTGACGGAGGAGATCTTCCCTCTCCACGAGGCATTGTCGGTGCCCAGCGTCTCGAGCAGCTTCCTGCAGCCGGCAAAGAGCCTGGCGTAGACGCGTTCGAAGCCGTCGCTGTCGCCGAAATAGGGGTCGGGTATATCCTCGCCGCTTGCCAAAGCGAAATCGCCGAACAGGCGGATATTTGCGGCTCCCGGGCTCATGCGATGCAGTTCGGCGACATTTGCGCGATCCATCGCGAGGATCAGGTCGAAGCCGCTGAAATCCTTCGTCCTGATCTGACGCGCGCGTTGCCGGGAAATGTCGATCCCGTGGCCTCTCGCGGTGGCGATCGAGCGCCGATCCGGATGCTCGCCCTCGTGCCAGCCGCCGGTGCCGGCCGAGTCGATCTCAAAACGCTCGGCAAATCCGGCCGCATCGACGAGGTGCGAGAAGATCCCCTCGGCAAGAGGCGAGCGGCAGATATTGCCCATGCAAACAAACAGGATGCTAATGCGTTTCATCTGTGGTCCATGACGGAAGAGAAGGGACAATCGCATGAAACGGGAAAAACTGGAACGTCAAGCAATCGCTGCCGAGCTCGCCAAGCTTGACGGCTGGTCGCTCGACGCTGCCGGCACGGCGATATCGCGAAGCTTCAAGTTTCGCAATTTCGTTGAGGCGTTCGGCTTTATGACCGAAGCGGCACTTGCTGCGGAACGGCTCAATCACCATCCCGAATGGTTCAACGTCTATTCGCGCGTCGACGTAAAGCTTAACACCCATGACGCCGGCGGCTTGACGGAGCTCGATTTCAAGCTGGCGGCAGCGATGGAGAAGGCGGCGGCGCGCCGACTTGATTGAATCCGGTGCCGCCGTCACCATATGTGCGCGTGAAAGAGAGGACCAATCGGAATGGACGACGTCAAATTCGGTGAGATCCTGCTGCCGGGCGACGATGATACGCAAAGCCGGCGCGAAGAGACGGTGCGCAAGAAATTCTGGCCGACCTTCAAGAAGGCCGTACGGCAGATCCCGTTCGCGCGTGATGTCGTCGCTGCATTCTACTGCGCGATGGATCCCCAGACGCCGACAAGGGTGCGCGGCGTTCTGCTGGCGGCACTCGCCTATTTCGTCATGCCTGTTGACATGATCCCTGATGTTTTTGCCGTGATCGGGTTTTCGGATGACGTAGCGGTCCTTTCCGCGGCCTTCGCCATGGTCAGCAGGCATCTGAAACCGAAGCACTATGAAGCAGCGGACCGTGCGCTCGCCGATAAGCCTGAAGGCATGAAGACGATCTAGCGTTACCTCAGGCGCCCTCGGCCTCCAGAACCTTTCGGAGCTTTCCGAAGGCAAGCCGGATGCGGGATTTTACCGTCCCGAGCGGCAAGCCGGTCGCCTCGGCGATTTGCGAATGGGATTGGCCGAGAAAGAAGGCGGCGCGGAGCATCTCCCGCTGTTCTTCCGGGAGTCGGCTGACAGCGGCGCGAATATGGGCATCGCGATCGTCGTTTACGAGGATCTCGTCTGCGCCGCTTTCCGCGACCGGCTGCAATGCCGGGTCTGCCTGGTCCAGTGTGCGCGCTTTGGCCCGGCGCTGGAGATCGATCCGACGGTTGCGGGCGATGCGAAAAAGCCAGGTCGACAGAGAGGATCGCGCTGGATCGTAAAGCTCGGCTTTGTGCCAGAGCACGATCATCACTTCCTGAACAAGCTCCTCGGCCTCGCCGCTCGACATTCTTTGGCGCAGTAACCACGATTTGAGGCGCGGTGCGAAGTAATCGAACAGCACGGTGAATGCCTCCTGGTCGCGGCGTTCCGCAACGGCCCTTGCGAGGGCGGCGAAGCGCTGTTTCTCTTCGGCATCCATGTCTGGCCTAAAGCCCCCTGGCTCAGCGAATTCTCCAGCGGATTTCTAATACTTATTGACGTACAACGGTTTCTGAAAAGGTCAAACTCTTGCCTGAATCTTTATGTCTTAGATTCATCCGTGACATTGATCCGTGTGCGCACGCGGCATCACTTCATTACGGGCGAGGCGCCGCGTCCGATGTTGACACTTGGGTGAGAATGGAACAGGCAGGGACTTCTAGCAGTCCCCGTTGACGCTTTGGTAACCTGAATTAAGTCAAAATAAAGCAGATCGTGATTATGCGCCGCCCGTTCGCTTCGGGCTCGAATCGCAAGAACCGGCAGGATATCCATGTTTCTTAGAAGTACCGCAATCGCCATTTCCCTCGTTCTCGCCGGCGCCGGCATTGCATCCGCTCAGACCAAGAAGTCGCAGCCCGCGGCGCAGCCACAGGCAGCGCAGCCGCAGGCTACTCCGGCTTCGACAGCGCCGACACGGATCCAGCAGTTCCAGGCTTGGGGCGCCTATTCCTACAAGTCCGGCGCGAACACTGTCTGCTACGTTCTGTCCGTACCCACGGAAAAGAAGCCGGCCGGCATCGATCACGGCGACAACTTCTTCATCGTCTCTCAGCGCCCCGGCCAGAACATTTCCTACGAGCCGCAGGCAATGATGGGCTACACCGTCAAGGAGAACTCGAAGATCGATGTCGTGATCGACAACAAGACCTTCGTGATGTTCACCAAGGACAAGGCCGGCTGGGTCGAGAACGCAGCTCAGGAGCCGGCGCTCGTCGCGGCGATGAAGGGGGGCCACTCGATGACGGTCAACGCGACATCGCGCAAGGGCACGTCGACCTCCTACAGCTACTCGCTGTCCGGCATTTCTGCTGCACTAAAGCAGGTTGAAGGCTGCAAGTAAGCCTCCTGTTACGGTGACGAAATTTCAGGAGGCCGGCCTTGTGTCGGCCTTCGTCGTTTCCATCTATAGTGACGCGCGGCGAAAATGATGCTAAAGGCCCGCGCAACAGCGGATAGATTGCGGCTTTGCCGCCCGGTCCGCATTCAATTTCTGCCATCATGCCTGTCGTGCCCGCAAGTCATCCGGCTTACCGGGGCGATTGCATGTTGAATTCGGGATAAGAGACTATGTCCGTCATGGATGCGATGACTGTTACGAAGCCTGCCGGCGTGTTGCCGCAGCTCGACGCCGGCCAGAAACCCTCGCTGATCGGCTTGAGCCGCGAAGAGATGGGTGCTGCGCTGCGCGAAAAGGGCGTGCCGGACAAGCAGATCAAGATGCGCGTTGCCCAGCTCTGGAACTGGATCTACGTGCGCGGCGTCTCCGATTTTGATCACATGACGAATGTCGCCAAGGACATGCGCGAGATGCTGAAGCAGCATTTCACCATCGCGCGTCCTGATATCGTCGAGGAGCAGGTGTCCAACGATGGCACCCGCAAGTGGCTGCTGCGTTTCCCGCCGCGCGGGGCGGGGCGACCGGTCGAGATCGAGGCCGTCTACATCCCGGAAGAGGGTCGCGGTACGCTTTGCATCTCCAGCCAGGTGGGCTGCACGTTGACCTGCTCCTTCTGTCATACCGGAACGCAGCGTCTGGTGCGCAATTTGACGGCTGAGGAAATACTCTCGCAGCTTCTGCTGGCTCGCGATCGGCTGGGCGACTTCCCGGACCGTGAAGCGCCGCAGGGCACCATCATGCCGGCGGAAGGCCGCAAGGTCAGCAACATTGTGATGATGGGCATGGGCGAGCCGCTCTATAATTTCGACGCCGTGAAGCAGGCGTTGCTGATCGCCACAGATGGCGACGGGCTTTCGCTCTCCAAGCGTCGCGTGACGCTTTCCACCTCGGGCGTCGTGCCTGAAATCTTCCGCACCGGCGATGAGATCGGCGTGATGCTGGCGATCTCTCTGCATGCCGTCCGCGACGACCTGCGCGACATCCTGGTGCCGATCAACAAGAAATATCCGCTGAAGGAGCTGATCGACGCGTGCCGGAAGTATCCCGGCCTGTCGAACGCCCGCCGCATCACCTTCGAATATGTGATGCTGAAGGACGTCAACGACAGCCTCGAGGACGCTAAGGGCCTCGTCCAGCTGCTAAAGGGCGTGCCGGCGAAGATCAACCTCATTCCGTTCAATCCGTGGCCGGGCACCAACTACCAGTGTTCCGACTGGGCGCAGATCGAGAAGTTCGCCGATTTCATCAATTCGGCCGGCTATGCCTCGCCGATCCGCACGCCACGCGGCCGCGACATTCTCGCGGCCTGCGGTCAGCTGAAGTCGGAGTCGGAGCGCATGCGCAAGACCGAGCGGCTGGCCTTCGAGGCGATGATGATCGCCAACCATGGCGCCGACGACTGATCAGCAAGTTTGATCCGTTCAGTGTTTTCTTATGATTGATTTCATGGCCTGCTTTTCCTAGAAGCGGGCCAAAATCATGTCTGGAGGATACCCAATGCGTTCAATTCTGCTTGCTGTCGCGGCCACGCTGGCCCTGACCCTTCCTGCCAAGGCCGAAGACGTGACCGTCGCGGTCACGGCGATCGTCGAGCATCCGGCTCTCGATGCCGCACGCAAGGGTGTCCTCGATGTGCTGACGGCCGCCGGCTACAAGGAAGGCAAGAACCTGAAGTTCATGTTCGAGTCGGCCCAGGGCAACCCGGCGACGGCTGCGCAGATCGCCCGCCAGTTCGCCGGCGAGGGCCCGAACGTTATCGTTCCGATCTCCACGCCATCAGCGCAAGCTGTCGTTTCCGCAACGCGCGACATTCCGGTTGTCTTCACGGCCGTTTCCGATCCGCTCGGCGCGCAGCTCGTGAAGGATATGGACAAGCCGGGTGGCAACGTCACCGGCCTTTCCGACATGTCCCCGGTTGCCGAGCATCTTGCGCTCATCAAGGAAATCCTGCCGAACGTCAAAACGATCGGCTACCTCTACAACTCCGGTGAGGCCAACTCCGTATCGTTGCTTGCCGTCCTGAAGGCGGAGGCTGACAAGGCTGGCCTGAAGGTTGTCGAATCCGCCGCCACCAAGTCCGCTGAAGTGCAGGGGGCTGCTCGCGCGCTCGTCGGACGTGCCGATGCGATCTACGTTCCGACCGACAACACCATCATCTCGGCACTCGAAGGCGCCGTTGCCGTTGCCGAGGAAGCCAAGCTGCCGCTCTTCACGGCGGATACCGACTCCGTTTCGCGCGGCTCGGTCGCGGCGCTCGGCTTCAACTACTACGATGTCGGCAAGCAGACGGGCGAAATCGTCGTTCGCATCCTCAAGGGTGAAAACCCGGGCGACATTCCGGTGAAGGTTGCTGCCGGCAGCGACCTGGTCGTCAACAAGGGTGCAGCCGCCAAGATGGGCGTCACGCTTCCGGAAAGCGTCTTGAAGCGCGCGACGAAGACGATCGACTGATCGCAGCATATTTGGGAAAAACCAGCCATCCAGCCGCTCCCGTTTAACGCGGGGGCGGCTGATGGTATTAAAAACTTGGGTCCGGTAACAGGCGGACGGAGTCAGAAGAAAGGGCATGAGCCTTGAGTCAGATCGCATTCTGGGGAGCCGTGGAGCTGGGGCTGGTTTATGCCTTCGTGGCGCTCGGCGTTTACCTCGCATTTCGTGTGCTGGATTTTCCGGATCTGACGGTTGACGGCTCCTTTCCTCTCGGTGCTGCCGTAACGGCGGTGTTGATCATCGCTGGCGTCAATGCCTGGCTTGCTGCGCTTATCGCCATGGTCGCGGGTGCTGCGGCAGGTCTCGTTACCGCGATGCTCAATGTGCGGTTCAAGATCCTCAACCTGCTTGCGTCGATCCTGACGATGATCGCGCTGTTCTCGGTCAACCTACGCGTCATGGGCAAGCCCAACGTCGCGCTGATCAATGCGGATACGATGATCAGCCCGTTCTTCGGCCATGGCCTGCGGGATTTCTATGTTCGACCGCTCTTCGTCGGCGTTCTTGTGGTGGTTGCCGTGATCGTCGTTTGGCGCTTCCTTGAAAGCGACTCGGGTCTGGCGATGCGCGCGACGGGTGCGAATGCTCGCATGGCGCGCGCGCAGGGCGTCGACACAAGCCGCCAGATCTATCTCGGCATGGCGATCTCGAATGCGCTGGTTGCCTTCGGTGGCGCGCTCTTCGCGCAAACCAACGGTTTTGCGGACGTTACTTCGGGCGTTGGAACGATCGTCGTCGGTCTTGCGGCTGTCATCATCGGCGAAACGCTGCTCGGTCGTCGTGGCCTGCTGATCGCGCTGGTCGGTTGCGTGCTCGGCTCCATCCTCTACCGTATCGCCATCCAGCTGGCACTCTCGACCGATGTCATCGGGCTGCAGGCGTCGGACCTTAATTTCGTGACGGCCGTTCTGGTTACAATAGCGCTTATTCTTCCCCGTCTTCGCCGCGGAGGTGCCGCATCGTGATCACGCTCAAGGACATCAAGGTCGTCTTCGGCAAGGGCACGCCGCTGCAGAAACAGGCGCTGAACGGCGTCAGCCTGACCATCGAGGAAGGTTCGTTCGTCACCGTTATCGGTTCGAACGGCGCCGGCAAATCGACGCTGCTTGGCGTTCTTGCCGGTGATGTTCTCGCGAGCGAAGGCCAGGTTCTCATTGGCCATAACGATGTCACGCGCAAATCGACGGCCGCTCGCGCGGGCCTCGTTGCCCGTGTCTTCCAGGATCCGTTGACGGGAAGCTGCGGCTCGCTGTCGATCGAGGAAAATCTTGCGCTTGCGGCGCGTCGTGGTGAAAGGCGCGGGCTCGTATCAGCGCTCGGTCCGAAGCGGCGCGAACATTTCCGCGATCGGATTGCCGAGCTCAATCTCGGTCTCGAGAATCGGATGCGGGACCGCATGGACCTGCTATCGGGTGGTCAGCGTCAGGCGGTGTCGCTTGTGATGGCGACGCTTGCCGGCTCCGAAGTGCTGCTGCTCGACGAGCATACGGCAGCGCTCGACCCTGGCATGGCAGAGTTCGTCATGGGCCTCACGCAGAAGATCGTCTCGGAGCGCAAGCTGACGACGCTGATGGTCACGCACTCCATGCGGCAGGCGCTCGATTATGGTCACCGGACGATCATGCTGCATGGTGGCGAGATCGTTCTCGACGTCAGCGGCGACAGCCGCAAGACGCTGCAGGTCGAAGACCTGATCGCGATGTTCCGCAAGATGCGCGGCCAGACCCTGGACGATGACGCGCTGCTGATCGGCTGAAGATAGACAGCTTCCGGGAAGCCAGAGCTTCCCGGCGATCGCTTACCGCGCCTGCGTCAGCAGGATTTTTGCCGCGAAGACGGAGAAGACACCGGCGAAGGTAAAGTCCATGCCGCGCAATACTTTCTTGTTGGTCTGCAGCCAGCCGGCGAGCCAGTCGGCCGCGAAGACCACGGCCGCGTTGACAGGCATGCCGATCAGGATGAAGCAGAAGCCGAGAAACAGCAGCTTCTGCGTCACCGTCGGATCGCCGGCGCTGACGAACTGCGGCAGGAACGTCATGAAGAAGATAATGACCTTCGGGTTCAGGAGGTTGACCCAGAAGCCCGAGGAAACGTTGGCGAGCGGCGTGCCCTTTGCCGTTTCGACCTTGTTGACCGAAAACTTCGAGCCGAAGCGGATCGCCTGGACGGCGAGCCACAGGAGATAGGCAGCGCCTCCGGTCTTCAGGATCAGGAAGGCTGTCGGCGACGCGGTGATCAGTGCCGAAACGCCAAAGGCGACCAGCATGGTGTGAACGACGATACCGAGGCTCGTACCGAGAACGACGAACAGCGCAGCCTTCTTGCCCTGCGCCAGTGCGCGGCTGATGGACAGCGTCATGTCGGGGCCGGGCGTCGCAGCGAGCAGCAGGGTCGCGGCTGCAAAGGCGAGAAGGGTCGGAAAGCTGGGCAGGAAGCTCATGGTACACTCTGAAAGCCGGATGAAAGCTTAGCCGTCATATCCGGCTTTCAGAAAATGTCTAATCAAACCTTCTAATACGACCTATTCCTTGCGTTCGAGATAGGCCTTGAACTTGTCGGCATAATCCTTGTGCCAGCGCGACAGCGGTGGGCGGTTCTCGATGATGTCGCCCATCGCCCAGGCCATGCGGCGTTCGTCCACGGGACGGGCGACGTCGTTGTCGGGGCAGAGGATGTAGAAGTCGCCGCGTTCCAGGCTTTTGATCATGAAATCGACAGTCTGTTCCGGCGTCCATGCGGCAGCCGGCTTTTCGGCGCGATCGCCCTTGGTGAGGCCGGTATAGACGAAGCCGGGGATCAATAGATGAGCGGAGATCTTCGAGCCCTCGGTATTGCGCAATTCATGCTCGAGCGCTTCGGTGAATACCTTCACGCCGGCTTTCGAGACGTTATACGCCGGGTTGCCAGGTGGCGTGGTGATGCCCTGCTTGGAGCCGGTATTGATGATCAGGCCCGGTTCGCCATGCGAGAGCATGTGCTGGCCGAAGGTCCGCGTGCCGTTGATGACGCCGAGCAGGTTGACGCCGAGAATCCCGTCCCAATTAGCCTGGGCGCTGAAGATTGACGTCTCGGGGCCGACGCCGGCGTTGTTCATGAGAATGTGCACTCGGCCGAAGCGCTGGATCACAGTCCGTTCGAGCGCTTCGAGGGACTCCTTCTGTGCGACGTCGGTTCCGACGGCGAGCACATGCTCCTCTCCCGAGATCGTCTTCAGTTCCTCTGCGGCGGCTGCCAGCCGATCGCCGCCGAGATCGGCAATGGCGACGCTCATGCCCGATCGGGCAAAGTGTTTCGCGGCGGCAAGTCCGATGCCCGAGGCGCCACCGGTGATGACAGCGACGTTTGATTTCTTGATGATGTCTTGGATTCTCGTCACGGCCAGCTCTCCTCCGCATTGTCAGGACGCTGGCAGATATGGGCTGCGCTTTCGGCCTGTCAAACATTATCTGGGTCGCCGATAGCCGCCGTTGCCCTTGCGTCGTCCGCCAATCTCGCTAAAAGTGCCCAGCCATACCGGGCGTGGCGAGTTTGCCGCTGCCCTCTTGCAACGGACCTCATCATCATGGCATCGCACAAAGACGTAAAGAAAGTCGTCCTCGCCTATTCCGGCGGCCTCGACACCTCGATCATCCTGAAGTGGCTGCAGACGGAACTCGGCGCAGAAGTCGTGACCTTCACCGCCGACCTCGGCCAGGGCGAAGAGCTGGAGCCAGCCCGCAAGAAGGCCGAGTTGCTCGGCATCAAGGAAATCTACATCGAGGACGTGCGCGAAGAGTTCGTCAAGGACTTCGTGTTCCCGATGTTCCGCGCCAACGCCGTCTACGAGGGCGTCTACCTGCTCGGCACCTCGATCGCCCGTCCGCTGATCTCCAAGCACCTGATCGACATCGCCCGCAAGACCGGCGCCGATGCGATCGCGCATGGCGCCACCGGCAAGGGCAACGACCAGGTTCGTTTCGAACTTTCCGCATATGCCCTGAACCCCGATATCAAGATCATTGCGCCGTGGCGCGACTGGTCGTTCAAGAGCCGGACCGACCTGCTGGCCTTTGCCGAAGCGCACCAGATCCCGGTTGCCAAGGACAAGAAGGGCGAGGCGCCGTTCTCCGTCGACGCCAACCTGCTGCACTCCTCGTCCGAGGGCAAGGTTCTCGAAGATCCGGCACAGGAAGCGCCTGAGTACGTGCACATGCGCACGATTTCTCCGGAAGCGGCTCCCGACAAGGCGACCACCATCAAGGTCGGCTTCGAAAAGGGTGATGCCGTTTCGATCAACGGCGTACGCATGAGCCCGGCAACGCTGCTCGCAGCGCTCAACAATTACGGTCGCGACAACGGCATCGGTCGCCTCGACCTCGTGGAAAACCGCTTCGTCGGCATGAAGTCGCGCGGCGTTTACGAGACGCCCGGCGGCACGATCCTGCTTGCCGCGCATCGCGCCATCGAATCCATCACGCTCGACCGCGGCGCCGCGCATCTCAAGGACGAGATCATGCCGCGTTACGCCGAGCTGATCTACTACGGCTTCTGGTTCTCGCCGGAGCGCGAAATGCTGCAGGCGCTGATCGACAAGAGCCAGGAGCATGTCGAAGGCGAAGTGACGCTGAAGCTCTACAAGGGCAATGTCATGGTTACCGGCCGCGAGAGCCCGAAGTCGCTCTATTCCGACAAGCTGGTTACTTTCGAGGACGACCAGGGCGCCTACGACCAGAAGGATGCAGCCGGCTTCATCAAGCTCAACGCGCTGCGCCTGCGCACGCTCGCCAAGCGCAATCTCTCGAAGTAATCGCGAGCAGCTTGCAAGAGATCGAAGGCCCGCCTCGTGCGGGCCTTCCGCTTGTTGACAAAGCCTTATGCCCCACCCGTCGTCACCCCGGCCGACGAGCCGGGGTCCAGCACGCGCAAGTCTTTGCGCGCAACAGGCCTTTCGCACCGCAGACGCGGTGCCGCTGGATGCCGGCTCAAGGCCGGCATGACGGATAAAACGATCGTTCCGCAAAAAAGAACACGTCCTCATCAGTCTGAAGGCCCGTCGTGCGGACACTTTTCATTCGCACGACGTGGCGTGAGGGAGCTTTGCTGCGTGCCGCGACGCGCGCACGAACCAGACGTAGCTCATGATCGAAATCAGCGACATGATCGGGATCACCGTTCCGAAAGCGAGCAGCGGCATGCCGATCAGCGAACCGGCGACGCCGCCGGCAAAGCCACCACCCATCTGAATAAAGCCCATCATCGCGGATGCCGAGCCGGCGATATGCGGGAAGGGGTAGAGGCCCGAGGTCGTCATATGCGGCGTCAGGAACGCCAGTCCGAAGGCCAGGAACGCGATCGGCCCCATGATCGAGAGATAGGAGGGCGTGACGAAATGGACTGACAGAGCGATCATGATGCCGGCGAGCCCGAGCAGGCCAAGCCCGACGCGCACGGAGCCGTCGCCGCCCAAGCGTGGCGCCGCGTAGCGCAGGCAGACGGATCCGAGGAAGTAGGAACCCGACTGCATCAGCATTCCCAAGCCGAAGGCTGTCGGTGACAGGCCGACGACCTTGATCAAGATGAAGGGGAGCAGTGTCGCCTGCGCATAGAGTGCGCCGATCGAGCCGCCGAGGACGAGCGAGGCGGAGACGAAGCGACTTTCGCGCGCAAGCTCCAGGTAGGCGCGAAGCAGCGGAACCGGGAGCGCGCGGCGCGGATCCGGCACGCTCGTCTCGAACATGAAGACGATCACGCCAAAACAGATCAGCAGTCCGAAGCCGATCAGCAGGAAGAAGACCGACTGCCAGCCGAAGGCAGCGAGTGCCAATCCGCCGATCGTCGGCGCCGCCGCCGGTCCGATGGCGATCATGATGCCGATCAGGTTCATGATGCGGGAGGCTTCGGTCCCGGTGAACTGGTCGCGGACGATGGCGCGCGCCACCGTAATCCCGACAGACGCACCAATGCCCTGGATCAGCCGGCCGGCAAGCAGCCATTCGATGCCGGGCGCAAAGGCGGCAAGCAGGCTGCCGATCACATAGATACCGATGAACAGCAGCGTCGCCGCGCGTCGGCCGAAAGCATCCGAGAGCGGACCGGCAAGCAGCTGCGCAACCGAGAAGCCGGCGAAATAGACTGACAGCGTCAGCTTGATCGCCGAGTCGGATGTCTGGAACGCATGGACGAGCTCCGGCATTGCCGGCGTATAGATCGACATCGAGATCGGGCCGATGGTTGCGAGAAGCGCGCCGAGCATGCTCGTTCGCCGTTCGCTCATCCTGAATGGGGGCATAGGGGTACTCGGTTCTAGTGACTTGCGCGGTCAGCGCGAAGGCTGCGGCTTTTCTTCTGTCGGAAGCTGCGTGATCCGGCAATTCAAAAATCTCATGGGTTGCCATCATGGCTTGACGCCCTTCGATTGGCGCATAAGCTGCGGCTGTCCTTTCCGGAGTTTCTCGATGACGCAATCCTTGCTCGCGGGCGCCTTTCTGGCAGCCCTTCTCTACGTGCTCATTCCAGGGCCTGCCTTCCTGGCGCTGCTCGGCATCGGCGCGGGGCAGGGGCGCCGGGCAGGCGCCTTGTTCGTTAGCGGTCACCTGGTCGGCGACCTACTGTGGGCATCGCTGGCGTTGATCGCGATCATCGGGGCGAAGACGATTGGCACCTTTGTCTTCGACGCGCTCGGTCTTCTCTGCGGTTTCTACCTTGCCTGGATCGGCTGGAATGCCGTGCGGGCAAAGCCGAAGGGTGACGGGCGGGCCTTGATGGTGGTGGAGCGGCCGTTCCGTCGCGGCCTGATCTTCGGGGTGACCAATCCCAAGGGATATCCTGTGGCACTGGCGACGTTTACTGCCCTTGTTGCTGGCTCGGCGAGCGCATTGCAGTTTCATACGTTGCCGCTCCTGCTCGCCGTTTCGTTCCTGGGCTTCATCGTTGCCGACATGATCCTGGTCACGATTATCGGTGCCGGCACGGTGCGGCGTTTCTATCGCTCGCACGAGCGGCTGATCGTCCGTTGCTCCGGCGTGCTGTTCATGGGTTTTGCCGTGCAGGCACTCTGGCATGCGACGCCGGGCCTACTCGGTTGGCGGAAGGCCTGAGATCGCGCGTGGATTGCTTCAATCCCTAGCGATTGGTTGATTCTCTTGCCGTGAACTTTTCGCAGTCGGGCTCGGGACGTGCGTCCGATCGGCAATACCAATTGCGAACGTGCCTCCCTATATTGCCTGTTCAGTTGCCTGCCACAGAGGATCTCCGCATGCCTTCCACATCAGAATTCAACCCGGCGCTTGTCGAATGGAACGGTCTCCACGGCCTGCCGCGCTTCGATGCTCTCAATGACGGCGACTTCGCGCCGGCATTCGACGCAGCACTTGCCGCGCATGAGAAAGAGATCGACGCGATCGCTGATAACCCCGAGGCGCCGACATTCGAGAATACCGTCGTTGCTCTCGAGATCGCCGGCGATGCGCTGTCGCGGGTGTCGGCTCTGTTCTGGAACCGGGCGGGTGCTCACACCAACGATACGATCCAGACGCTCGAACGGGACATCTCGCCGAAGATGTCACGTCACTATTCCAAGATCGGCATGAATGCGGCGCTGTTTGCGCGTATCGATACCTTGTGGGAAGCCCGCGAAAGCCTCGGCCTGACGCTGGAGCAGACGCGCGTGCTGGAGCGGCACTGGAAGGGCTTCGTCAAATCGGGCGCGAAGCTGCCGAAGCCCGAGCAGGAGAAGCTCGCGGGCATGAATGAAAAGCTTGCCGGCCTTGGCACCCAGTTCGGCCAGAACGTGCTGGCCGACGAGAAGAGCTGGGCGCTGATCCTTTCCGACGGCGCGGACCTCGACGGTATTCCGGACTTTCTGAAGGATGCGATGGCGGCGGCTGCGCGCGAGCGCGGCGAAGACGGCAAGTTTGCCGTGACGCTGTCGCGCTCGATCATCGAACCCTTCCTGACCTTTTCGGAGCGACGGGACCTGCGAGAGCAGGCCTTCAAGGCATGGGTTGCACGCGGCGAGAACGATGGCGCGACTGATAATCGCGGCATTATCAGGGATACGCTTGCGCTCCGCGACGAGGTGGCGAAGCTCCTCGGTTACGGCAACTTCGCCGAACTGAAGCTCGACAATACGATGGCGAAGACGCCTGACGCCGTGAACCATCTGCTTCGGGAGGTTTGGGCAAAGGCCGTCAAGCGTGCCGGCGAGGAAGAAGCCGACATCGCCAAGCTGATCGCTGATGAAGGCAAGAACCACGACGTCATGCCTTGGGACTGGCGGCACTATGCCGAGAAGATCCGGGCGCAGCGGTTCAATTTCTCAGAGGCTGAGCTGAAGCCCTACCTGCAGCTGGAGAAGATCATCGACGCCTGCTTCGATGTCGCTGGCCGGTTGTTCGGCATTCGCGCCGTCGAGAAGAAGGGTGTCCCTGCCTACCATCCCGATGCGCGCGTGTTCGAGATCCGCGATCGCGAAGACAGGCTGGTCGCACTCTTCCTCGGCGACTACTTCGCCCGCAGTTCCAAGCGTTCGGGTGCCTGGATGAGCTCGTTCCAATCGCAGCACAAGCTGCCGCTGAAGAATGGCCGTAGCGGCGAACTGCCAATCATCTACAATGTCTGCAATTTCGCCAAGCCCGCCGAAGGCAAGCCGGCGCTGCTGTCGCTCGACGATGCGCGCACGCTGTTCCACGAGTTCGGCCATGCGCTGCATGGAATGCTGTCAAACGTCACCTACCCCTCGGTTTCGGGCACGGGCGTTTCGCGCGACTTCGTCGAGCTGCCGTCGCAGCTCTACGAGCATTGGCTGACGGTGCCGGGGATCCTGAAGCAATATGCCGTGCATTTCGAAACCGGTGAGCCTATGCCGCAGGCTCTACTCGACAAGGTTCTGGCAGCACGCACCTTCAATTCCGGCTTCAATACGGTCGAATTCACCTCGTCCGCGCTTGTCGATATGGCGTTCCATACCCGCGACAAGGTCGAGGATCCGATGGCTGTGCAGAAAGAGGTTCTGTCTGAACTCGGCATGCCGAAGTCGATCGTCATGCGGCATGCCTCACCGCACTTCCAGCACATCTTCTCCGGCGGTTATTCAGCCGGCTACTATTCGTACATGTGGTCCGAAGTTCTCGATGCGGATGCCTTTGCTGCCTTCGAGGAAACGGGCGACGCTTTCAATCGCGAGATGGCGGCCAAGCTCAAGGACAACATCTATTCCGTCGGCGGCGCGATCGACCCTGAAGATGCCTACAAGGCCTTCCGCGGCAAGCTGCCGAGCCCGGATGCCATGCTGGTCAAGAAGGGCCTCGCGACCTTTGAAGAACTGTCCGGAAGCGATGCTTGAGACGCGATGTATTGGATATCGTCAATGCGGAAATTCTAAAGTATTGGCGATAACGAACATCTGATTTCGTCGTCACATGACTGTCACTGAACCTCAATAAGCAACCGGCATCAGTTTTCAACCGATGCCGGTTTTTTCATGACCCCTCAACCTTCAGAGACCAATGCGACCGTTTCGACGGCCGGCGTGGAATTGCACTATGGGGCGACGCCCGTTCTGAAGGGCATTGATATCTCGCTTTCCGAGGGCAAGACGCTGGCGCTGCTTGGGCCGTCCGGCTGCGGAAAGACCACTCTTCTGCGGCTCGTCGCCGGATTGCTCGCGCCGACGAAGGGCTCTATCGCGATTGCCGGATGCACCGTTGCCGATGCCGCAACTGGCGCCTTCTCGCCGCCGGAAAAACGCAATCTCGGCATGGTCTTTCAGGACTATGCGCTCTGGCCGCACATGACTGTTGGCGGCAACGTCTCCTTTCCGCTCGAAATGCGCGGTATTGCCAGATCCGAGCGGGAATCCCGAACTATGCGGGCGCTAGAACGCGTCAGCCTCGGCGCCTATGCTGACCGCAGGCCGAGCGATCTCTCGGGTGGCCAGCAGCAGCGTGTTGCGATCGCGCGAGCGATCGTTGCCGAACCGCAGCTCATTCTCTTCGACGAGCCTCTGTCCAATCTCGATCGCGAACTGCGCGAGAACATGGTGGGCGAACTGGCCGAGCTGATCACGACGCTCGGCCTGACGGCAATCTATGTCACACACGATCATAGCGAAGCGCTGACGCTGGCCGACGACGTCGCCGTCATGCGTGGCGGCGTGATCGAGCAGCTGGCATCGCCCGACGAGCTGATCGAGAAGCCGGCAACGCCCGAGGTTGCCGACTTCCTTCGCCTCGGCGGCGTCGCAGAGCTCGAATATCGCGATGAGCATTGGTTCTTCAAAGGCAGCGGCCTTGCGCTGCTGCGCAGCGTTGATGGGGTCGATTGCGCCGTTCGTGTCCTCATTCCCACAGGATCGATCACAGCGGGAGAGATCTTGCCCGGCACGCTTGCCGCAACGGTGCTGCGCTCGCAGTTCCGCGGCGATGGCCATCTGGCGACTGTCTCTCTGGTCGGCGCCGAGACAATAGAATTGCAGGTTTTGAGCCGCGCTAAGCTGCGACCCGGCGAGGGCATCGGTCTGTCGATCGATCCCAGCCAGATTCGCTGGTTCGGCAATCAGGTTTATTCGTCCAAAGAGGAGAATTTGGAGCATGCTTAAGTCGTTGAAGAGCATCACTTTCGGCGTTCTCGCCGCAACATTGATGGCCGGCGTCGCCCATGCCGACATCACGGTCTACACGGCTGGTCCGCAGGGGTTGATCGACAAGCTGTCGGCCGGTTTCACCAAGCAGACCGGTGTCAAGGTCAACGTTTTCCAGGCAACGACCGGCAAGGTCATGGCCCGTATCGAAGCCGAAGCCTCGAATCCGGTCGTTGACGTTCTCATTTCGGCTTCCTGGGATACGGCAACCGACTTCGCCAAGCGCGGCTGGCTCGTGTCCTACACCAGCCCGAACTCGGCCAAGGTTCCTGATTTCCTGAAAACCGACACGGCCGTTGCCCAGGGCATCTCGGCGCTCGGTATTGCCTGGAACACCAAGAGCGGCACGCCGAAGCCCGCCGAGTGGGAGGACCTGACGAAGCCCGAATACAAGGACCTCGTCAATATTCCGGATCCGGCGCAATCCGGCTCGTCCTTCGAGCTGACGGCGGCTCTGGCGGGCCAGGACGACTTCAAGCTCTTCAAGGATCTGAAGGATAATTGCGCGATCATCGCCGGCGCCAATGCCGAAGCGCTGAACCCGGTTCTGCAGGGCGCGAAGGCTGCCGTCTTCGGTGCCGTCGATTACATAACGCTCAACGCCAAGGAAAAGGGCGAGGCCATCGATGTGATCTTCCCGGAATCGGGCACCGTCATCGCGCCGCGTCCGGCCATGATCCTCAACTGGTCGAAGAACCAGGACGAGGCGAAGAAGTTCATCGACTACATGCTCTCCGACGAAGGCCAGGAGCTCGTTGCCGATCAGATGCTGATGCCGGCTCGTAGCGACATTCCGGCCAGCCGTCCGCTGATCAGCGATCTGAAGCTGCTGAAGTACGACACCGCTGATGTCTACGGCAAGCGGAAGGAAACGCTGAAGCAGGTCACCGACACCTTCGGCGGTAAGTAAGGGCAGGGCGATGAGGACGCACGATAGTAGCGGCGCTGCGCCGGCCGCCTGGCTGGCGATCGCGGGATTGACCGTTATCGTCGCCGTTCCCTTCATCGCCGTTGTGCTTCAGGGCATCTTCCCCAACATCGGACAGGGCTCGTTCGCGGGCCCTTTCTCTTCGCTTGTTGCGACGCTCTTCGATAGCGCGCTGATCGGCATGGCCGGCAACACCATTCTGCTCGGCAGCTGCGTGGTGCTGGCCTCGGCGCTGGTGGCGGTGCCGCTCGGCGTGTTTCGGGCACTCTACCGCATCCCGCTTGCACCGCTGTGGGATGTGCTGCTGCTCGTCCCCTTCATGATCCCGCCTTACATCGCGACGCTCGGCTGGATCATGACGCTGCAGCCGCGCGGCTATATTCAGCAGATCGCGGGCTTCAACCTCGCGCCCTTCCTGTTTTCGCTCTTCGGCATGACCATGGTTATGGCCTTCAACACTTTTCCGGTGGTCTATTTCGCCGTATCGCGCACGCTGGAGGCGGTCGGCGCGCGTTATGCGGATGTCGGTCGCGTGTTTGGCGCGTCGCCGGCGCGTGCCTTCTGGCGGATCACGCTGCCGCTGTCGGCACCCGGACTCGTTGCCAGCCTGATGCTGGTCTTTGCCGCGGCGATCGAGGAATACGGTACGCCCGCTGCCCTTGGTCGTCGCGCCGGCTTCCAGGTCCTGGTTACCGGCATCGACCTGCGGATCTCGGATTGGCCGATCGATCTGCCGGGCGCTGCGATCCTGTCGATCCTGCTCGTCATCATGTCTCTGCTGACATTCCTGCTGCAGCGATGGATCCTGGCCCGCCGGTCCTATCAGACCGTGGGCGGCAAACCGGCTGCCAAGGACAAGCGGCCGCTTGGGGCGATGAAGGTTCCCGTGATCATCGCCTTTGCCGTCGTCGCCTTCCTGGCGACGGGCGTGCCGCTGCTGTCGATCCTGTTCACGGCGCTGTCGCGGACGATTTCCGGTGGGTTGGCGCTCGACAACATCAGCGCCGAGAACTTCCTGTCCGTCTTCAACAACGGCGCCGGTGCCCTGGTGGCGCTCGCCAACAGCTTCTCGCTTGGCATCGGCACGGCCTTGATTACCGGGCTCATCGGCGTGCTGGCCGCCTATACGGTCGTCAAGACGAAAATCCGCGGGCGCGCGGCGATCGACACGATGACGATCCTGCCGAATGCTTTGCCGGGCATCGTCGTTGCCGTCGGGCTGATCCTTGCCTGGAACATGCCATGGCTGCCGGCGACCCCATACAACACGGCATTCATTCTACTGCTTGCCTATTGCTGTATCCTGCTGCCGCAACCGGTGCGCTACACGACGGCGGCCTTCCAGCAGATAGGGGACAGCCTGGAAGCGGCTGCCCGGGTCTTTGGTGCAAGCGGAGTGACCGCCTTTCACCGCATCCTCCTGCCGCTTGTCTTCCCGAGCCTTGCTTCGGCGATGCTGCTGGTCTTTGCGCTTGCCTCGCGCGAACTGGTGGCCTCGGTTGTCGTGGCACCTGTCGGTATGCAGACCATCGCCACCTTCATCTGGCGCCAGTTCGAGCAGGGGTCGATCGGCCTCGGCATGGCGATGGCCTTCATCGCAATTCTCATCACCACGCTTTTGCCGCTTCTGCTGCTCACGCTGCTTCGCCGCAGCGGATTGGTGGCGGAATAGCGCCTCACCAGCGGCGCTCTCGTAACAAAACTGTCGTTGAAGTTTCGAAAAACCGTCATGCCGCCTTCAAGCGGATGACATGACAGCCGCCATAGGTTCGGCGCGGGCCTCCCTCCCGTTAGCCGGATAGACCTTGGCATGACATTGACTGAAACGACCCGCCGACGCTTCCTCTCATCCATGGGCGCCGTTGGCGGATTTGCACTGGCGGGGCTGGCGATGCCCTACTACGCGCGCGGCTCGTCCAGTCGCCCGGTCTTTACCTCGGGAGTGCAATCCGGCGATGTCGATGCGAATTCGGGCGTGGTCTGGGCGCAGGTGAACCGGCCGGCACGGCTGCATGTCGAATATTCGACGAGCGACCGTTTCGCTAATGCGGTGCGTCTCGCGCCCATAGACGTGACGCCCGACACCAATCTCGCGGGAAAGCTGCTGCTCCAGAATCTCCCTGATGATCAAGAGATATTCTATCGCTTCCGCGCGGCCGATCTGCAGGACGTCAACGATCTGTCGGAACCCATCCATGGGCAGTTTCGCACGGCGCCATCAGGCAAGCGTAGCATCCGCTTCGCATGGTCCGGCGATACGGCCGGCCAGGGCTGGGGCATCGACGAGGAGGGGATGCGGACCTATTCGACGATTGCTTACCACCGGCCGGATTTCATGATCCACTCCGGCGACACCATCTACGCGGACAATCCTGTTACCGATGAGGTCAGGCTGCGAGACGGTAGTGTCTGGAAGAACCGTATCGTCTCCGAGGCAAAGCGAGAGATTGCGCAGACGCTCGACCAGTTTCGTGGCCAGTGGGCCTATAATCTGCTCGACGACCATGTGAAGGCGTTCAACGCGGTCTGTCCGGTGCTCTATCAATGGGACGATCATGAGGTGTTGAACAACTGGTCGCCCTCGACCGACCTCCGCCACGACGATCGTTACAAGGAAAAGTCCATCGCCACGCTTGCAGCCCGCGCAAGCCGTGCCTTTCACGAGATGACGCCAATACGCTACATGGCCGATGAGCCCGGCCGCATCTACCGCAAGGTGTCTTACGGTCCGCTGCTCGATGTCTTCTTCATCGACCTGCGCTCCTATCGTGGCCCGAATAGCCATGGGCTCGATGTCGAGCCGACGGCGGAGTCGCGGCTTTTGGGCGAGCGCCAGGTGGCGTGGCTGAAGCGGGAACTGGTGCGCTCGACCGCGACCTGGAAGGTGATCGCCTGCGATCTGCCGATCGGGCTGGTGATCTGGGACGATTACGGCCACCGGACGGGCAGCGAGTCGATCTCCAACGGCGACAATGGCGCCCCGCTTGGCCGCGAGCTGGAGTTCGCCGATCTGCTGCGCTTCATCCGCGATGCCGGCATAGCGAACATGATCTGGCTGACAGCCGACGTTCACTACACGGCTGCACACTATTACGATCCCGGTAAAGCCAAGTTCCGCGAGTTCCTGCCATTCTGGGAGTTCGTTGCGGGTCCGCTGCATTCCGGAACCTATGGGCCGCAGGAACTCGACATGACTTTCGGGCCGGAGGTGAAGTTCATGAAAGCCGCACCCGGCGGTGCGGAGCAGAACCTGCCGCCGTCAGCAGGCATGCAGTTCTTCGGGCTTGTCGACATCGACGGGCAGACCGAGCAACTGACCGTGAGGCTGATGGATCGGAACGATACCGAGCTGTGGCGGACGACGCTCGATCCGCAGATATCGAGTTGACGTCCATGCATGGCAGGCAATCCGGCCTCCCCCCTTTCGCAAACGCGAAAAACACTGTATGAGCCGCCCAAATGAAATTGGCGCCTTCTCCCAGCGCGGCGCCCCAGCTTCAGAGATATAGACATATGGCACTTCGCAACATCGCGATTATCGCGCACGTTGACCATGGCAAGACGACACTGGTTGACGAACTCCTGAAACAGTCCGGCTCGTTCCGCGAGAACCAGCGCGTTGCAGAACGCGTCATGGACTCGAACGACCTGGAAAAGGAACGCGGCATCACGATCCTTGCCAAGGCGACATCGGTCGAGTGGAAGGGCGTTCGCATCAACATCGTCGACACTCCCGGCCACGCCGACTTCGGTGGTGAAGTCGAGCGTATTCTCTCGATGGTGGATGGCGCGATCGTTCTGGTCGACTCCTCCGAAGGCCCGATGCCGCAGACGAAGTTCGTCGTCTCCAAGGCGCTGAAGGTCGGCCTTCGCCCGATCGTCGCGATCAACAAGATCGACCGTCCCGATGGCCGCCATGAAGAAGTCATCAACGAAGTATTCGACCTCTTCGCTAGCCTCGACGCGACCGACGAGCAGCTCGATTTCCCGATCCTCTACGGTTCGGGTCGCGATGGCTGGATGAACGTCAATCCTGAAGGCCCGAAGGACCAGGGTCTTGCACCGCTGCTCGACCTCGTGCTCAACCACGTTCCGGAGCCGACGGTTGCCGAAGGCCCGTTCACGATGATCGGCACGATCCTGGAAGCCAACCCCTTCCTCGGCCGCATCATCACCGGCCGTATCAATTCCGGCTCGATCAAGCCGAACCAGGCCGTCAAGGTTCTCGGCCAGGATGGCAAGCTGATCGAATCCGGTCGTATCTCGAAGATCCTCGCCTTCCGCGGCATCGAGCGCACCTCGATCGATGAAGCGCATGCAGGCGACATCGTCGCGATCGCCGGCCTCTCCAAGGGCACGGTTGCCGACACCTTCTGTGATCCTGCGATCACCGAGGCGCTGACCGCGCAGCCGATCGATCCGCCGACCGTCACCATGTCCTTCATCGTCAACGACAGCCCGCTCGCCGGCACCGAAGGTGACAAGGTCACCTCGCGCGTCATCCGCGACCGCCTGTTCAAGGAAGCCGAAGGCAACGTCGCGCTGAAGATCGAAGAAGCCGAAGGCAAGGATTCGTTCTACGTTTCCGGCCGCGGCGAATTGCAGCTCGCCGTTCTGATCGAAACCATGCGTCGTGAAGGCTTCGAGCTCGCCGTGTCGCGTCCGCGCGTCGTCATGCACCGCGACGAAAACGACCAGCTGATGGAGCCGATCGAAGAAGTCGTCATCGACGTCGATGAAGAGCATTCCGGCGTCGTCGTGCAGAAGATGTCCGAGCGCAAGGCCGAGATGACCGAGCTGCGTCCTTCGGGCGGCAATCGCGTTCGCCTGGTCTTCAACGCGCCGACCCGCGGCCTGATCGGCTACCAGTCGGAACTCTTGACGGACACGCGCGGCACTGCCGTGATGAACCGCCTGTTCAAGGACTACCAGCCCTACAAGGGTGAAATCGGCGGCCGCACGAACGGCGTTCTCCTGGCCAACGCTCCGGGCGAAGCCGTTGCATACGCCATGTTCAACCTGGAAGATCGCGGCCCGATGATGATCGAGCCCGGCGAAAAGGTCTACATGGGCATGATCATCGGTATCCACTCGCGCGATAACGACCTCGAGGTCAACGTCCTCAAGGGCAAGCAGCTGACCAACATCCGCGCCGCCGGCAAGGACGAAGCCGTCAAGCTGACGCCGCCGATCCGAATGACGCTCGACCGCGCTCTCTCCTGGATCCAGGACGACGAGCTGATGGAAGTGACGCCGAAGTCGATCCGCCTGCGCAAGATGTATCTCGACGCCAACGACCGCAAGCGCTTCGCCAAGGCGAAGTCCGCCTAAGCGACTGAAGTCTTTCAGCCTTCAACCCCGGCCATTGCGCCGGGGTTTTTTATTTGTGCAGTCTGCCGAATCTCGCTTGTCGCAATAGTTAAAAAAGCGTTAAATTTCAGCTGTCGTCCACATGTTTAGCCTGTGGGCAAACAACCTGAATGCGCCGGGCGCATATGGTTAATTGCCGACAATGGGACCAGAGTACGCATTATGAAGACGTTGTCGATCGATGTTCGGCGGGCCGAACCGCACGATTCCCGAGCCATATCGGAAGTGCATCGGCTTGCGTGGCAGCACACCTATGCGGGGATCATTCCGCATCGTGCGTTGCGGCAAATGATCGAGCGTCGCGGCGAGAACTGGTGGCGCAAGGCCACCCGCGGGCCGGCAACGCTTCTCGTTCTCGACGTGGCCGGCACTGTCGCAGGCTACGCAACGCTCGGCCTCAATCGCGCCCGCGCCCTGCCCCAAGAGGGCGAGATCTACGAACTCTATCTTCGGCCGGAGTACCAGGGCATTGGCCTTGGCCACATGCTGTTCGGCGAAGCACGGCGGCTCCTTAAGTCGCTTGGCTGCAACGGATTGGTCGTCTGGTGCCTCGAGGAGAATGAGACCGGCGCGCAGTTCTATCGCAGCCATGGCGGCGTCGACTATTGCGAGGGCATGGAAACGTTCGACCAGAAGCGGCTAAAGAAAATTGGCTTCATTTGGGGTTGAGGCTCTTCCTTGCCCTATCGCTCTTTCCAGCGAAATTGACAGTTGCTGTCGTCACGAAAACTTGCAAATCTTGAACATAAACGACTACGAGCGGCTCATGAAGGGCGCCGATGCCCGAGCGATCGGGTCGATCGACACCATGTCCGACGCCTTGTTCGTCGACATGGAGCGCGCGGTCGAACAATATGCTGATGACGACGAGGTCGGGCGATGAGTGTTTACGACGACATCCAGACCGCAGCCGTCATTCGCTATCCTTATCTCCGGCATCGAGAAGCAGGAAAAGGTGAGACGGAGGGACGAAGGAGCGCCCCCGTCGCGGTCGGCGTGCGGATAGCGCGTGCCGATGATGACCTGGTGTTATTTTTCCCGATCACCACGAAACAGCCCGAGCGGGATCGGTTCGCCTTCGAGATCCCGGCAATCGAAAAACGTCGCGCCGGCCTCGATGCAGATCGCCATCTCTGGATCATCATGGACGAATTCAACAGCGACGTCATCGGTCACTCGTTCTATCTCGAACCGGAGCCGCCAATTGGCCGGTTCAGCAAGGACTTCTTCCTGCCGATACTGCGCGAATTCGTCGCCCGCCGTAAATCGCTCTCCGAAGTCAGGCGCCATCGCTAAGACGGCAATTCTCCATTTGAGCCCCCTGAAACGGCATCAATCCTTCCGACAGGCAATGTGTTGATTGCGGCAGATGCGGCCATGCACAGTTGGCGGACGCGAAGCGCGCCCATTCTTCGTTACCGATATGGACGACGAACGTCGAATTCCACAGAGCACCGCAAAAATATCGGCCTTAGCAAAAACCGAAGACGTTGCGTTCGTTGTTTATGGCCACGACGCTGCCCGGTAGGCATCCCTGTGTCGATCTCCAGCCGCAGCGGCTCGGCCGACGCTAACCCAGTGTGCCCTGCACCGACCGTCCCTGGCATCCGGCTAGGCTATGCTGTCAGCCGCGCCTTGCCAGCGACCGTGCGATGTCGACAATATCATCGCGGCCAGCGGTTGGGTCTTCCTTGCTCCAGGCGATCCCAAGCCCGATCCGGAAGTCGATCCCGCTTACCTTCTTCAGTTCAAAGCCGCGATTGGGAAGATCAAGCGTCCATTCCGGCGCAAAGCCGATGCCAAGCCCGGCAGAGACCAGCGACACCAGCGCATAGGTGTCATCG
>NZ_JBFTIN010000009.1:0-179183 GCF_056394785.1 Rhizobium sp. 10N414 | reverse complement strand
GTCCACGACAACCCGCCGTCCGGACTGCACGAACGATTGCGCCGCCAGGACGGCATCGTGTGCACTCCTTCCAGGACGGAAGCCGTAGCTGTGCTGACTAAAAGTCGGATCAAGAATAGGCTGGAGGACTTGCAGGAGCGCCTGTTGGATCAGACCGTCCAGCACCCTGGGGATGCCAAGCTCGCGCTCGCCGCCCCCTGGCTTCGGGATCATCACATATCCGGTTCTTGTCCATCGGCCCGCAGGTTCGATCCACGCTTCCTCCCCACGGTTGGTCACCCTTCCGCAGTTGCGCTTCACTTCGCTCGCTGTGACCAGCTTACGGTGGGACTTCCACCCACAAGAATGCGCCCATGCTGCGCGCACAACAAAAAAGCCCGGCATCAGCCGGGCTCTTAAGAACTTGGCGCTCAGCTTAGTTGAGGCGGCTCTTGACCTGACCGACCGCGTCGCTGAAGAGTTCGGACCGAACCTTCGTGTCGGCCTTCTTTGCCAGAACATTTTCGGCAGCAGCGATTGCCAGATCGACGGCAGCGGAACGCACCGCCTTCATCGCATCGACTTCCGCCTGCTTGATCTTCTGCTCGGAAACCGCCGTGCGGTTTGCGACGAATTCTTCCGTCTTCTTCTTGGCTTCGGCGGTCAGCATTTCGGCCTCGCGCTCGGCTGCAGCAACGATGTGTGCAGCTTCAGCTTCGGCTTCCTTACGCTTGCGCTGATATTCGGCCAGCAGGTGCTGGGCTTCTTCGCGCAGGCGCTTGGCTTCCGAGAGCTCGTTGCGGATCTGATCGGCGCGGTCGTCCAGCGACTTGGCCATCATGCCCGGAACCTTGAGGTAAACAACCAGCGCCAGGAACAGGACAAGGCCGACAAATGCGAAGAATGTCGCGTCGAATGCAAATTCCATCGATCAAGCCCCCTTCTTGATATCAGCGACTGCGGCGGCAACATCTGCCTTTGCCGAGGTGCCAATCAGCTGCTCTACGACAGCCGTTGCTGTTTCTTCGGCGATGGTGCCGACGTCAGCGAATGCCTTCGCCTTAATGTCTGCGATGCGACCTTCGGCAGCCTTGAGCTTTTCGGCCAGACCTGCTTCCACGGCCTTGCGGTCGGCTTCCGCCTTCAGCTTGGCAGCGTCGCGGGCGGCTGTGCCGATCGCGTTCGACTTGGCGCGCGCGGCGGCCAATTCGGCTTCGTAAGCGGCAACATCGGCGTCCGCTTCCGCCTTCAGGCGGCCTGCCTCATCGAGGTCCTGCGAGATGCGGTTGTGACGCTGCTCGAGGATATTGCCGATGCGCGGCGCGATGACCTTTTGCATGAGCACGAAGAAGACGACAAACGTAATTGCCAGCCAAAGCAGCTGCGAAGCGTAGGTCGTCGAATCGAAAGGCGGAAACACGCCGCCACCATGATGCTCGGCTGGTACGCCGGTCTCGGTGTGGACATCGCCTGCTGCCGGGGCGGCATGCGTGTCTCTACCGGTTGCTGCACCAGTTTCTGCGGTTCCCGCCGGGGCCTCTTCGGCGTAAGCCGGGGTCACAAAAAACATGCTCACCTCCAGGTGTACTGCAAATGCAAAGGATCACGGCATGCGGACTGCAGGCCGTGATCCTTCAATGCGCCTGTATTAAACGGCGAAGAGCAGGAGGAGAGCGACGAGCAGCGAGAAGATGCCCAGAGCTTCCGTAACGGCGAAGCCGAAAACCAGACGGCCGAACTGGCTGTCAGCAGCAGACGGGTTGCGCAGAGCGCCGGACAGGTAGCTGCCGAAGATGTTGCCGAGGCCGAGAGCCGTACCGGCCATACCAAAGCAAGCCAGACCTGCACCGATGAACTTTGCTGCTTCCGCTTCCATGTTGAACTCCTTTGAAATGGTTGTGTTGCGGCGAAATTGACTGACGCCCGAGGGACGTCAATGTCGGTATCCCTTAGTGGCCACCCGGATGGATCGCGTCATTGAGGTACATGCATGTCAGCACCGCAAAGACGTAAGCCTGGAGGAAGGCGACGAGGAACTCGAGACCGGTCAGGGCGACCGTCATAATCAGGGGAAGAACGGCTCCACCAACACCGACCGCACCCAGCGCTCCAAGCGAGGCAACGAAGCCTGCGAACACCTTCAGGGTGATGTGACCAGCCAGCATATTGGCGAAAAGACGAACAGAGAGCGAAATCGGGCGGGACAGGAAGGAAATGATTTCGATCGACACAACAAGGGGCAGAAGAATGCCAGGAACGCCTTGCGGGACAAAAACATTCAGGAAGTGGAAGCCGTGCTTATAAAAGCCGTAGACGAGAACCGTGCCGATAACGAGCAGCGCTAGCGCGAAGGTGACGATAATCTGGCTGGTGACCGTAAAGAAGTACGGGAACATGCCGAGCAGGTTTGCCGTCAACACGAACATGAAGAGCGAGAAGACCAATGGGAAAAACTTCATCCCCTTGGATCCGGCGCCTTCCTTCAGCATGTTGGCGATGAATTCGTAGGACATCTCCGCAACCGACTGTGAGCGGCCCGGCACGATCGCCCGGTTGGACGTCGAGAAATACAGGAAGCCGGCGGCAACGGCAGCGGACGCCACCATGAAGAGCGATGCATTCGTAAACGAGAAATCAATTCCGCCGACTTCGATCGGCACAATCTTCTGGATCAGGAACTGATGGGTCGGATCGTTAGACACCGCTTGTTCTCTCTATCTTTAGCCCGCGCGAGACGGGATTATTGCACTGGATCGAACGCCGGAGCGCCCTGCCCTATTTTCCACCATTCTGGCGCTCGGTAGGATCCGGTTTTGCAACCTTCCCCGCAGCGCGCAGAACGTTCAATACGCCGGCACAAAACCCAAGAAGAAGAAGAACGATCAATCCCCAAGGCGCCGTGCCGACAAAACGGTCGAGGAGATAGCCAAGAACGGCGCCTACGACGATAGCGGAGATGAACTCGCTCGAAAGCTTCATCGCCTGGGCATAACCTTTGCGGCTTGCCTCGGCGCTGGCTTCGATAGCCTCTTCCTTCCCCGCTTCTACGCGCTTGGTTGCGAGTTTCGCTTCCAATTGCGCACGGCGCTTCTCAAGACTTTCCTCGCGGTCTTCCGCCATGGTGCTCTCCTCCGCCAGCCGCTGTCCGCGATCCCGCTACCCCGGTTTTCCGGACAACGACCCCAAGGTTTGAGAACCTTTCGGCCCGTTTTGAAGTCGCGCGCAACATAGTTTTAGCAAAAAGCATAGTCAAGGCGTGAGCGGTGGATGTCCAGCCATAAAATAAGCGATAAAAAACATGGGCTTAGGCCGATCTTGGCGCACTTATCCAAAATCGACCGAAAGAATCCGCTTTCCTGTGCTGCCAAGAGACGCAAAATCGCGTCAGGATTGGCTTTTTCCTCAGCTCCAACCGCCGCCATAGGTGCGATAGAAGACGTGCAGGCCGATGCGGCCGACCTTTTCCATGGTCTTTGCCCATTTCGGACGAACGTAGACGGCATGGTAGTGCGTGGCGGAGCCAACCTGCGGGAGCCAGATCTTGCCGGCGGTGACCGCCATCGCGACTTCGCGGGCGATTCTCCAGTGATACTGCGAGTTCACCCGGTCCCTGATGTTGTCGCAGGCAAAGGAGAACTGGCATCGGTTGCGCCAATCCTCGTTCTGGTAGACGACGCCGCAGATCGTCTTCGGGTAGGCCGGATTGCGGACGCGATTGAGAATGACCTGCGCGACGGCGGCCTGCCCCTTCACCGTTTCGCCACGCGCTTCGAAATAGATTCCGGATGCCAGGCACTGCTGCTCGGCCGCCGAAAACACCGAGGGCGCCAAGATGCTTGCGGCCCAGGCGTGATCCCGCGGGCCGATCTGCGGCACGAAGCGGCCGTCGTCGGCCTTGTCGGTGAGAATCGAATCGAACGGCGACTGACGGGAGTAGTCGGGAGCGCTCGGCGCATAGGCCGTCGCCAGCACGTCAGCCTTTGCGTTGGTCACGAGACCAGCCAGCATGGGCGAGACGCCGCGGTCCGGCTTGGGCGGTTCCTTCGTATAGAAATTGGTCGCGATCTGGATTTCCTTGCCCTTGATCTTCGGCTTCACGAAGGCGGATTTGTCCTTCAGGTCGAAGGTGGGCTGAAAGAGCAGGCGCGTTCGCTGGAGAATGGACCCGGCGGAAAAGTCCTTCGGCGGCTGCACCGTTTCGACAGCAACGACGCGGCCTTTCTTGGCCGGGCGATTGACGCGGTCCTCGTCCGACGTCGCCTCGTGTCCCTTGTCCTTCACCATGAATGCGACCTTGCGGCCGTCGGGCAAAACCATGCCGGCCCCGGCAGCAATCGTGCCCGTGACTACGGGATCGGCAAAGGTCAGCTCAGCCTGATGGATCGAACCTGCCGGCGAATTGGTTAGAACCATGCGCCAGTTTTCCCTACCCTGGTCGAGGCCGGCAAGCAGAGCCGCGAGGTCGGCATGCGACGCCATCGTCGGTGACATCAGCCACCCGCAAACGCCGAAGAGCGCGGGTGAACTCCAATTTTGAAGCAAGAGGCGCAGCTTGCCACGGGAAGGGCTATTTCGACGCAACGCGAGACTCCGGCATGAGACGCATGAACATGCCGTTGAAAATGTCTCATTAACCTTGATGCTTGGTTAATGCCGAGGCCCTCCGGAGACGAAAGATTAGCGCGAGGGAAAATAAAAAAGTCCGGCGGATCGCCGGCCCGGCGGATCGCCGGGCTTTTCAGAAGCGCATTTGCTCTTCTAGATAATGACGTGCGAGCCGAGTTCCACCACGCGGTTTGCCGGCAGGCGGAAATAGTCCGACGGATTGGCCGCGGCATTGGCAAGCGCGATGTAAAGACGGTCCTGCCAATAAGGCATGCCGGACTTCGCATCGGGAACGAGCTTGCGGCGGCCGAGGTAGAATGAGGTCGACATGATGTCGAACTTCAGGCCGGTCTTGCGCAACGTCGCCAAGGCCTGCGAGACGTTCTGCGACTCCATGAAGCCGAACATGAGCTCGACGCGCGAAAACCGCTCCGAGATCTGCTCGACCTTGTAGCGATCGGCGCTCGCAACGCGCGGCTTGTTGATGGTGCGGATCGTGAGGATCACGTTCTTGTCGTGCAGAACGTGATTGTGCTTCAGATTGTGCAGCAAGGCCGCGGGCGCCGATTCCGGATCGCTCGTCAGGAAGATCGCGGTACCGGGTACCTGGGCGGGCGAATGATCGCTCTTGCGCTCGATCGAGCTGACAAAAGAGGCGAGCGGGATATCGGTGTGGCGCGTCTTCTCCATCAGGAGGGCCGTGCCGCGACGCCAGGTCCACATGAGGATCGTAAAGGCGGTCGCCATCAGGATCGGAATGTAACCGCCGTCGTGGATCTTCAGCAGGTTTGCACCCAAGAAGATCATTTCCAGGCAGAGCAGCGGGGCAAGCGCCAACGTGGCGACCGGAATCGACCAGTTCCATCGCGCGCGCACAAACTCGAAGGCCATGATCGAAGTGACGACCATCGCGCCCGTAACCGAGATGCCGTAGGCAATGGCCAGCGCGTCCGACGTCTTGAAGCTGATGACGAGGAAGATGACGCCGACGAACAGCAACGCATTAACGGAGGGCAAGAAGATCTGCCCGGTATTCGTCTCCGAGGTGAAGAGGATTTCCATGCGTGGCAGGAAGCCGAGGTTGATGCCCTGGCGGACGAGCGAGAAGGCACCGGTGATGACCGCCTGGCTGGCAATGATGGTGGCCGCGGTCGCGAGAATGACGGCCGGCAGCAGCGCCCATTGCGGAAAGGCCAGGAAGAACGGATCGGACACGGCCGCGGGATTGCCGAGCACCAGAGCGCCCTGCCCCAGATAGTTCAGTGTCAATGCCGGGAAAACCAGCACAAACCACGCCCACTGGATCGGCCGGCGACCAAAGTGCCCGAGATCGGCATAAAGCGCTTCGGCACCGGTCACGCTTAGGAAGACCGCGCCAAGCACGACCACGCCGTAGAACCCCTCATGCAGCAGGAAGCTAACGGCATAGTAAGGGTTGAAAGCGGCAAGGATGCCAAAGTCATCCGAGATGTGAGAAATGCCGGCGGCCGCCATCACGATGAACCAGAGCGCCATGATCGGCCCGAAAAAGCGGGCGACGGCCCCGGTCCCTCGAGACTGGACGACAAATAGCAGAGCCAGGATGAAGACCGAGATCGGTACGATGTAGCTCGTCAGAGTTGGAGCCACGAGCTTCAGACCTTCGACAGCCGATAGCACCGAGAGAGCCGGCGTGATCATCGCGTCGCCGAGGAACAGCGCCGCGCCCACCAGGCCAAGCAACATCAGCAGCGCGGTATGTCCATTTGCCGTCTTCATCAGCAACGCCAGCAGGGAAAGCGTGCCGCCTTCGCCTTCGTTGTCCGCACGCAGCAGGAAGAGCACGTACTTGATGGTGACGATAATGGTCAGGGTCCAGATCATCAGCGAGATGAGGCTGATCACCTCGAAGCGGGTGAGGCCGTCGACCATGACGGGCTTCAGGGCTTCGCGGAACGCGTACAGCGGGCTGGTACCGATATCGCCGTAGACGACGCCGATGGAGCCGAGCGCAAGGTAGGCCAGCTTGCGCGGCTTCATGTGTCGTTCGTGTGTATGGCTACCTTCGTGCATGAAATGAAAACAGGCTCTTCAGAGCCAGCCTTTCCATCGGAAAAAGAAGAAGGGAATGACGGCGGACAGCACCATTAGCCCAATCGAAAACGGATATCCGTGGGCATAGTGCAGTTCCGGCATAAACTCGAAATTCATACCGTAGATGGAGGCGACCAGCGTCGGCGGCAAGAACACCACGGACGCGATCGAAAATATCTTGATGATCGAGTTCTGCTCGATGTTGATCAGGCCGAGCGAGGCGTCGAGCAGGAACGTGATGTTGCCGGCGATGAAGGAGGCATGCTCGTTGAGCGACTGGATGTCGCGCGAGACCGTTTTGCACAATTCCTTGGTGTCGCGATCCTGCTGAACTGCTGGGATGGTGAAGAAAAAGGTCATGAGGCGGGACAACGAGGCGAGGCTGTCCCTGACCTTGCTCACGATGCGATGATGGCCCGCAATGTCCCGGAGCTTCTCTTCCAGATAGTTCGACGGCTTGCGCACCTTCCTGGCGCGATCGCCGAAGACATGCGTCGACAGGATGTCGATGCGGGCAACGGACTGCTCCAGTATCTCGGCAGTGCGATCGATGATCGTTTCGAAAAGCTTTGCCAGCAATGCGGCACCGCTGCGCCATTGCTGCGGCACGCGGTGGAGCGCGGCAATGAAGAGCGCAAAGGATTTGGGCTGCGCGTAGCGGATCGTGACCAACCGCTTGCCCGCGAGGATGAATGCCACGTCGGTCAGCGTCGGTGCATCTGTCTCGGCTTTCCAGACGAGGGAAGCGGTCATGAAGACGGCATCGTTTTCGACGTAGAGACGGGCTGACGGCTCGATGTCCTTGAGATCGTCTCGCGTCGGAACCTCGATGCCGAGAGCTTTCTCAACAAAAAGCTCCTCTTCGCGCGAAGGCTCGATCAGGTCGATCCACATCACATCGTCGCGTAACGTACCTCGCGACAGGTCGCCAACGTCAACCGACTTGCAATTGGAACAGTAGGCCGTGATCACCGGTTGGGCCTCTGGCAATCAGGGCTTGTTGCGCGCATCGCTGTTTTCATCGAAAGCCCTTCCACGGCACGCCGCCTGCGAGAGCGCGCGGGATGCAAGTTCCCGATCTTAATGAAAGCGATTGAAGAAAGTTCATACGACTCCTGGCACATCCGGCAACCGCCAGGATATGCAACGTGCTCAACCGCATCGCAGTCACCAATCCTTCGACCAAGATAACTCCGACCATGCAGCTGACCGCCCCGGCGGGGTGGCCATCATCGAGCATTCGCAAAAAACCGCCTCATGGCGACGGCGCGCCATATGACGGAAAGCTGCGAAAGAATCAAGACATCTTACGCTTACTGCGCCGTTTCACCACATTTCCTCCGCAATTGGGAGTCTAGCGGCAGCGAAGCATTTCACTCGAAAACAATCTCCGGTGCGGCCCGCTGCGGCTGCCCGCCGAGCTGCTGCCAGACCTTGGTCGCGATGTCGCGATAGATGCCGGCAACAATGCCGTTCGGCTCCGTCGCGACAAGCGGCGTGCCGGCGTCGGACGTCTCACGAATGTTCATCGTCAGCGGTACTTCACCGAGGAAAGGAACGCCGATGCGCTCGGCTTCCTTGCGAGCCCCGCCATGACCAAAGATATCGTAGCGGGTACCGGTATCGGGCGCGATGAAATAGCTCATGTTCTCGACGATGCCGAGCACGGGGACCTCGACCTTCTTGAACATGTTCAAGCCCTTGCGGGCATCGACGAGGGCGAGATCCTGCGGCGTCGAAACGATGACGGCGCCCGCCAGCGGCACCTGCTGCGCCATCGTCAACTGCGCATCGCCGGTGCCGGGCGGCATATCAACGACAAGCACGTCCAGTTCGCCCCAGGCCACCTCACGCAGCATTTGCATCAATGCCGATTGCACCATGGGGCCACGCCAGATCATGGCGGTCTCCTCATCGACGAGGAAGCCCATCGACATGACCTTGAGCCCGTAATTCTCCATCGGGTTGATGATGCGCCCATCGATTTGGGTGGGGCGGCCGGAAATCTTCAGCAGCCGCGGCATCGAGGGGCCGTAGATATCGGCGTCGAGAATGCCGACACGCAAGCCATTTGCCTGGAGGCCGAGCGCAAGATTGACGGCCGTCGTGGACTTTCCAACGCCCCCCTTGCCGGAGGCGACGGCGATGATCGCGCCAATACCGGGAACGCCGAGCTTGCCGGCGCGCGGCTGCTGTTGCGGGGCGTGCGCAGGGCCATGATGGTCATGCCCGGCCCGCGGCTGCGGGCGCGAGACCGGCGCCGAGCCGGAACCGGCCTTCTTGTCTGCCGTCAGCGCAACCAGCGCTCCCTTGACGCCCGGCATTTCCTTGATGACCCGTTCGGCAGCCAGACGAAGCGGCTCGAGCTCCTTAGCCTGATCGGCCGGAACGGTGATGGAAAAATAGACTTTGCCGTCGGAAATGAAGACATCAGACACCATACCGAGCTCGACGATATCATGCTCGAGATCGGGGCCGCGTACGGTCTTCAGCGTTTCGAGAACCTGTTCCTTGGTGACGCCCGTCATTCCATCCTCACTGCCTATGTTTGGCATTCTAGATAGAGGAGCGCCGCCTCTTCGCCAAACAAAATCGGCGATCGGGACCGCATTTGAGGAGGCGAGGCTCACCGGAAGGCCACTATGTCCACCAAGTCCGCCGGGCTTTCGCCCTGATGGTCACAACAGCCTTCCAGGATAGCGAGCTAAGCCTTGCGAACTAGAGCAAGCGTCACAAAAGGCCAGCGAAAAATGTCCATGGGAAGAGCAAGCGTGAGGGATGCCGTCGGCGGCGTGTTCTAAAGGCAACAACCGCCGCCGACGCCCTACGCCCGAGGTCGGGCCTGTGGCATCGGCTGGCGGTATGCAGGCCGCGCCGTTTGTCCGGCGTCGTGCCAGGTCCCCTCTGGACCGCTGAATGTAAGCAAGCAGAAAACATGCCAATTGGCAAACCGCCAGCAATGCCGGCGCGGCATGGCGCCGGGGTCGTCGGAATTGGCGAGAAATTGGGCGCGAATGATTGGCAAGCCCACAATTTGCGCAACCCTTACTTTATGAGACCGATCCGCAGCGCCTTGGCGACTGCCTGCGTCCGGTTTGCCGTATCCAGCTTTCTTGTCGCGCGGTTCAGGTAGTGGTTCACCGTATGCTCGGACAGGGTGAGGATTTCGGCAATCTCCACACTGGTCTTGCCAGCCGCGGTCCAGTTCAGACAATCGATCTCCCGATCGGTCAAGGTATCGGTGACGCAGTTGTCATGGTTGCGGATCTCCGCCAACCGGTCGAAGACGTGGATGGAGATATAGTGGAGTTCGCGCATTTCTTCTGCGGTGAATGCCTCGCGATCGCCTGAGAATGAAATGGCGCCACGACCGCCTGAGGGCTCGTGGGTTGGAAAATAGGCGCAACGCATCATGCGAAAGCGTTCGAAAAGTGCCTTGACGATGCCCGCCTTCCCGTCGGGGCGATCCAGTTTCGCTTGCGACACGTCATTGAAGAAGGGCGTTGTCGAAGTCCGAAGCCGCTTCATGACCGGGCTATTGGCCACAAGCCCCTCGTGGTCGTAGGCAGCCAGAAGTTCCACCGGCCAGCTCGAGATGACCGTGCTGCTCTGCAGGTCCCGTGCTGTCACGGAAGGAAGATTGAAAACCATAAAGGCCCGCGCCCGATAGGCTTCCGTTACCTTCTTCATGAAGCGGAAAATATCGAACTGCGTTTTCAGTCCGGCGATCTCGCTAACGTGTACGTCCACGGAAGATCCTGGCTGCGATGAAGTCATTTACTTGTTCAACTCAAAAAAAGATGGAAGCCTGATGGGCGGCGACGCCTCCGCGCCGTCCCTAGTTTGTATCGCCGGTGACGATCTACCAGCACATACACCCCAAGACGGGGGATTGACGAGCATCAATTGTGACGATTCGTCAGAAAATCTCAATATTGTGCTTTAGGCCAAGCCGGCCGTCAGCAGTTCAGCGACGCGGACCAAGCCCGATGCGCATCGCCTCCATGATCCGTTCAGCCGACTGCTGGATCGGAGCCGCCCATTCCGAAAGCTTTTCCATCGTGAGCCTGTAAGCCGGACCAGTCACGGAAACGCCGCCAACAAGCGACTGAGTTTCCGACCAGATCGGCGCAGCAATACAGCGAATCCCGACCTCGTGCTCCTCACGGTCGAAGGCATGGCCCTGTTTCCGTATCTGCTCGATCTCAGCAAGAAGTGACTCGGCCGTATGGGTGTTTGCCGTGAACCGATGGAAGGAGAGGTCCGCCACCAAGGCCTTGACCCGCTCTCTGGGCAGGATGGAAAGGGCCGCCTTGCCGACGCCGGTGCAATAGACCGGTGAGGCGTTACCAATCTGCGAATACATTCTGACGGGCTGCTGCCCTTCGAACTTGTCGAGGTAGATGATCGAGGTGTCGCGCAGCACGCCGAGATGGACCGTTTCACCAGTCAAATTCTGGAGAGCCTTAAGATGCGGCTCCGCAACCAGACGAAACTCGTTGCGCGCCCAACTGCGAGACGCGAAGTCCAAAAGCCGTAAGCCCGGCGAGTATCTGCCCTCCGCATCGATCTCGAGTAGGCCCTCCTCCACGAGATGGCTGAGTTGGCGGTGGACCGTACCACGCGGCTGATCGGCAACTGCCAGTATATCCGTGAAGCGCATGGGACCGTCGGCGTGGGTCACCAGGTCGAGAAGGACCATCAGCTTGCCGAGGGTGCCCGTGTCGCGCCTCTCGGGCGCACTCCCTTTTGCCGCACTCATTGTTGCCCCAAACGCCTTGACAGAAATGCCAGGGTAGTCGGATAATTCCACATAGTCAAATTAAGTTCTAAATAATAGAACAACCGAAAGCCGGGAGGAAATAGTGACGGGTATTGTTGCGCAGTTTCCGGAATTCAGGGACCGCACGGTCCTGATCACGGGAGGCGGATCAGGCATCGGGGCAGCGATTGTCGAAGGCTTCGCCCGACAAGGCGCCAAGGTTTCCTTCATCGACATCGCGGAAACAGAAAGCCATGACCTCGTCGCGAGGCTGTCGCGCGACACCTTGCATCCCGTTCGCTTTCATAAGGCCGACCTTCGCGATGTCGCCGCCATCCGCAGGACAGTCGACGAGGTTGTCGCTCACTCCGGTCCGATCAGCGTGCTCGTCAACAATGCCGCCCGCGACGACCGACACGATTTCGAAACGGTGACCGAGGAATATTGGGACAACAACCAGGCGACCAACCTGCGGCACGTCTTCTTCACCACGCAAGCCGTCGCGCCCTCGATGCGTGCCGCTGGCGGCGGCGCGGTGATCAACATGTCGTCGATCGCCTTTCTCCTCAACATGCCCGAATTCCCGGCCTACACGACCGCGAAGGCCGGCGTGATCGGGCTGACGAAAAGCCTGGCCGGCAAGCTCGGACCGGATAACATCCGCGTCAATTGCATTCTGCCCGGCATGATCGTCACGGATCGCCAGATGAAGCTTTGGCTGACCGAGGACGGCATTGCGCAAACGGTGCAGCGCCAATGCATCAAGAAGGTTCTGCACGCCGATGCGATCGTCGGTCCGTGCCTGTTTCTGGCGTCTAGCTGCGCGGCGGCGATGAGCGCACAATCTCTTATTGTCGATGGAGGCATTTTCTGATGGCGGATCCCGCTTATGTCGCGGTGGATTGGGGAACGAGCAGTTTTCGGCTCTGGCTGATCGGCAAGGATGACAGCGTCCTGGCCGAAAGCCGTGGCAATGAAGGTATGACGACGGCAGCGAAGACCGGATTTGCCGAGGTTCTCGCCTCGCACTTGGGCAAGGTAAATCCGCCGGAAAATCTTCCGGTCATCATCTGCGGCATGGCAGGTGCGAAACAGGGATGGGTCGAAGCGGGCTATGTCGATGTCCCGGCATCGCTATCCTCGATCCTGACCGGCGCCGTATCCGTCCCCGGCCAGACCCGGGACGTCCGCATCCTGCCCGGACTTGCACAGAGGGATCCGGCGCGGCCAGATGTCATGCGCGGCGAGGAAACACAGCTCCTCGGTGCGCTTGGTCCGCAAAGCACTGGGTCGCAGGCGGTCTGCATGCCCGGAACGCATTCGAAATGGGTGCATGTCAAGAATGGTCGTGTCACCGGTTTCTCCAGCTTCATGACCGGCGAACTTTTCGACGCGATCTCCAAGCACACGATCCTGTCGCATGCAATCGCCGGTGCCGATCAGAGCCCGGCGGACGAGGCAGCCTTCGAGAGCGCCGTAAAAACGGCCTATGACCGACCCGCGATGGCGACCAACCTCTTCTTTACCGCGCGCTCGGGCCAGTTGCTGCATGGTCTGACCGCTGCGGCTGCGCAGGCGAAGATATCCGGGACCCTGATCGGCCTGGAAATCGCGGGCGCGATGTCAGATGCGGGGACGGGCGTCGACGTCACTCTCGTCGCCGCCGGCCGGCTGCAGGGCCTTTATGAAGCGGCCTTCAAGGCATTATCTTTATCCTACAACACCATTGATGCTGACACGGCCGTCCGTGGCGGCCTTGCTGCCGCCGCCAAAACTATTTGGCCGAACTGAGAAAGTACCAAAGCGATGAACCGCATCCCCTTTCCTACGATGAAGCGTCCACTGATTGCCATTCTACGTGGCATCAAGCCTGAAGAAACCGAAGGCGTGGTCGGCGCACTGATCGAAAACGGTCTGACCGCCATCGAAATCCCGCTGAACTCGCCCGAGCCGTTCAAGTCGATCGAGATTGCCGCAAAGATGGCGCCGGCCGATTGCCTCATCGGGGCCGGGACCGTGCTGACGACCGAGGCCGTCGACAGCCTCCATTCGGCAGGCGGCAAGCTGCTGGTCACGCCGAACGTCGAGCCCGAGGTCATTATTCTCGCCCGCAACTACGGTATGGTGACGATGCCGGGCGTCTTCACGCCGACGGAGGCATTGGCGGCTGCCCGCGCCGGCGCAACGGGGTTGAAGTTTTTCCCCGCCAGCGTTCTCGGACCGTCGGGCATCACCGCTATCCGCGCAATTCTGCCGCCGGAGCTCGTGATTGCGGCCGTTGGTGGTGTTTCGGACAAGAATTTCTCCGATTACACCAAGGCTGGCATAAATGCCTTCGGCCTCGGCACCAGCCTCTACAAGCCGGGAATGACCGCCGCAGAGGTTGCCGAGCGTGCCAAGGCGACCATTTACGCCTATGACGCAGCCGTAGGAGCTTAAGGCATATGACGGAAATTCATGAGTTCGCGGGCAGGACACTCTGCAGCACCAACTCCGTGCTTGGTGAGGGGCCGACCTACGATCCGGACACCAACACGGTCTGGTGGTTCAATATTCTTGGCAAGGAGTTGCACGAGCTGAACCTTTCGACGGAAGAGAAGAAGGTGCATGCGCTGCCGATGATGGCGAGCGTGCTCGCCCGGGTCGATCCTGACCGGCAGCTGCTTGCGACCGAACAAGGCCTTTTCATTCGCGATATCAAGAGCGGCAATCTGACCTTCTATGCAGCTCTTGAAAGCGACAAACCGGAAAACCGCTCGAACGACGGCCGCACCCACCCCTCCGGCTCGCTCTGGATCGGCACGATGAGCAAGCGGGCGGAAAGCCGTGCAGGCGCCATCTACCATGTCGCCGGCGGTCGCGTAACCAAGATATTCGATGGCATCAGCATCCCGAATTCGATCTGCTTCTCGCCGGATGGAACGATGGGCTACTTCACCGATACACGCATCAGCCGGCTGATGCGTGTGATGGTCGATCCGCAGACCGGTCTCCCGACAGGCGAGCCGATCGTGCTTGTGGACACGATGGATGAGCCGGGTGGCATCGACGGCTCGGTGGTGGATGCCGACGGATACATCTGGAATGCCCGTTGGGGTGCCGGTACCGTCGATCGCTACAGCCCTGATGGACTGCGCATTGCACGCTACAAGGTGCCGGCGTCACAGCCGTCATGCCCTGCCTTCATCGGGACAAACGGTGACCGCCTTGCCGTCACCACGGCGTGGGAGGGGCTCGATGAGCATGCCCGCTCGATGCAACCGCAGGCGGGTTCCCTGCTCGAACTGGATGTTACGGTGAAGGGCGTTTTCGACCCGGTTTACGTGATGTGAAGAACCATAATCAGGCTTCCCGGGGCGCCATTTGGCGCCCTTTTTTTGTCGACCGAACCCCGCGTGGCCATACATCGTGAGCTAAAAGGTCCGTGGAATTAGCAATTTTTGCGCGATTTTTTTCGGGAACCAATTGAAATCCCGTTCATTTCAATAGGGAACCGGCCGCAAACGCCGAGCATGGCGGGAGCGGGCTAAAGATCCCTCAGGAACGCAAAGGTAGGTTCAAAATGACAAGCAAACTCCTGAAGACTGTTGCCGCTAGCGCGCTGTTTGCCACGGCTTTTGCACCGGCGACATTCTCACAGACTCAGCCGGCAACACCAGGCGCTCCGGCAACACAGGCCGCGCCGGCCGACCCGGCAGCTCCGCCGAAGGTCCCGGACGCCACAGCACCGATGGACAACGCCGCTCAGGCTCCGGCGCCGGCCGCAACGGCTGACACCGCGCAGGCGAGTGGTGGATATCTAACGGAGCAGGCCGCCGATCAGATCAGTGCCAACACCTATATTGGCCGGTCGGTCTACACCGGCCAGAACGAGAGCATCGGTGAGGTCAACGACCTGATCATGAAGAAGGACGGCGGCCTGGTCGCAGCGATCATCGGCGTCGGCGGCTTCCTTGGAATCGGCGAAAAGGATGTTGCCGTTCCGATGGATAAGATCACCGTCGCTCAGAACACGCAGGACGGCACAGTGAAGCTGACCACGTCCGAGACCGCAGAAACGCTGAAGGCGGCTCCGCAGTTCAAGACGCTTCAGATGATTGCAGCCGAGAGGGCCCCTGCGCCTGGCGGTACAACGGATACCACCGCCACGGGTTCAACGACGAACAAGTAAGATACTGCGCAGTGAGTACCGCGTAACCGGTGGCGTCCGAAAGGGCGCCATCGGAGTTTCAGGCGCTGACGCGATCAGACGTGTCGTAGTAGTTCTCGTGCAAGAACCGGAGCGTGGCAATGCTGTCAGCGGGCTTGCCGAAATGGTAGCCCTGCCCCATACCGCAGCCGAGCGAACGCAGCTTGACGGCTTCCAGATAGTCCTCGATCCCTTCGGCGACCACTTCCAGGTCGAGCCCCTCGCACATGGTTAGGATCGCCTTGATGATGTGCTCCGAGGCGCGATCGGAATTGATGCGCGACACGAAGGCGCGATCGATCTTGATCTTGTCGAACATAAAGTCGCGGAGGCGGCCGAGGCTCGATTGACCCGTCCCGAAGTCATCCAGCGAGATGCGCACGCCGGCCTGACGGAGATCGGCAATGATCCGGTTTGCCGTGTCGGCCGAGCCCATCACCGCAGTCTCGGTGATTTCGAGTTCGAGCCGGTGCGGATCGAAGCCGACACGACCGAGGATCGACAGGATGCTGCTGCTCGTCCCCGGATCCATCAACTGCGCCGAGGAGAGATTGAAGGAGAGGAAAAGTTCGCGCGGCCAGGAAAGGGCAGCCTCGGCCGCCTTGCGCAGGAGCGCCTCGGACAGCGCATCAATGAAGCCGCGCTCCTCCGCCAGCGGGACGAAAACGCCCGGTGACACAAAGCCCAGATCAGGATCGTTCCATCGCGCCAGAGCTTCAAAGCCCACGACCTGGTTATTGGAAAGTGCGACGATCGGCTGGAAATGCACGTCGATCACATCGGAAATGATGGCATTGCGCAGCGCCTGTTCCAATTGCGTCGCGCGCTTCATTTCCTGGGCGATCTCGCGGGAATAGACGGTGATCTGGCCACGGCCGCGGCGTTTTGAACGGTAGAGCGCGGTTTCGGCGCTTTTCAGCAGTTCGTCGAATTCCTCGCCCGCGAAGGGATAGATCGAAAAGCCGAAGGATGCCGACAGCCGCACATTGCGGTCGCCGAGATCGTACGGCGCCGACAGGACTTCGCGTATCATCTGGCCGAACTTCTCGGCGCTGGCCCGCTCGAACACCAGCGGCAGGACAAAGGCAAATTCATCGCCGTCATGACGCGTCACGAGAGCACCGTCGGGAATGCAGGCCTTCAATCGATGGGCGACCTGGCAGAGAATTTCGTCTCCCGCCGATGAGCCGAAAAGATCGTTGATCGGCTTGAAGGAATCGAGATTGGCGATGCCGATCGTAAATGGTGCTGGATCGCTCGCGCGTTCGGCTGAGATCTGGGCAATCCGGTCGCGCATGCGGTAGCGGTTGCCGAGCCCGGTCAGTGGGTCGGTATAGGCCATTGTCTGAAGTTCATTCTGACTTACGGGCACCAGAGGCATTTCAGCCGACATCATCATTCAGACCCAGACTGCACCAACGGCAGGAAGGATGGCGGGCAAGTCTTAAGAATTCGATAGTGGATCGGTCACGTTGGAACCGTGTTTTGTCCCAAGATTTAGGGAGTTGACGAGCTTTGTTCGTCACATGCTGGCCTGTCTGATGTCCTGGGCAAGGTACTGTTGAAAGATCCCTTGAAGAATATCTGGGCTTACCGGCTTCATAATTACGTCGTCCATTCCAGCCTTTGCGCACTCAGCTCGATCGCGCTCGAAGGCTTGCGTCAGAACACCGATGATCGGCGTTCTTGTACTGCCGCCTTCCTCTGTCTGGCGGATCAGCCGCGCCGCTTCGAAACCGTTGAAGCCCGGCAGAGAGATATCCATCAGGATGATTTTCGGCTGGTGCTCTGTCCAGAGGCGAACGGCTTCATCGCCGCTTGGGGCGATCATGTAACGGTAGCCGAGGCCTTCGAGAATCTGCGAGAAAACGATTTGGTTGATGTCGTTATCTTCGGCAACGAGCACGTCGAGCGTGTTCGCCTCCTCCACGGCAGTGATTTCCCAGTCGGTGTCAATGCCTTCGGCCATCTGGCCGCGGTTGCTGCGGTTGAAATGACGGGCGATCTGGAAGGTGAGCTCATTGGCGAGCTGGAAGCCGTCCATCGCCAGTGCCGGGATGCCGTATTGCTCGGCGAGCTCGAGGCAGCGCATGCCGAGCTGGTTGTCGATCACGAGCAGGTCGAGCGCGATGCCGGAAGAGCTCGCGATTTCCAGGAAATGTTCCTCCTCGTCCTCGCCGCGAACCGAACAGGCCTCGAAACCGTATTTGGCGAGGGTCCGCAGGGCCGCGCCTTCTGCCACGACATCCGATGTCACGACGAGGATCTTGCGACCGGAGAAGTTCTCCGGGACGATCGCCTCCATTGCCGCCGGCTCGCGCCGTTCGCCGTTTCCGCTCATCGGAACATAGGCGCGCCGATAGGAATTCTTGCTTGACGTCGTGACCGTCGATGCGAACCGGAACTCTTCTAGATCGTCGCCGTCGCGCGGCAGATCCTGCATGGTCGAGACAAGAAAATAGCGCCCCGGCTTGCCGATCCGGTGCTTGCGCGTGACGATGTCGCGTTCGACGCCGTCGCGGGAGACCTGCCGCTGGCGGGAAATCGACATTTCGCCCGTCTCCAGAACATGACGGTCGCTTTCCTCGAAACGCTGGGCGACATCCTCGGAGAACAGGTCGCTGCTCTTGCGGCCAAGCACTTCATCGACCGTCGTCTGATACTTGTCGCAGAAGGCGATGTTGACGGCGACGTAATTCAGATTTCGGTCCTTGACGAAGAGTGGGAACGGCAGGTTGTCGAGGATATCCTCCGTGAGCTGCACACGCTCGAGATCGGAGCGCCACTGTTCCTCGCGCTTCTTGTTCTCGGAAATGTCCTGGATGACGCAGACGCCGTAGCCGCTCGCAAGGCGCCGCTTGCCAAACCTGATCCACCGATCCGCACCATGCCGCTCGACGGCCTCGAAGCGCTCGCGCCAGTGCGAGGCGATCTTCTGGGACAGCCAATCCTCACGGCTCATCGCACCTTGGTTGCTGGCCGACTGCGTGCGGATGCCGGTGTCGTAGATGGCGCCCAGGAAGTCACGCAACCGCCTCCCCGGCTTCAGCATCGCCGCCGATATCGGAAAGAAATCGAGAACCTGGCGGCTCGCAAAGACCATGTGGTCGGTCTTGTCACAGACGATGAATGCGGCGCCCAAGCTCTCGCATACCGCGTCAAACAGCACCGTCTGCAGGCTTGATTCAGCCGGCATTTCGCTGCTTACAGATGATGTGTCCGCTTGTTCGAAGCCGGCACTCATTCCTACGCGTCCCACATCTGTCCGATTTAAACCCAGTCCTCGGAATAAGTCGCAAAATGGCACCTTTGTCTTAAGGCGCGCTTAATATTAAGCAGCCGGAATTAGGGCGCGCAGAACGGAAAGGCGGTGGCGCTTTCGCCCTTCCCTCGGACCCGCGAATCCAAGAGAATAGGCGCATGGCCATCAGACAGCTTTCAGAGACCCTCATCAATCAAATCGCCGCCGGTGAAGTCATCGAGCGGCCCGCGAGCGCCGCTAAGGAGTTGATCGAAAACGCCCTCGACGCAGGCGCGACGCGCATTGAGGTTGCGACGTCGGGCGGCGGCAAGAGCCTGCTGCGGGTTTCGGACAACGGCTCTGGCATGGATGTTGCGGATCTGGAGCTTGCCGTACGACGCCACTGCACCTCGAAGATCTCAGATACGCTGGACGATATCCGCACGCTGGGTTTTCGCGGCGAAGCGCTGCCATCGATTGGCTCGGTAGCCAGGCTCAGCATTTCGAGCCGCCGCCGGGACAGCGCAGGCGGCAACGAAATCGCCGTCGAGGGCGGAAGAATTACACATCTTCGCCCCTCACCCGGCAATCCGGGCACGATCGTCGAAGTTCGCGATCTCTTCTTCGCGACGCCGGCCCGCCTGAAATTCCTCAAGACGGAAAAGGCCGAGGCCGCGGCGATCACCGAGGTCGTCAAGCGCATGGCGATTGCCTTCCCCGGGGTGCGCTTCGTGCTCTCGGGGACTGATCGAACGACGCTGGAGTTGCCGGCGACGGGTGACGATCATCTGGCGCGGATGGCGCAGATCCTTGGCAAGGATTTTCGCGACAATGCGATCGAGATCGATGCGGAGCGGGAGGGCATATCGCTGACAGGCTTTACCGGCGTGCCGACCTTCAATCGCGGAAACTCGGCCCACCAATATGCCTTCGTCAACGGACGTCCGGTGCAGGACAAGCTGATCCTGTCGGCGATCCGCGGCGCCTATGCCGAGACCATCCCAGCCGGGCGTTATCCGGTCGCAGTACTGTCGATCAGGCTCGATCCGGCTCTTGTCGACGTCAACGTACACCCGGCCAAATCGGATGTGCGCTTCCGCGACCCGCAACTGGTGCGCGGCCTGATCGTCGGCGCCGTGCGCGAGGCGCTGGCGCGTGACGGCAGCCGGACGGCCACAACGGGTGCAGACGGCATGCTGCGCTCCTTCCGGCCCGGTTTCCAGCCTGGCGCCCAACGGCCCCAACAGCCTTGGTCGGCGGCGACCTCGCCATCGCTTCCATTCCACAAGGCTGCAAACGGCAGCTTCAGCGAACGGCCGCAGGCCTCCTTCGACGGCCTTGCGACGCCGACGGCCCGCAGCGACATCGCCCCTACCCCAAGAATGCCGATTGCGCCGGAAGAGCCGCCACAGCGCTATCCGCTGGGTGCCGCCCGGGCGCAGATTCACGAAAATTATATCGTGGCGCAGACGGATGATGGCCTCGTAATCGTCGATCAGCACGCCGCGCATGAGCGCCTGGTATTCGAGGCGATGCGCAAGGCGCTGCATTCGAAACGGCTCGCCTCGCAGGTGCTCCTCATCCCCGAAATCGTCGATCTGCCGGAAGAGGATTGCGATCGGCTTATGCAGTTTGCCACCGAGCTTGGCGAGCTGGGGCTGGCCATCGAGCGCTTCGGCCCCGGCGCGATCGCCGTGCGTGAGACACCTGCCATGCTGGGAGAGGTGGACGCCACGGGACTTATCCGTCAGCTGGCGGACGAGATCGCCGAATGGGATACCGCCTCCGGCCTGTCGGCCAAGCTGGAATATGTTGCAGCGACCATGGCCTGCCACGGATCCGTGCGTTCGGGCCGACGGCTGCGACCCGAAGAAATGAACGCCCTTCTCCGTCAAATGGAAGTTACTCCCGGCTCAGGGCAGTGCAACCACGGACGACCGACCTATATCGAGCTCAAGCTCTCGGATATTGAGCGGTTGTTCGGCCGTAGCTGAAAAAGCTGGAAAAGGCCGCTGCGGCGCGTTATGGCAGGGGGATGACAGCCTGCAAGGAATGGAGCGCATGAACTTGTTCGAAGGAAATGGAAACCGCGAAGCGCAGATACGCTATCTCGATGCGGATTTTCAGATCCTGTCGCCGGGCTCCTACGTCGTATGTGCAATTACCGGCAAGCAGATCCCGCTCGACGAGCTGCGCTATTGGAGCGTCGCGCGCCAGGAGCCCTACGCCGATGCCGTAGCCTCGCTGGAGGCTGACAAGCGCGCTGGCGTTTTGCCGAACCAGAAGCGCTGACGCTGAACACCGGCACCCCGAGATTTTCCGATTAGGCCTTCCGCCCTTCCTTCAAGCGCCGATCGCGGCAGGCATTGATGGCCCGGTCGATGATGAGACTTGGCGCCAGAGCATCCTCGAAGGCCATCTCCACCTCAATCACCCGGCATTTTGCCGCGAGTTCCTCGGCTTTGCCATGATGGCCGGCGAGCCGGACGAAATCCTTCGACGTCGTGACAATCTGAAGGCCGTCGCTCTCTGCCGTTGTCAGAATGTCGTCGATCTCGTCATCGGTCAGATGCTCGTGATCACCGAACGAGCGGCGAGCGGCGATATGCGCGCCGACGGATTCGACGGTGCGGAAGAATTTCGACGGATCGGCAATACCGGCAAAGGCCAGCACGTTGCGGCCGGAAAGATCGGCGCTGTCGCACACCTTCAGGGAAGCCGTGAAATAGGGTTTGGCGGCGCGCGCCGCGATCCGAACGATATTGTCGGCCGCTTCGCCCCCGCCAACCTTCAAAAGGGCTGTCGCGTAGCGCAACTGCTGACGGATGGGCGCGCGTACAGGACCACCGGGAACGATGTGGCCATTGCCGAGGCCACGCGTGGCGTCGATGACCAGCAACGCATAGTCGATCGCCAGGCGAGCGCTCTGAAAACCGTCATCCATGATGATCAGGTCCACGCCTTCCTTGACGAGGCGCTGGGCCCCTTCGACACGGCGGCGGGAAATCACGGTGAGCGCCTCTCGAGCGAGAAGCAGAGGTTCGTCCCCGACAGCCAGGGCGCGGTGATGAACCGGATCGACAACAGTCGTGACATCGAGGGAACCGCCATAGCCACGGCTCAGAAAACCAGGCTTCAGCCCCTTTGCCTTTGCCGCGCGGGCGATCGTCAGCGCCGTCGGCGTCTTGCCGGCGCCGCCGACGGTGAAATTGCCGACGCAGATAACGGGCACGGGAACCGAAGCACGCTTGGCGTTGGCCATCCGATAGCCGGCCGCACGCCCATACAGGAAGGAAATCGGATAGAGCGCCCAGGCACGCCAATCGGCTTTCGACCACCAGAAGGGTGGCGCTTCGGATACCATTTTCCCCGCCCTGCCTTTCGGACCCCGAGCGTCATGCTGACGGGCTGTGTCCTCGACCGGGCGGAAAGAGAAGGTAAATTTCAAGAAAAAGCAAGCCCTTGGTCAATCAAGCAAGCTGGCGGTCGGGCAGCAGGCCTTCAAGCTCGGTGATGTCGTTCAGGCAGTAATCGGATGCGGCAGCGAGCGTTTCACGCGATCCGGTGCCAGTCAGTACGGCCACGGTCACGCCGACCTTGGCGTTGCGGCCCATGTGCAGATCGTGGTTGTTATCGCCGACAATGGCGACCTCGGAGGGATCAAGGCCCGTCGCCGCGCAGAAACCAAACACCATGCCCGGTTCCGGCTTGGTGCCGAAGCCGCTATCGTATCCGGCCACATAGTCGATGAAGGGCGCAAAGCCAAAGCGCTGGGCGGTTTGCCTGATCGAGCGCTCGTTGTCGCTCGAGGCGACACCGAGGCGAAAGCCGCGTGCATGCAGCCGACCGAAAAAGGCGGCCAGATCAGTGACCGCTACGGAAAACTCGGCGGCATGAGAAAAGAGCTCGTCCAGCTTGATCGTCAGCTCGATCACGTCGAGCATCGAGCCGGCCGCGACGAGCCCCTCCGAAATCTGGCGCGTGTTGCCGGCCGCCAGCAGACTGTCGGGAACGATGTGGCCGCTGACGGGATCCATGCCGCAAGCCAGAAGCAGCCGGTCCGCAAGTTCGGGATCGCCTTCCGATGCGATGCGCGCTAGCTCGCGGTTCACCGGCAGCCAGCTCTCGTCGTAGTCGAGAAGCGTGCCGTCCTTGTCGAAAAGTATTCCCTTGATTGCCTTCATAGCCGCCCTGCCCTCAGCGCTGCAAAGCCGCCTTCGGCAGCAGCCTCGCCTTGACGGTGAGCGGATTGATATAGGGCTCCAAGCCCTTCACCGTCGCCGTCAAYGCGCCCCGCATTTCTTGCACGGCGCCGATCCCGGCTTCGATCATGGTGCGACGCGCTCCGTCGTTGGTGAGCAAATAGTGGACGCCCTTGGCAAGCATCTCCGTATCGCGGACCATGCGCGCGCTGCCGCGCCGCGCCAGCTTCTGATAGGCTTCGCGGAAGTTCTGCACGTTGCTGCCCGACAGCACCGCGCAACCGAGCATCGCCGGCTCCAGCGGATTTTGCCCACCTTCGGCAAACAGCGAGCGCCCGACAAAAGCAACCTCCGTCAGGCGCAGGTAGAGGCCCATTTCGCCGATCGTATCGCCTAGGAAGATATCGACATCAGGGGTCAGCGCATCACCGCGCGTGCGGCGGGCGACCTTGAGACCCAGCTTGACGAGCTCGGCTTCGATGTCGTCGGCGCGTTCCGGATGCCGCGGCACGATGATCGTCAACTGCTCGTCCCGCTCCTTCAGCGCCCGATGGACGATGCCTGCGGCCTTTTCCTCACCGTCGAAGGTGGAGATCGCTGCCCAGGTCTTGCGGCCGCCGAGCTGCTTCTTGTAGTCGGCGAATACCGCAGCATCGTAAGGCGGGGCGTCGGTATCGACCTTGAGATTGCCCGACATCATGACGTGGCGCGCGCCGAGATCGCGGAAGCGCTCGGCATCGACATCCGATTGCGCAATAACAAGCGCCAGGTTCTCGAACAGGGCTTCCGCAAGTGCCGGACGCCGACTCCATCGCGCGAAGGAGCGGTCCGACATGCGCGCGTTGACGAGGATCTGCGGGATGCGGCGGCGGCCAAGTTCCATCAGGGTCGCCGGCCAGATTTCGGACTCAGCGATCAGTACGCAGTCCGGCTGCCAATATTCAAGGAAACGGCTGACGGCGGGCTTGAGGTCGAGCGGCACGTACTGATGGATCGCTTCATTGCCGATGCGCTCAGCGGCCAGCTTGGCGGACGTGATGGTTCCGGTGGTCAGAATGACGTGGATGTCGCGGCGGCGAATTTCGCGGATCAGCGGAATGACTGCATTGGTTTCACCGACGCTTGCGGCATGGAACCAGACCAGCGGTCCGGCCGGACGGTCGGCGCTGGCATAGCCCGAGCGCTCCAAACGGCGCGCACGGTCTTCCTTGCCCTTCGCGGCCCGATAGGCGAGATACCCTCCGACGAACGGCGTCAGCAACGTTCCCGTTGCCTGATAGGCGCCCAGCGCAAACCGCGCCATGCGACCGCTCATCTGCCAAATCTCCGATCACAAATGATCGACATCAACCCATTCCTAATTATTGTTGCGGCCGCAATGGCCGATCAGTTTGTTCAGAATGCGTCAGGCAGTCAGTCGGCTCACGGCTCTTAGCGAGCCGCGCCCGGGGGAGGGTTACTGCGCAGACTTGCTTTCCGGGTCCAGCAAACGGTGCATGTGGACGATGAAGTAGCGCATATGCGCATTATCCACAGTCGATTGCGCCTTTGACTTCCAGGCCGTCAATGCCGTGGCATAGTCCGGATAAATGCCGACGATATCGAGATCCTTCAGGTCCCTGAACTGAACATCGTCCAAGCTTTCCAGTTCGCCGCCGAATACGAGATGCAAGAGCTGCTTTTTGCCGCCGGATTCCGTCATTTTCTTCTCTTTCTGCTCTATTCTCCTCCGCCGCTTCATCTGAGGGATTTTGACGGAAACGTCAACTGCCTCGTCGCTCACCGATCCGGGTTATAAGATCGGCGAGTCGCGGCCCAGCGGCGGCGCAGAGTTCGCCATGGCTGACCTGCATGCGGTTATAGAGCGGCACGTCACCGCGGAGATCAACCAGCCGGCCTCCGGCGCGCTCGAGTATGAGATCCGCGGCCGCGAGATCCCAATCATGTGAATTGTGCTTGATGAAAGTGCCATCAATTTGACCGTCGGCAACCATGGCAATGCGATAGGCAAGGGACGGCACGTGCTTCACGCGCTCGATGCGATGCTTGAACGGTTCCGGGAATGCCTTGAGCACATCCTCCGCGATGGCAAAGCGCCCTGGTGCATCGAGCGGTTTTGTCGATACAGTAATCGGCCGCCCGTTCTTCAGGGCCACGCCACCTTTGACCGCCTCGAAGAGTTCATCCAGAGCAGGAGCGTAGAGAACGCCGGCGACAGGTCGCCCGTGGCGCACGACCGCGACGCTCACGCACCACAGGTCCATTCCCGCCAGGAATGCCCGCGTGCCGTCGATCGGGTCGATGATGAACAGCGTGTCCCGTGAGAGCCGATCACCGCTGTCCTCAGTTTCTTCCGAAAGCCAGCCATAATCCGGCCGGGCTGCGCGGAGAATGGATTCAAGCGTCCGGTTGGCCGCGAAATCGGCGGCGCTGACGGGCGATCGCCCCTCGTTCTTCCACCAGACCTCAGGCGCTTGATTGAAATAGCCGAGTGCGACTTTGCCGGCCTGCCTGGCAGCATCTGCGATCAATTCCAGATCGCTCCGCCAGAGGGCTGTGTCCACGTCAGTCATTTCGGCAATCCAATCCATCAGCGCCCGGCGAGCGTCATTCCCTCGATCGCAAGCGTCGGAGCGGCGACACCAAACTTGCGGTCGATGTCGTTTGCCGGCGTAACCCGCATGAACATGTCCTTGAGGTTCGAAGCGATCGTCACTTCAGACACGGCAAAGGTCAGTTCGCCATTCTCGATCCAGAAGCCAGTCGCGCCGCGGCTGTATTCGCCGGTGATCATGTTGACGCCCTGGCCGATCAGCTCGGTCACATAGAAGCCGTTACCGACACCGCGGATCAGGTCCTCGGGTGAAATGTCGCCCGGCTCGAGAGCGAGGTTCGTCGCGGATGGCGTCACCGAATTGCCGCCGCGCACCCCGCGGCCGTTGGTCTCCATTCCAATCTCGCGGGCCGTCGAGGTGGAGAGGAACCAGTGCTTGAGAACACCATCCTCGATCATCAGCAGTCGTTCGCCGGATACGCCCTCGCCATCGAAGGGGCGCGACGACGGGCCACGGACAATCAGCGGATCGTCGGAGATCGAAAGCCCCGCCTTCAAGACCTGTTGCCCCATCTTGTCGCGCAGGAAACTGGTCTTGCGTGCAACCGAGGCGCCATTGATGGCCCCGGCAATATGTCCGACGAAGCCACGAGCAACACGGGGATCAAAAACGACGGTGATATCCTTGCCAGTATCCACCTGGCGCGGGTTGATGCGCTTGACCGTGCGCTCGCCGGCCCGGCGGCCGATCTCGGCGGCATTATCCAGCTCGCCGAAATAGATGCGGCTGTCGAAATCATAGTCGCGTTCCATCGCCGTGCCTTCGCCGGCGATGACGCTGACGGATCGGCCGAAACGCGAGGCCATGTAGCTGCCCTGGAAACCGTGGGAGGTGACAAGGACAAGGCCACCCATGCCGGCTGAGGCTCCGGCGCCGGACGAATTGGTCACGCCATTGACTGCAAGGGCCGCGGCTTCCGCCTCGAGGGCGGCTTCGCGGAGTTGGTCGGACGACACCTCGGTCGTATCGAGGAGCTCGAGATCCGGATAGGAATTCGCAAGCCTGTCCTCGTCTGCCAGGCAGGCGAACGGGTCTTCCGGCGACACCTTGGCCATCGCCACGGCCCGCTCGGCCAAAGCAGAAAGATCGAAGCCCGGATTTGCCGAGACACTGGCAACGCGCTTACCGATGAAGACGCGCAGCGAGAAATCATCGCTTTCTGATGATTCCGTGCTCTCGACCTTGCCGAGGCGTACGCTGACCGATTGCGATCGCGAGCGCACGACCACCGCATCCGCGGCATCGGCGCCAGCCTTTTTTGCCAGGTCGATCAATTGGCTTGCGCGGGAAAGAAGCGTCGAGGAGTCGATTTCTGAAGACATGATTTGGCCTTTCCTTCGCGTTCCATTTATTGTGCACTACGAAAAGCATCAAGGTCGCGTGAGCCGATTCTTTTGCCCGCCGCTTGTATGCCTCCCAGCATTGAAAGAAACTCGCCTGATGTCAGAGCCCAACACTCTCTTCGCCGAGACGATCCTGCTCCTCGGCGGCGCCGTGGTTTCGGCGCCCATCTTCAAGCGCCTTGGTCTCGGAACGGTGCTCGGTTACCTGGCTGCCGGCGTCGTCATCGGCCCGATCTTCCATGGATTGACGGATGGCGAAGAGATCCTGGATGTTGCCGAACTCGGCGTCGTCTTCCTCCTGTTCATCATCGGGCTTGAGCTGAAGCCTTCGCGCCTCTGGCAAATGCGGCGTGACATCTTCGGGCTCGGAACCGCGCAGGTGGTGGCGACCGGTCTACTGCTGACGCTGTTGAGCGGCCTTTCCGGCGTTCTCGACTGGCGTGGCAGCATCGTTGCGGGTTTCGGGCTTGCTCTCTCCTCCACCGCCTTCGCGATGCAGATCCTCGAGGATGAAGGCGAGGTGAATACGCGCTACGGGCAGCGCTCGTTCTCAATGCTGCTGTTTCAGGACCTTGCGATCGTGCCGCTGTTGGCCCTGATCAGTATTCTCAACGGTGGCAAGGGCAGCGGAACGCCCCTGCTGGACTTCGCGATCGCCATTGGTGCTGTCGGCGCGATGATCGTCATGGGACGCTACTTGCTGACACCGCTCTTTCAGATCATCGCCCGCACCGGGGCCCGCGAGGCGATGATCGCCGCCGCCCTCTTCGTGGTGATGGGATCGGCGAGCCTGATGCAGCTTGCCGGACTGTCGATGGCCATGGGCGCCTTCCTTTCTGGCGTGATGCTGGCCGAATCCTCCTATCGCCACGAGCTGGAAGCGGACATCGAGCCCTTCCGCGGCGTGTTGCTCGCTATCTTCTTCATCGCCGTCGGGCTTTCGATCCAGCTCGAGGTACTCAGAGACAACGCACTCTTCATCATCGTCGCCGTGCCTGTTGTCATGGCAGCGAAGGCCTTGGTGATCTACGTACTCTGCCGCGCAACCGGCTCGCCGCATGACGACGCGATCAGGATCGCTTTTCTGCTGCCGCAGGGCGGCGAATTCGGCTTCGTCCTGTTTTCGGCCGCTGCCGTTTCCGGCCTGATGCCGACGAGTACCGCCTCGCTGCTGATTGCGATCGTCACCCTGTCGATGGCCCTCACGCCGATCGGAACGATGCTCGCCAAGCGGCTGCTGTCGGGAAATCAGGAAGAACAACTGGACGAGGATTTCGAAGGTGCCGGCGCGGATGTTCTGATGGTCGGATTTTCGCGTTTCGGACAGATCGCCGCCCAGATTCTGCTCGCCGGCGGGCGCGCCGTGACCGTCATCGACTTTTCAGCCGATCGCATCCGGCAGGCTTCCTCTTTCGGTTTCCGGATTTACTTCGGCGACGGCACCCGAAAGGACGTGCTCAGGGCCGCCGGCATCGACCGGGCGAAGATCGTTGTTGTTTGCACGCAGAAGCGCGAGATCACCGACAAGATCGTCGAACTGGTGCAGGCGGATTATCCACACGCAAAGCTCTTCGTGCGCTCCTACGACCGCATCCACTCGATAGCGCTGCGCAACCTCAACGTCGACTACGAACTGCGCGAAACGCTGGAGTCAGGCCTGCTCTTCGGCCGGCGAACGCTCGAGGCCTTGGGCGTCGGCGAAGCGGAGGCCTATGAAATCGGCGAGGATATCCGCAAGCGCGACGAGGCGCGCCTCGTGCTCCAGGTCACCGAAGGACTGCAGGCCGGCCGCGACATGCTTTTCTCGCAGCCGGTCAAACCGGAGCCGCTCATGAAGCCAAAGCGCGCCGCTAGCTTCGACGAGGACCCGCTGGCGGGCACGGCAGAAGTGACGGCCGACGCTTAGAACCCTTCACGTTAGATTGAAACGTTCTGCTTGCTCAAAGGATGCCCGCGTGAGCGACGATGTAGTGGGCAATCTCCATCTTTCCCAGATCTCAAAAGTCACATGAACCGCCGCCTTTGGGCGTGAAGCCATCTGCGCAGGCGGGGTTCGCTGGTTCATTTAGCGAGCGGGCTCCCGGCCCACCGGTGGTACATGACGAACTGATTGCAGTGAGCAAGAGAAAAGCGAGTGCCGCGATTGGCTTGTGCAAGCGGGTCATGGGAACTCTCCAATTGAGCATCCTACAAAGCCTGACCGCCAAAGTTCCGATGCCAAGTTCCGGGCTCGGGGGTCTACTGCAACAGCTAAGCGGCGGCAAGCATCCCATGGCATGATGAACCTGTACTCGCCCGTTGGAAAGAGGACAGGCGACGGGCTCTCTGGCGCGATCATATTTATGGCCCTTGGGGCCAGAAGCGTACAACTAGACGCCTTATCTGCAGACCGATGAGGATTGCTGTAGCCGGGAACGCAATCTGCAACGCGTAGTAGACAAGTCGAAGGAAATCCGGGTCGGGAGCACTCCACAAGTTGCCCCCACTCGAGATACCGAGGTCTATGTATTGCTCGATCCATCGGAAAACCGCATCAGCCACCTCTTCGGGCCCGGCACCGACTTTGTCGAAGGCTCGTGTGAGGAAAGGCACGATCCAGGCATTGAACAACAGGCTGCCGGCGGCGCCGCAGACGCCCCCCTGCCAGAAACTACTAGTGTTTGTCCCGTTCACCATCGAAGCAAGCATGCTCTTGCAATCGGGCCGTGTTAAGTTATCCGTTCTAGTTAGAAATCGCGGGGGCGTTTTGCCACCTTGTAAAGCGCGTTGAGAGGCGTGGCAGGTTCGTTAGAGGTGATGAGCGTGCTCCCCCGGCTGGGTTGTCGAGCCATCACTTGTATTGAGCCACAACTTAGGCGATTTTCTCATGCCCTGCCTTTCTCAGGCGGGCTAACCCGGAGGATGTTATGAGTCTCAAGGCTATACTCGGATCTTCGCTTCTCTCATGTGCACTTGCTCTGGTCGTATTCGTCTCACCGGTCGCGCTTCCCCAGGAAGCGAGCGCTCAGATCATCATCGGCTCCGGCAGCAGCCTGAACCACGGGCGACCGATAACCTGCCCTCAGGGTGCGAGGCTGCTTCGTACCCGGGGATTTCGCGACGTCATTCGGGATAATTGCCGCGGGAGGTACTTTACCTATCGCGCAATCCGCAATGGGAACCGCTACGAGATAGGGGTCCGTCAAAGGGATGGGCGCATCGTCGACGTGCGCCGCACTAGCCGACGGTGGTAACCTTTTCCTGCCGGGCACCCACGAATGCTGGCTGCGACAAAGCCCGCCACGGCGAACCGGGCGGGCTGTGTTGATGTCCGAGCCATGGCCCGGACGAGTGAGGATGCATCCGGAGATCAATCCGGGCAGCGCATCGAACCTACGCTCTTAGCTACCCGTTGCCATCGCCATTGATTTGCGGGAGTATCCGCTCCGGCCCCTGAGGCCCGCGCAGTCTTCGATGATAGGACAATGCCATGCCTCTACGCTGTCTTCTGGCCGTCGCGGCCATCGCGATCCTTGCCCTTTCCGGGTGTGCAACCACCGGCTCGGGCGCAGGGAATACCACCTACGCAACTCCCGCGGGGATTGGCCCGGTTCGTGGGGCCGGCATTAACGGCTACTAAGCCTGGGCGAAGCTTCTAGGAGGCGATCCGCGCCTCGATCTCCCGATCGAGTGCGTATTTCAGTTCGTCCTTGACGCCGACCGACTTGGACAGGACTTGGCGCGCCTTGAGGAAATCCATCACGCCGATGCGCCCGACTGCGGGGCGAAGGAAGATGTGCGGCGCCTGCAGCCGCAGCTTCAGGGAAATCGCGGTCTGCATCATCAGCTGGCCGGAGCCGAAGATACTTTCCATCCGGTTTGGAATGTGGGCGCCATCTCCTTCCGGCGCGCCTACGACGTCGATGCCGATGACGATGTCGGCGCGATCCATCAGGCATTCGTAAGGCACGGGATTGCTGATGCCGCCATCGATCATCACCCGACCGTGCAGCCGCACCGGCATGAAGACGGCGGGAATCGCGGAGGAAGCCGCCAGCGCCGGGAGCAGCGCTCCCCCGCTCGTCAGCACCTCGCACTGGCCGTAGTAATCGGTCGCCGTCACTGTCATCGGGATTGAGAGGTCCTCGAAACGATCCGGCAGATCGGCGGGCAGGAAGGCTTTCAGGATACGCTCGAGATTGAACTGGCCGATGCGCACGCCGTTGGCAACGGCATCGCGCACCGTCTGCGGTCGCAGGCCCCACAGGCGGCTGACAACGGCAGCCTTGTTGCCTACCGTCATCATCACATGTTCGCGGATGGCTTCGCCGGTCATTCCGGCCGCCATCCCCGCGCCCATGATCGAGCCGATCGAGGATCCGGCAATCGCCACGGGGCGAATGCCGAGCTCATCCAGCGTTTCGATGATGTGGATGTGGGAGAGGCCGCGCGCGCCGCCTCCGCCGAAGGCAACAGCAACAGTGGGCATAGCTCGTGATGTGCTGCGTGGGGCAGGCAACTCGGTTTCCATCGTCCCTGCCTGCTGCACCGCTGCCCCCGATTTCCTCAGCCCTTATTCGGGCTGATAGCGGAAGAAATGAACCTTGGTATCGCCGAACGTTCGGTTTTCCAAAAACAGATAGGAAGGATCGACCGAAACGGCAACGTCTGCGCGTTCCTCAAGAACCGCAATCGCGCCAGGTTGCAGCCAACCGCCCTTGGCGGCGGCGGCCATCGCCTTTTCGCCGAGACCCTTGCCATAGGGCGGGTCGGCAAACAGCATCTGGAACGGCTCGAGATTGCCGACGCTGCCGAGATCGGTCGCGTCGCGCCTCAGGATGCGCGTCCTGCCATGCAGGCCGAGCGCATCGATGTTTTCCCAAAGCAGGCCCCTGCCCTCGACACTGTTTTCGACGAATAGCGCATGGCGGCAGCCGCGGGAGACGGCTTCGAGGCCGACGGCGCCGGTGCCGGCAAAGAGATCCAGTATCCGGGTGCCGTCGACGCATTCCGGATAGGCATGGCTCAGAATATTGAACAGGCTCTCACGCGTCCGGTCGGCTGTCGGCCGGATGTCGTTTGACTTCGGTACGGCAAGCGGCCGTCCGCGAAATTCACCGCCGACGATCCGCACCGCGCGTCATTCCCTTTCCTTTCGGTCCACCCCGCGACGGCCCGCCCGAAGGCTTGCCACCGCCGCCCGGCCTGTCGCCCTTCGGCTTGCCGGAGAAATTCTTGCCGCCGCCGGGTTTGCCGCCGAAGCTCTTGCCGCGCGGCTTGTCACCAAAGGACTTGCCGGCCGGACGCTCCGAACGGGCCTCGCCCGAGAAGTTCTTGGCGCGAGGACGCTCGTCGCCCTCGGCGCGGGGGCGCCGATCGCCGCGTGGCTTGTCGCCAAACGGGCGGTCGCCACGGGGACGATCCCCAAATGAACGCGGACGCTCGTCGCCCTCTTCGCGCGGCTTGCGATCCCCGCGAGGGCGGTCACCGAAGGGACGGTCACCACGTGGAGGACGGTCCCCGAACGGTCGGTCGCCGCGAGGACGGTCTCCGAACGAGCGCGGACGCTCGTCACCCTCTTCGCGCGGCTTGCGATCCCCGCGAGGGCGGTCACCGAAGGGACGGTCGCCACGCGAAGGGCGATCGCCGTGCGGTCTGTCGCTGCGGGCGGGACGGTCGCCAAACGAACGTTCGCCGCGCGCCGGGCGGTCACCAAAGGACCGCTCACCGCGAGCCGGACGATCCCCGAAAGAGCGCTTCCGGCCGAAGCCCTCGTCGCCTTCATCCTTCGGCTTGCGAACGATCTCGCTGGAACGGATCCACTCGCCCTCGTCATCGCGGGCGCGGTTGATCTGAACGCGCGGCCGGTCGTCGCCGTGGCTCGAGCGCTCGGGCTTTGCGGAACCCGGAGCCTCGCCGCGTTTGCGCGCGGTCTTCGCATTCTTCTCGGCCTTGGCGGCCGCCTTTTCGCCGAGCGGTCGGGCGCCCGGCGCCATCCAGACATTGGCATTGCGGCGGCTGCCGAGCGCGGGGCGCTTCGGGCGATCATCGTCCATGCGGCCACCATCGCGACGGTCATCACGGCGGTCGTCCCGCTTGGTGTCGAGGCGGCTCAGCGCACGCTCGCGCTTGTCCTCAGGCTTGCGCGGGCGTTCGCGGCGCTCCGGCTTCGCTTCCGGCTCTTCCTCGGCAACAACAGCAGGCGTGTTGTAGATCGGCGCGTCGAAATTGGCCTTCGCGTCCTCGATCAGGCGAGGGCCGAGCTGGTCGCGCAAGGTGCGGCCACGCACTTCGACGACGTCGCGCTCCGGCAGGTCACCGAGCTGGAAGGGGCCGTAAGAAATGCGGATCAGACGGTTGACGTCGAGACCGAGCGCGCCGAGCACGTTCTTGATTTCGCGGTTTTTGCCTTCGCGCAGGCCCATGGTGAGCCAGACGTTCGAGCCCTGCGTGCGATCGAGGGTCGCTTCGATTGCGCCGTAGAGGACACCATCGACGGCAATGCCGTCCTTGAGCTTGTCCAGCGCGTCCTGGTCGATCTCGCCGTGGGCGCGCACGCGGTAGCGGCGTAGCCAGCCCGTCGTCGGCAGTTCCAGCGCGCGGGCGAGACCACCATCGTTGGTCAGAAGCAGCAGACCCTCGGTGTTGATGTCGAGGCGGCCAATCGACATGACGCGCGGCAGGTCTTCCGGCAGGTTATCGAAAACCGTCGGCCGTCCCTCCGGGTCCATGTTGGTGGTCACGAGGCCAGCGGGCTTGTGATAAAGCCAGAGTCGTGTGCGCTCGATCCCGCGGATCGGAACGCCGTCCACCTCGATCTTGTCGGCCAAGGTGACGTTGACGACGGGCGTGTCGAGGAGCTTGCCGTTCAGCTTGACGCGGCCGTCCATGATCATGCGCTCGATATCGCGGCGTGATGCGACGCCGGCGCGCGCCATCACTTTCGAGATGCGCTCGGCCTTGGCATCGCCCTCGGCGACGTCGTCCGCCTCGGTCTCGACGAGCGCCTTTGCCGGCTTGGCACCGGATTTTGGGCCGGCATTGCGCGGGGATGGCTTGCCGCCTGGCCGTTTTGGCTTGTCTTTGAATGTCATTTGTTGTTTGCCTGCCTTTTCGGGCCTTCCTATCAGGTCGCGCCCCTGCGGTTAAGTGGAAATTGTCGGATCGTGAAGACAAATCAATTTATGGAGCTGGCGCTGGACCAGGCCCGCGCCGCCCGAGAGCGCGGCGAGGTGCCGATCGGAGCGGTTCTGGTGATTGACGGGGCCGTGGTCGCCGCGTCAGGCAACCGTACGCGCGAGCTTAACGACGTGACCGCCCATGCCGAAGTCGCCGTCATTCGAATGGCTTGCGAAGAGCTTGGTCAGGAACGGCTGACCGGCGCCGACCTCTACGTCACGCTGGAACCCTGTACGATGTGCGCGGCGGCCATATCCTTCGCGCGCATTCGCAGGCTCTATTATGGCGCGGAAGACCCTAAGGGTGGCGCCGTCGACAACGGCGTGCGCTTCTACCAGCAACCTACCTGCCATCACGCCCCGGACGTGTATTCCGGCTTGCAGGAAACGACATCCGCCGAAATCCTTCGGACATTCTTCGCGCAGAAGCGGGATATGCCGTAACAGGAGCACGAAGATCGGGCCGCCCGCAGGATCTTCCTAGCCTGCCAGTATCTGGACGCCTTGCTGATTGACAGGTGGGCAAAAGCAAAGCGGGGCTGACTGCCCCGCTTGAAACCTTACTGGAGGAAATTCCACCACTGCTTGCCGGTACCGGCGATCGCAGCTTCCTTTTTCTTCTTCTTCGCCTTCTTCAGCTCCGGTTCGCCGAGATCGTCCAGCTTTGCCGGATCGTCGACCGCGCGATATTCGGTTGGCGGATCCGAGATGTAGCGGCGATCTGTATAGGTACCCTTCTGGGCGGCGCGAGCCTCGCGATAAGCCTTGGTCTGGGCCTCAGTCGTTTGCCGACCACCTTCAACCTTGTCGCTTGCGAGCGGCGAGCGATAGTTCGGGTTGTCGCTGTTTTCGTCAGCTTCCTTGACCAGACGGGCGCGCGTTTCTTCCGGGGATTCGATCCACTGCGGATTGTCCTTGCTGGCGATGGTCTGCTGCGGCTCGGCGAGGGTTTGCTTGGCTGCTGCGGACGGCAGAACGAGGCCCGGACGAGCGCTGTACTTGACGCCCTTGTTCTTCGGACCGTCGCCGGTGAGAGAAACGGACTGACCAATGTCGTCGGTCAGCTGTTCCATGGCGGTCTTGTCTGTTCCGTAGCGCGGGCTCCCCACGCAGCCGGAAATCAGCGAGCCGCCTGCCACGGCGACGGTCAGGCAGACGCCCAAACGGAACCAACGCGTTGATAACATGAAAACCCTTCCAGCCATGCCGGTGCAATCTTCGCCCTACCGGACAATCGTCCCCCTGACGCAAAAATCCGGCCATTTTCAGGCAGCTTTTACCGGATGAACCACCGTTAGGCAATTCACCCGGCAATATTCTTCAGTTTTGCACCGATAGTTCGCGCAATGCAGCCGCATCACGGGCCGAGACGTCCGGATAGGCGGGGTCGGAGCCGACATCCGTGGTGATCCGCCAGGAGCGAGCGCACTTGGTGCCTTCGGCCAGTTTCGGCTCGACGCTGACACCTGAAACCTCGAGTAGACGGAAGGCATCTGCCGGTCCTTCGGCGCTGTCTACGACGATGCCCGAAGTGATGCAGATTTCCTCGAAGTCCTGACCCTCAAGTGCCTTCAGGAGCTCCGCATCGGCGACGTGGACAACCGGGGCAGCCTCCAGCGAAGAGCCGATGCGCTTGTCCTTGCGCTCGATTTCCAACGCGCCGGTAACGACCGTACGAACGGCGCGGATCTTCTTCCACTTCTCGGCGAGTGCCTCGTTCTTCCATTCGGCCGGAATGGTCGGGAACAGCTCGAGGTGAACCGATACAGCCGAAGAATTGCGCGACAGCCAGGCCTCTTCCGTCGTAAACGGCAGCATCGGCGCCAGCCAGGTCACCATGCATTCGAAGATGGTGCGAATGACATGCAGGGCTGATCGACGGCGCAGGCTCGACGGCGCATCACAGTAGAGCGCATCCTTGCGGACGTCGAAGTAGAAGGCCGACAGCTCGACGTTGGCGAAGTCGATGAGCGCGCGGGCAATCTTCTTGAACTCGAAGGCGTCGTAGCTTTCGCGGACGAGCTGATCGAGTTCCGCCAGACGATGCAGCATCAGCTGCTCGAGTTCCGGCAGATCGGCAAGCGCAATAACCTCGCCCTTGTCGTGTGCCAGCGTGCCGAGCATCCAGCGGATCGTGTTGCGCAGCTTGCGATAGGCGTCGATATTCGTCTGAATGATCGCCTTGCCGAGGCGCTGGTCTTCCCAATAGTCCGTCGTCATGACCCAAAGACGCAGGATGTCTGCGCCGGCATCCTTCATCACCTCCTGCGGGGTGACGGTGTTGCCCTTGGACTTCGACATCTTTTCGCCCTTCTCATCCATGGTGAAGCCATGGGTGACGACGGCATTGTAAGGCGCACGGCCGCGCGTCGCGCAGCTTTCCAGCAGTGACGAGTGGAACCAGCCACGGTGCTGGTCCGATCCCTCGAGATAGACATCGGCCGGCCATTTCAGGTCGGGACGATCTTCCAGCGTGAAGGTGTGGGTCGAGCCCGAGTCAAACCAGACGTCGAGGATGTCCATCACCTGCGTCCAGGGCTGATTCGCCTTCTCGCCCAGGAAGCGCTCGCGAGCACCATTGGCGAACCAGGCATCGGCGCCCTCGTTCTCGAAGGCTTTCAGGATGCGGGCGTTGACGGCATCATCCTGCAGGATGCCGCCGTCATCATCGACGAACAGGCAGATCGGCACGCCCCAGGCGCGCTGACGCGACAGGACCCAATCGGGCCGCTGTTCGATCATGGCGCGCAGGCGGTTCTGGCCGGCTCCCGGCACAAAGCGGGTTGCGTCGATCGCGTTCAATGCGCGCGAACGCAGCGTCGAGCCGTCGCCGAGTTCCTTGTCCATGTAGACAAACCACTGCGGCGTGTTGCGAAAGATGACCGGCTTCTTCGAACGCCAGGAATGCGGATAGGAGTGCTTGAGGCGGCCGCGCGCAAACAGCGCATGGCGACCGATCAGCCCCTTGATGACACGCTCGTTGGCATCGCCCTTCTTGCCCTTGTCGTCGATGACGCGAGCAGCACCGCCCTCGGCGTCCGGACCGAAGCCGGGCGCGTCGGCCGTGAAGAAGCCGGCATCGTCGACCGGGAACGGGATCGCGGACGAAATGCCGCGCGCTTCGAGTGCCCGGGCGTTGTCCATCCAGGCGTCAAAGTCTTCGCGACCATGGCTCGGCGCGGTGTGGACGAAGCCGGTGCCCGTCTCGTCGGTGACATGGTCGCCGTCGAGGAGCGGCACTTCAAAGTGATAGCCACCGCCAAGGCCATGCAGAGGGTGTGCGCAGGTGATCGCGGCAAATTCCGCCGCCGCGACATCGCGGACGAACTTGAGGGTCACCTTCGCCTTCGCGGCCGACTCTTCTGCGAGACGCTTGGCGAAGATCAGCCGTTCACCGGGCTGCGGTCCGAAGTCGTTCTCGGCCGTTTCGACCTCGTAGAGGCCGTAGCTATACCGCGAGGAATAGGCGATCGCGCGGTTGCCCGGGATCGTCCATGGCGTCGTCGTCCAGATCACCACGAAGGCGTCCTTGAGTTCGTTGGGGCCGTCAGCCACCGGGAACTTCACCCAGATCATGTCGCTTTCGACATCGGCGTATTCGACTTCGGCTTCCGCGAGCGCCGTGCGCTCGACGACCGACCACATGATCGGCTTGGAGCCGCGATAGAGCTGGCCGGACTTCGCGATCTTCAGCAGTTCGCCGGCGATGCGCGATTCAGCGTGGAAGTTCATCGTGGTGTAGGGGTTGTCGAAGTCTCCCTCGATGCCTAGGCGCTTGAATTCTTCCGACTGCACCTTGATCCAGCTGGCGGCAAAGTCACGACATTCCTGGCGGAATTCGTTGACCGGAACCTCGTCCTTGTTCTTGCCCTTCTCGCGGTACTTTTCCTCGATCTTCCATTCGATCGGGAGGCCATGGCAGTCCCAGCCGGGAACGTAGTTGGCGTCGAAACCGCGCATCTGGAACGAGCGGTTGATGACGTCCTTGAGGATCTTGTTCAGCGCGTGGCCGATGTGGATGTTGCCGTTGGCATAGGGAGGGCCATCGTGGAGCACGAACTTTTCGCGGCCGGCGGCGGAAGCGCGCAACTTCTTGTAGAGGCCCATCTGCTGCCAGCGGGCAACGGTTTCCGGCTCCTTCTGCGGCAGACCGGCGCGCATCGGGAAGTCTGTTTCCGGCAGATAGAGGGTCTTCGAATAGTCAACTTTTTCGGCTGTATCGGTCATGTCTAGCAATCGTCTCTAGGCGCCACGGGAGCGGGCGCAACGGGCTTGAAAATTGGTGACGGAGGCGCTCGTCGTCCAAGCGCCGAAAACCCGGACCTTCCGGCCGCTTAGCGCGCGCGGAAGGCCGGGCCGATAATTCGTATCGTGATCGCCAGCCGGAACTTGTTCATCGCGCCGGTTCATAGGCGCTTTTGCAGGGAAAAGGAAGAGGGATTCCATGAGGTCATCGCATGGAAAAGCCGCGAACTTGCCCGCCCGCGGCTTCTGTTTTCGGGGGACGATCAGGCGCGCGCCGTCACTTTTGCCGGGATCAGCACGTTGACGATGACGGCGACGATGACGTTCAACGCCAATGCCAGCAGGCCGATATAGACGGTGAACGAGGTCTCTCCGATCGTGACAGGCTGCAGCGGTTTCAGGCCGTTGATCCAAACGAAGAGCGTGCCACCGACGAAGCCGACGAACCAGCCCGCGATCAGACCGGGCGCGCGGAACCAATTGGTGTAGAGGCCGAAGACCAGCGCCGGAAACGTCTGGAGGATCCAGACGCCGCCGAGAAGCTGAAGGTCGAGCGCGAATTGGGTCGGCAGGAAAAGGATGACAAGAAGCGCGCCGACCTTGACGACGAGCGACGTCACCTTCGCGACCTTTGCCTCGCCGGCATCCGTCACCTGAGGATTGACATAGGCCTTCCAGAAATTGCGGGTGAAGAGGTTGGACGCGCCGATGCTCATCACCGCCGCCGGTACCAGCGCGCCGATCGCAATCGCCGCGAAGGCGAAGCCCGCGAACCAACTCGGGAACAGCGTCTGGAAGAGCGCCGGCACGACATCGTTGGCGTTGTCCAGCTTCAAGCCTGCGGCATGTCCCATGTAGCCGAGCAGTGCCAGAAGGCCGAGCAGCAGTGTATAGGCCGGCAGCAACGCAGCATTCTTGCGGATGGTGTTGCCGCTGTTGGAGGCGAAGATGCCAGTCAGCGTATGCGGATACATGAAGGCCGCAAGCGCCGAGCCGAGGGCCAGCGTCGCATAGGCGACATACTGGTTGGGCTGAAGAAGCAGGCTGCCGGAGCCCTTTGCCTGGAACGCGGCATCAGCGGCAGCAAAGACATTGGCATAGCCGCCAAGCTTCGAGGGAATGAGCGCCACGGCGGCGATCACCACGATGTAGATCATGATGTCCTTGACGAAGGCGATCAATGCCGGCGCCCGCAGGCCGGCCGAATAGGTGTAGAGCGCCAGCACAATGAAGGCGATCGCCAGCGGTACCTCGCCATGCAGCCCCAGCGCCTTCAGCGCGGCGGTCATGCCGACGAGCTGCAGCGCGATGTATGGCATCGTGGCGATGACACCGGTTACAGCGACGGCAAGCTCCAGCCCGCGCGAACCAAATTGGCCGTGAACCACGTCACCGGCGGTCACGTAGCCGAAGTCTTTCGCCCGCTGCCAAAGGAGCGGCATGACCATGAAGACGAAGGGATAGACAATAATGGTGTAGGGCAGCGCGAAGAAACCGTAGGCGCCAACCGTATAGACCAGCGCCGGAACAGCGATGACCGTGTAGGCAGTGTAGAAGTCGCCGCCGACCAGAAACCAGGTGATCCAGATGCCGAAGCTGCGGCCACCAAGGCCCCACTCGTCGATATGGGCAAGCGTCTTCGGCCTTCGCCAGTGGGTGGCGACAAACCCCATCACCGTGACGAGCACGAAGAAGAAAACGAAGACGGCAAGCGCGGTGGTGTTGAGTTCAGTCGTCATTGCGCATGCTCCGGTAGGCGATCCAGGTCAGGAAAGCTGTAACCGGCACCCAGGCGAGCTGATACCAGTAGAAGAATGGGAAACCGAAGAGAACCGGGTCGTGAAAGTTGTAGAAGGGAACCCAAAGGAGCCCGATATAGGGAATGATGAGCAGCCAGCAGGCTGCTGTTCCAAACCTTTTATCCATTTGATGATTGCCTTTCGGTGCTTGGGGGCGCAGCGAATCCGCGTCTAATCAAACAGATGACATAGACCCCTGCCCCCACACGGCAACGGCCGTCGTCCCGAAAGGGCCGCAATTTTCGAAAGCGTCTGAACCTTCAGGCGAAGCAGATCTTGCGGTCGAGCTCGCCGAGCGGCTGTACGCCTGTCAGCAGCGCACTCGCCTCCTCCTTGTCGCGGTTCATCTGCTCCACGAGGGGGTCGAGGCCATCGAACTTCAGTTCCGGGCGCAGATAGCCGAGGAAGGACACGGAGCAGAGCTGCCCGTAGAGGTCGCCGCTGAAATCGAAGAGATACGTCTCGAGCAGTGGCGCGCCATTGTCGGTGACCGTCGGTCGGCGACCGTAGCTGGCGACACCATCATAGAGCGTGCCATCGGCAAGGCGGAAGCGCACGGCATAGATGCCCGCCTGAATGTCTGCTTCGGCGGGCAACCGCATATTCGCGGTCGGAAAGCCGAGCTGACGGCCAAGCTTCTCGCCGCCGATGACTTCCGCTTCCACCGTATAGTGATAGCCGAGCATCGCCGCCGCCTCGCTGACATTGCCATCCCTCAGCAATTCGCGAACGTGGCTCGAGGAGACGACGTCGGTATTCTCGTCACGAAACGCGTCGATCAGCGTCACGCCAAAGCCGTATTTCTGGCCGGCATCCATCAGGAAGGCCGGGCCGCCTTCCCGGCTGCGGCCGAAATGAAAGTTGAAGCCGGTCACGACCTCGGATGCGCTGAGCCAATCCTTGAGGATCGAATGGATGAAATCGTCCGCCGAGCGCTGTGAGAACTCCCGGTCGAAGGGATATTCGATGACGGCATTGAAGCCGATCGCTTCGAGGATGCGCGCCTTGAGCGGCGCCGGCGTCAAGCGAAAGACCGGCTGCTCCGGGCGGAAGACAGTGCGGGGATGTGGCTCAAACGTCAGGACCAGTGCCGGAATGCCCCGCTGCCTCGATATCTCCAAGGCCCGGTTGAGCACGGACTGATGGCCCCGATGCACACCGTCGAAGTTGCCGATGGCAATCACGCCGCCATGCAGATGGGCCGGCAGGGGTTCGCGGGTTTCGTTGCGGTGAAAAACGGTCATCGGCTGGCTTTTCTCTTGCGAGGCTCGTTATGCGAGGCGGGGCATCCACCACATCGGCGTCGCTCTTTCGCGCTCCAGATAGGCGGTGAGGATCGCCTCGTCGGTCACTCCATTCAGCGTATATTCCGTCGCGTGGATGCCGCCGCTGATATAGAGGAGATCAAGCCCGTAATCGAGAGCGCCGCGAACATCGGTCGGCATACCGTCTCCGATCGCAAGCACACGGTTCAGCGGAAAGTCCCCGTGGGCTTCGCGGGCGGCAGATAGCACGGCCTCGTAGATCGGCTTGTGCGGCTTGCCGGCAATGCGCGTTTGGCCACCGAGCTGATTGTAATACGCCGCCATCGCGCCGGCGCAGGGGATGATCTTGTGGCCTCGCTCGACAACCAGATCGGGATTGGCACAGATCATCGGCACGCCACGCGCCTGAAATGCCTTCAGCAACTTGGTGTAGTCTTCCGGGGTCTCGGTTTCGTCGTCGAAGAAGCCCGTGCAGACGACCGAGTCCGCATCCTTGGCCTCGACGCGCTCGACACCAAGGCCCTCGATGATCGCCTCGTCGCGATCCGGTCCAAGCAGAAATACCTTCTTCGGACCCTCGGCGATCAGGCCCCGCGTGACGTCGCCCGATGTGACGATGCGGTCATAGGCGCCATCCTGGATGCCGATCTGGCGAAGCTGCGTCACGACCTGCGGAGCGATGCGCGGCGAATTGGTGATGAGAACGACGGTTAGCCCCTCGCCGCGCGCTGCTTCCAGCGCCGCAGCCGCCTTGGGAAAGGGATCGACTCCATTGTGCAAGACGCCCCAGACATCGCAGAACACCGCGTCGTAGTGGCTGGTGATTTCTGCAAAGTTCTCGATCCGCTTGGCCATTCCGATTTCCCGCTGTCGTTAAGTCAAGGTGACATCGCAAAGGCATGCCGGGATGGCAAGGCATTTTGCAGTGAGCAACGGCAAAAAACTGTGCCCGTCGATTAGAGAAGGGCCTCGCCCGTTTTGATTAGCAGGCCTGCGGCAGTCGACACAGCAAGTATCGTCAGGAGGCCCTTCTCGAATCGGAAGAGCATCACGCACGCCATTACAAAGATCCCAAGCGCCGCGATATCGAGGGTCCGCCACTCCGGCCATGCGACGCTGACGATTGGCAGACCGGTTTTCCCGGACAGGAGTGCGGCACGGCCAACTTCGGCGAAGAGCACGTGCAGACCGAACCAAAGGGCAAGGTTGAGGATGACGCCGACTACCGCCGCGGTGATCGCCGAAAGGGCCGACGAGAGGTTTTCGTTGCTGCGCAGCTTCTCGATGTAGGGAGCCCCGGCGAAGATCCAGATGAAGCTCGGCACGAAGGTCGCCCAGGCGGCGAGGAAGGCGCCAAGGAAGCCCCCGGCAAGCGGCGCCATGGCGAGCGGGTTGCGATAGCCGGCGAGAAATCCGACAAAACAGAGAACAAGAACAAGTGGCCCGGGCGTCGTCTCGGCAAGTGCCAGTCCATCGAGTATCTCGGCCGGCTGAAGCCAGGCGTAATGGCCGACGGCGACCTGGCCGACATAGGAGAGGACGGCGTACGCGCCTCCGAAGGTGATGACGGCCATCTTGGAGAAGAAGATGAAGACCGCGCCGAAAACATTGGTTTCGCCGCTCAGGGTTTCGGCGATCAGGTCCGTCGGTACATCGAGGCCGCGAATGAAAAAGAGTGGCGACTGCCAGACAAGGATCCAGAACACGAGCACCACAAGAGGCCTTGCGATCACATGCGTAACCTCGGGAAAATGCGTGCGCGAAGAGGCTTGCGGCAAGACCGGCGCTGCCAATCGACGCTTGGAATACTTCATCCATAACAAGCCTGCTGCTCCGGCCAGGATGATAACCAGAGGAAACGGCAAGTTCAGGAAGAAGAGAGCCAGGAACGACGCTCCGGCCACATAATAATGAAAGCGCTCCCTCAGCGCTCGGCGCCCCACCCGGAGCAAGGCCTCGATGACGATTGCCAAAACGGCAGCCTTTACTCCGAAGAAAAGCGCGGGAAGCCACGCGGCCTCCTGAAAGACGGCGTAGAGGCTCGACAGCATCAGGATGACGAGGAAGCCCGGCAATACAAACAACAAGCCGGCAATGAGGCCGCCGCGCACGCCGTGCATCAGCCAGCCGATATAGGTGGCCAGTTGCTGAGCCTCCGGGCCAGGCAGCAGCATGCAGAAATTCAATCCGTGTAGGAAGCGCTCCTCGGAAATCCAGCGCTTCTCATCGACAATCGTCGTGTGCATCAGGGCGATCTGACCGGCCGGCCCGCCGAAGCCCAAGCAGCCGATGCGCGCCCATACACGCGCCGCCTCCCCAAGTGTCGGTACCGCTATGATTTCGTCCGCCGCGATCGTTTTGTTCACGGTTGCCGCCCCTGCCCCAAGCTGCTCGATACCATCGGCGTGTATGCGCGGCAATCCTGACGCCACTCGCCCCGCGGGTGCCGCAAACGTTCCGGGGCTACAAAAGCTCTCCAGCTTCAGGACGTTCGGAAATCTCGGAGAGAACGCAGCCTGTCGCACTTCCGACAAGGATTTGCTGTTATGGCTGTTTGTGAGGACGGCGAAGAAAAATTGCGGCCGTTCTTGACTCCCCGTTGGGCCACTCCTAAATGCTGCCTCGCTAGCACTCACCAAGCACGAGTGCTAACACCCATCCGTGCGGGCCGCTCTCGGCCTGCTAGTGTCATTTGATCGAGGGATTAGACAATGGCAAGCACCAATTTCCGCCCCCTTCACGATCGCGTCGTTGTCCGTCGCGTTGAGTCCGAAGAAAAGACCAAGGGCGGCATCATCATTCCGGACACCGCCAAGGAAAAGCCGCAGGAAGGCGAAATCGTCGCCGTCGGTTCCGGCGCTCGTGACGAGTCCGGCAAGGTCGTCGCTCTCGACGTCAAGGCTGGCGATCGCGTTCTGTTCGGCAAGTGGTCCGGCACTGAAGTCAAGATCAACGGCGAAGACCTTCTGATCATGAAGGAAGCCGACATCATGGGCATCATCGGCTAATCAGCCGTTTTTCCCCTTTCCGATTTTAGCTACGGGCCCAAAGCCCGGACAACTCGAATTCAGGAGTTTCAATCATGGCAGCTAAAGAAATCAAGTTCGGCCGCACCGCGCGCGAAAAGATGCTGCGTGGCGTCGACATTCTCGCTGACGCAGTGAAGGTAACGCTCGGCCCGAAGGGTCGTAACGTCATCATCGACAAGTCCTTCGGCGCTCCGCGCATCACCAAGGACGGCGTTTCGGTCGCCAAGGAAATCGAACTGGAAGACAAGTTCGAAAACATGGGCGCCCAGATGGTCCGCGAAGTTGCTTCGAAGACCAACGACATCGCCGGCGACGGCACGACGACCGCAACGGTTCTCGCTCAGGCGATCGTTCGCGAAGGCGCCAAGGCTGTTGCAGCCGGCATGAACCCGATGGACCTGAAGCGCGGCATTGACCTCGCTGTTGCTGAAGTCGTGAAGGATCTCCAGGCCAAGGCCAAGAAGATCAACACCTCGGAAGAAGTTGCCCAGGTCGGCACGATCTCCGCAAACGGCGAAAAGCAGATCGGTCTCGACATTGCTGAAGCAATGCAGAAGGTCGGCAACGAAGGCGTTATCACCGTCGAAGAAGCCAAGACCGCTGAAACCGAACTCGAAGTCGTCGAAGGCATGCAGTTCGACCGCGGTTACCTCAGCCCGTACTTCGTCACCAACCCGGAAAAGATGATCGCTGATCTCGAAGACGCCTTCATCCTCCTGCACGAGAAGAAGCTCTCGAACCTCCAGGCCATGCTCCCGGTTCTCGAAGCTGTCGTTCAGACCGGCAAGCCGCTCCTCATCATCGCTGAAGACGTCGAAGGCGAAGCTCTTGCTACGCTCGTCGTCAACAAGCTGCGTGGCGGCCTGAAGATTGCTGCTGTCAAGGCTCCTGGCTTCGGCGATCGCCGCAAGGCCATGCTCGAAGACATCGCGATCCTCACGGGCGGCACTGTCATCTCCGAAGACCTCGGCATCAAGCTCGAGTCGGTTACCCTCGACATGCTCGGCCGCGCCAAGAAGGTTTCGATCTCCAAGGAAAACACGACGATCGTCGACGGTTCGGGCGCCAAGTCCGACATCGAAGGCCGCGTTGCCCAGATCAAGGCCCAGATCGAAGAAACCACCTCCGACTACGACCGCGAAAAGCTGCAGGAGCGTCTTGCTAAGCTCGCTGGTGGCGTTGCAGTCATCCGCGTCGGCGGTTCGACGGAAGTCGAAGTGAAGGAAAAGAAGGACCGCATCGACGACGCGCTCAACGCGACGCGCGCTGCTGTTCAGGAAGGTATCGTACCGGGCGGCGGCGTTGCCCTGCTGCGTTCCTCCGCCAAGATCTCCGTCAAGGGCGAGAACGACGACCAGGAAGCTGGCATCAACATCGTTCGCCGCGCTCTGCAGGCTCCGGCCCGTCAGATCGCCGAGAACGCTGGTGACGAAGCATCGATCGTTGTTGGCAAGATCCTCGAGAAGGGTCAGGACAACTTCGGTTACAACGCCCAGACCGGCGAATACGGCGACATGATCGCCATGGGTATCGTCGACCCGGTCAAGGTTGTTCGCACGGCTCTGCAAGACGCAGCTTCGGTTGCTTCGCTGCTGATCACCACCGAAGCCATGATCGCCGAGCTGCCGAAGAAGGACGCTCCGGCTGGCATGCCGGGCGGCATGGGCGGCATGGGCGGCATGGACATGATGTGATAGGCGAAAGCCTATCGCTGAAGCGTCCATAAAGCTTCACCGATCTATCTCCTGGTTTTCCCGGAATAGGAAGGGCGGTCTTCGGACCGCCCTTTTTCGTTCCGGCGCATGATTCGCCAGGTGAGCTTTTTCAATCGTCAGGTGAAACGTTTAACCGGATATCTGAATGCGCCTCGCATTCGGCGAAGCTTTCGCAGAGCTTGTGCGCCTGCATTATTTCTTCCAAAAGCTGTGTTATCCGTTCGCTGCAATTTTATGCACATTTCAGAGCTCACGAGAGCATTGAAACCGGTTGCACTTCGGCAGCCGCGCATTTTTTTGCTCTTTTTCGCGTCCCCCATACTTTCACGGTTGTTTTTCCACTCACAGTAGCGATCGGCATTATGCAAAAAGCGGATTGCCGTTTGCATGAAAGTGCCTATAAATCCCCGCGCATTCGGCGCGTGTCATCAGCCGATGGGTCACGATGCGCATCGATCCTGACCACGAGAATGCGACGTAGGATTCGGGACAACCCCTTCCCGAAAAATATATTAGAAGTTGAGTAACGCCCCCGTGAAATTGGAAGCGGTTCCGTGAGAAGAACCGGCAATCCAGACCCCATTTCCCGGTCGCCCGAGCATGATGCGCGGTGCAACATGAACCTGCTCATTTTTGCCGGACGTGCGGCGGGGGAAGCCGCACCTAAGCTGGGGAAAAATTTGTTCAAAATCGCGAGAACCAACGCCGCGGCACCGCTTATGCCGGGCTCACTGGATATCAGCAATCATGATCCTGAAATGCTGGCGCAGTTTTCCATTTCGGAAACCTGGGTCGGAGACCTGTCCAGCGGCGTGATCCGCCTCAAGGAATGGAGCGCCCTGCTGCACGGACTCCCGGCGCGGGTATGCGGCCTCCTGAGCCTCATACGCTGCTACGATCCGAAGGATCGCGATCACATCCTGGAACTCTTCGAGCAGGCTGCGACGCTCTCCTCATCCTTCTGTTTCTCGACCACCATCATGATGTCGAATGGCTTCCGTCAGCCGTTGTTCTGCATGGGCGAGTCGAACGGCCACGACGATGCTAATCACGGCAGCATGCTCGGTGTTTTCATCTTCCCTCGTTTCAAGACGAATACCGGCGGCGAGTTTGCCAGGCGCCAATAGACGCTCCCGCACATGAAAAAAGCCGGCCTTTTGGACCGGCTTTTTGCATATTTGCCTCAGATTTACGCAGGCCGTGCCGGGATATTCAACCCCTTTTCCGAGGCCGGCCGGGCGATGCAGCGCTCTAGCCAGTCCATCACGGCCGGGAAGCTCTTATAATCCAACACCTCACGCCCGCCGTAGAAGATGTCGGCACCGCGGAGCCACGGGAAGGTGGCGATATCGGCGATCGTGTAGAGATCGCCCATGATCCACTGGCGACCCTGGAGGCGTGCTTCCAGTACGCTCAGAAGCCGCTTTGATTCGTCGCGGTAGCGCTCCATCGGATACGAGTTGTTGGCAACCTTATCGGCCGCGAATTTGTAGAAGTGCCCGAACTGTCCGAACATCGGTCCGATACCGGCCATCTGGAAGAAGACCCACTGGATCGTCTCGTAGCGCCCGGCTGTATCTGATGGAATGAGTTTGCCTGTCTTCTCTGCCAAATAGAGCAGGATGGCACCGGATTCGAAAATGCCGATCGGCTTTCCATCGGGGCCATTGGGATCGATGATTGCCGGGATGCGGCCATTGGGATTGAGCGATACGAATTCCGGCGACTTCTGGTCGTTCGTGCTGAACGAGATCAGATGCGGTTCATAGGACAAGCCAAGCTCTTCAAGCGCAATCGATATCTTCACGCCGTTCGGGGTTGGCAACGAGTAAAGCTGGATGATATCCGGGTTCGCTGCTGGCCAGCGCGTCGTGATCGGAAATGCGGAAAGATCTGCCATCGGGGTCTCCATCTTGGGCGGCCGACCATAAAAGAGGCGCACCATCGATGGCAAGCCGACTTCGCCAAGATCGGTCGTTCAATAATAGAGAACGAAGTGTCCCTTTCCGTCCATCTTTCCACAACAGCAAAAAAAGGCGACAAAGTGGCATCCGAGGTTGCAACCGTGCCGGGGCACAACAACCTCAAACGCCATTCAACGGAGACAACGTTCATGTCGAATACCAACAATATTGTCATTCTTGTCGCTCGCGTCCTCTTGTCGTTCATGTTCATCCTTGCCGGCTTCGGCAAGCTGACCGATCCGGCTGGAACCGCTGGCATGATCGCCGGTGCTGGCCTTCCGGCGTCGACTGCCCTGACCTATCTCGCAGGCGCCTTTGAATTTGTAACTGGCCTCGCGGTTCTCGTCGGCTACCAGACGAAGATCGTCGGCTGGCTGCTCGCCGCCTTTTGTATCTTCACCGCTGTCGTCTTCCACCTGCCGACGGTCAACGTTCCGGATTTCCCGGCTGCCGCTCTCGGCTGGATCAACGCCCTGAACCAGATCATGGTCATGAAGAACTTCACGCTGGCCGGCGCTTACATCTTCCTCGCCATTGTCGGCCCGGGCCTCTACTCGCTCGACGCACGCCGCGGCGCCTACGCAGTCGCCTAAGCGATCAAGCATCCTCCCAAGCAGGAAAAACCCGCCGTCACCAGACGGCGGGTTTTTTCGTGTGTTGATTTGGCGATGGTCAGAGTGCCGAGCGAACGGCGTCGATCAGCCGCTGAACGGTCGCGTCGTTCGCGTGGCTTTCCTTGCGTGCCCTGACGAAGCAGGCCTGGGAGCGAAGGATGACGCCGTCGGACAAGATCTTCAGGTTGTTCGCGCGAAGAGTCGAACCAGTCGAGGTGATGTCGACGATGATATCGGCCGATCCCGAGGCAGGCGCCCCTTCCGTTGCCCCAAGGCTTTCGACGATCCGGTAGAGCTGGATGCCGTGCTGGCTGGAGAAGAATTGTTGCGTCAGCCGCCAGTATTTCGTGGCAATCGCCAGGCGCCGGCCGTGACGGGCGCGAAAGTCGGAAGCAACATCGCCGAGATCGGCCATAGTGTCGACGTCGAGCCAGATTTCAGGAACGGCAACCACGACATCGGCATGGCCGAAGCCGAGACGCGCGCAGATCTCGACGCGCTTGTCCGCCTCCGCCAGGCCCTCGCGGACAAGGTCTTCGCCGGTGACACCGAAATCGACGGTGCCGCTGCCGAGTTCACGGGAAATCTCGGAGGCGGAAAGGAAGGCAACTTCGACGTCGTCCCAACCTTCGACGCGTCCGCGATAGGAGCGATCGTTGCCGACAGCGGTGATCCTGATCCCGGCGCGTTCGAAGATCGCCGAGGCATCGTCCTTCATCCGGCCCTTGGAGGGCAATGCGATGGTAATCGTCATCATACGGTCCTCTCGGCTTCGATGCGATCCAGCCAGAGCGAGAAGCCGACGGCGGGAATGCGTTCCTTGGCGCCCAGGAACGTCATCAGGCGATCGAAACGACCCCCACCGGCGAGAACCGCCGACGTGCCCTGGGCGCCGATCTCGAAAACCAGGCCGGTGTAGTAATCCAGCGGACGCCCGAAGGCTGCGCGGTAATCGATCAGCGCCAAATCGACGCCGGCATTGGCCAGAGCGGCCACGCGGCCGTCGAAACGCGCCAGCGCGTTGCCGAGCTTGAGGCCCGCGGCATCGGCAAAACCGGCCAAGGCCGCCGAAGCATTGATCAGCGGTACGTTCAGCGACAGGAATTCTTCCAGCACGCGGAAGGCCGCATCATCGAGGCGCGTTTCGGAGAGGATCAGCTTTTCCTTCAGACGGCGCGCGATTTCGAGCGGCGAACGGCTGGCATTCGTCGAATAGCCCGTCGCCTGCATCGTCGCATCTATGTGTGCAACAAGTGCTGCTTCATCGTCGGCGGCAATCAGATGTGCCATCTCGTCACTCAATCCAGTTACGAACTGAGGGCTGACGAGGCTTGCCAGCAGAGCTTCGAGCTGGCTCATGTTGCCGAAGGCATGGATCAGGCGCTTCTGCCAGCCGAGCGGCAGGCCAAGCCCCTGCACCACTGCTTCGAAGACAGCCTGATCGCCGAGTGTCACCGCAAGACGCTTGCCGGGAACGACGCGCTCCAGCACGCCGATCGCATCGCCGATCGCACGCGCGTCGGCAGCGGCAATATTGATGTCGCCAAGATCCTCGATCCCGGCTTGATAGAACTCGTTGCCGCCTTCACGCCGCTGGCGGAAAACTTCGCCGAGATAGGAATAGCGCTTCGGCGTGCCGGTCGCGCTCTCGATGTGGCGCAGGCAGACGGGGATCGTGAACTCCGGCCGCAGGCAAAGGCTGTCGCCCGTCTCGCTTTCGGTCATGAAAATGCGCCGGCGAAGATCCTCGCCGGCGATGTCAAGAAATGGTTCGGCCGGCTGGATGACGGGCGTATCTACCCGCTCCGTCTTTCGCGCCGCAAACTCTGAGAGGAGCTCGCCGGAGAAGTCCGGCAGGTTGATCAGGGCCATCTCAGCCCGCCCTGTTGCGGTCTTCGGCCTGCGCCGCCAGAATTTCCTTCACCTTGGCGACGAGGTCGCCTTCGGCAACTGTCTCCTGTGCGACGCGCGCTTCGCGCCAGCTGGCGTTGTCCTCGATCTCGCCGGACAGGCGCTTGCCTTCGATCAGGTCCTTGATCTGCACGACGCCCTGCGCCCGCTCGTCACCGCCCTGGATAATGGCGACGGGGCTGCCGCGGCGGTCGGCATATTTCAGCTGATTGCCGAACTTCTTCCAGTTGCCCTGGAACATCTCGGCGCGGATGCCAGCCTTGCGCAATTCCTGCGTCATGTGCTGGTAGCGGCCCATCGACTCGACATCGCCGTCCATGACAGTGACCAGAACCGGCTCGATGACCTCGGCCTGGCCGAGCTTGCCGAGGTTCTTCAGCGCCGTCATCAGGCGAGAGACGCCAATCGAGAAGCCAGTGGCCGGCACGGGCTGGCCCATGAAGCGGGACACGAGACCGTCGTAGCGACCGCCGCCACCGACGGAACCGAAGACGACCTTCTCGCCCTTCTCGTTAGTCACGTCGAAGAGGAGCTCGGCTTCGTAAACCGGGCCGGTGTAATATTCGAGGCCGCGAACAACCGAGGGGTCGATCTTGACGCGATCCGACTGATAGCCGGCGCTTCGCACCAATGCGCCGATGAAGTTCAGCTCCTCCACGCCTTCCGCACCCTTGGACGTTCCGGCAACCAGCTCGGCAAGCTGCCCAGCGCTTTCGGTATAGTCCTTGATCCCGACGAAGAAGAGAACCTTGTCGATCTGTCCCTGGTCGAGACCAGCACCCTTGGTGAAGTCGCCAGACTCGTCCTTGCGGCCGGGACCAAGCAGGAGAGCAACGCCCTCGAGACCGAACTTGTCGAGCTTGTCGATGGCGCGTAGCACGTTGAGGCGCTGGCCGGCCTTGTCATCGCCGCCGAGACCGATTGCTTCGAGAACACCGTCGAGAACTTTGCGGTTGTTGACGCGGATCACGTAGTCGCCGCGCTTGATGCCGAGGGCTTCCAGCGTATCGGCCATCATCATGCACATTTCCGCATCGGCCTGCACGCCCGGCGCACCGACCGTATCGGCGTCGAACTGCATGAACTGGCGGAAGCGACCGGGGCCCGGCTTCTCATTGCGGAAGACATAGCCGGCGCGATAGGTGCGGTACGGCAGCTGGATCTCGTTGAAATTCTCGGCAACATGACGGGCGAGCGGCGCCGTCAGGTCGTAGCGCAAGGACATCCACTGCTCGTCGTCGTCCTGCAGCGAGAAGACGCCCTCGTTCGGCCGGTCGGCATCCGGCAGGAACTTGCCGAGCGCGTCGGTGTATTCGAAGAGCGGCGTTTCGACAGGATCGAAACCATAATGCTCGTAGACTTCCCGGATCTTCGCGGTCATTTCGTTGACGGCGCGAATGTCGGCTGCCGAACGATCGACGAAGCCGCGGGGAAGTCTGGCCTTGAGCTTTTGTGGTTTCTTCTGCTTGTCGTTCATTTCCAAGGTATTCCGCTCGCTGTGACAGTGGCGGTTACCTAGCGGAAAGGGCCGGGTGCGGCAAGGGCGAAGGCCCTTGATCAGGAACACAGAATCGATTGAACGAGAGAGAATGGATCGAATGGCGGGAGCTACACGATGATTGCCGAGGCGCTTCTCTATGCTGCCACCGTTCCGATGACATTGAAGGCGCATCGCCGGTTCATCCGATACTCCGTCAATCTCTGGTCCCGCGCCGGCCGTTGCAGCCGGCAATGGGCGGAGCACGAGGAGCGAAGCCGGAACGCTGTGAGAAGTGCCATTGCGGAGTTGCGGCAGAGGAGGACGGCGGTCGTTTTGGGCTCGGGCCTGCTCCGCGACGTGCCGATTGAGGAATTAGCCAGGACCTTTGACACTGTCGTCCTCGTCGATCTCGTGCATCTTGCCTCGGTGCGCCTCTGGCTGCGGCTCAAGCGCTACAGCAATGTTCGGCTGATCGAGCGCGATCTCTCCGGCTACGACGAGCTTGCCGCGGGCAAACAACCAGAGCCGCTGGCGTTCCTGAGAAGCGTTCCGTATCTCGACTTCGTCGTCTCGGCCAATCTCCTCTCCCAGATCGGTCGCGGCGCACAACGCCGCTACGAGGCGGAACAGGCCGGCGCCATGCCCGCCGATACCGTCGCACAACTGATCGAGGCGCACCGGTCGGCGCTTGAGGCAGCGCCCTGCAAGACATGCCTGGTTACCGATGTTTCCTATGCCGTGATAGACCGACAGGGGAAGGTTCATGACGAGACTGATCTGCTGCACGGCGTGGCGCTGTCATCGGTTCGGGCCAACTGGCAGTGGCCCGTGGCGCCACTCGGCGAAGAGAGCAATGGCTATCAGATCGTCCATCAGGTCGTTGCCGCGTACTAGCGCCAGCCTCCGCACGTCGGCCGACGCTTCTCTCGCCAACGTGTATAAAGCGGGCTTGGCTTCTTCGCGCGCTGCACCTATTTTGACGATATGCGGTTTCTTGCAATCATAGCGATGGTTTTCGGCTGGTTTGCCTTCGGCACCATGTCCGCATGGGCCGGCTGTCCGACATGCCTGTCCATGCAGCCGGTCGCTGCGACGCCCAGCACCGAGCATCAGCATATGACCGGCATGGATATGGGCGAGAAGGCCAAGTCGTCGCCGGCGCAGCAGGATCCTTGTTCGGCCGCCGGTATGGTGCACATGCCCTTCTGTTCGGCCTGCCTGGTCATTCCGCCATTGAGCGTCATCGCCGCGACCGGCAAGCAGATGTTTTCCTATCCTGCACCCGGACCGGCTCACGCCATGCAGGATGCCCGCCCAGCACCGCTGGCGCCGCCTCCCCGGCTTGTCTGACGGTCTTCATGAACGCTGCGGCTTCGGCCGCGCATTGAATTCCAGTATCAGACCGAGGAAGGAAATCCCATGTCTCTGAAAGTTCTCGCCATAGCGGCCACCCTCGCACTCTCGTCCGCACCCGTCTTCGCAGAGGAGATGAAAATGGACATGAGCAAGCCAATGGGCGACCACGGCGCATCGAGCCACGCCTTTGCGCAGGCGAACGCTAAAATGCACAAGGACATGACGATGAAGTATAGCGGCGACGCCGATGTCGACTTCGTCCGCGGCATGATCCCGCACCATCAAGGTGCGATCGACATGGCGAAAATCGAGCTGGAGTACGGCAAGGATCCGGAAATTCGCAAGCTCGCGGAAGCCGTCATCAAGGCCCAGGAGGCTGAGATCGCCGATATGCAGGCCTGGCTGAAGGCTCACGGCAAGTAATCGCAAAGGACGCCGGAGCACGAAGCCCCGGCGTCCGCCTTCACAAGGCCTTGATCAGCCCTTCGGTTCGAAAGGTTCCGGCCGTCGGGCTGCCCCCTGCCGGGCCAGCATCCAGCCCGGATATTCGGGCGCGAGTTCGCTGACCTCGTCCAGCTTCTTCAGGTCGTCCGCATCGAGCTTCAGGTTGACGGCCGCCAGGTTCTGGTCGAGCTGCTCGACGCGTTTTGCGCCGATGATGACAGTCGTCACGAAAGGTTTCGCCAGGATGTAGGCAAGCGCGACGGTCGCGACGCTTGTGCCGTGTTTCGCGGCGATCTCGCGCATCACGGCAACGCAGGCCCAGGCGCGATCCTTGTCGACCGGCGGGAAGTCGAACGAGGCGCGGCGTCCTTCCCCGTTGCCCGGCGCTCCCGGCCCGTACTTGCCGGAGAGAAGACCGCCCGCCAGCGGCGACCAGACCATTAGACCAAGCTTTTCCTCCTGCATCATCGGCACGATGTCACGCTCGAGATCGCGGCCGGCGATCGAATAGTACGCCTGTACCGTCTCGAACCGGGCAAGACCGCGACGTTCCGAGATGCCGAGCGCTTTGGCGATGCGCCACGCCTGCCAGTTGGAGACACCCACATAGCGCACGAGACCGCGGGATACGAGATCGTCCAGGGCTCGCAGCGTCTCGTCGATCGGCGTGACCGGATCGGTGGCATGGATCTGGTAAAGATCGATATGATCGGTCTGCAACCGCTTCAGACTGGCCTCGACCGAATCCATGATGTGGCCACGCGAGGCGCCGCGGTCGTTCGGCTTGTCGCCCATGGTGCTATAGACTTTCGTGGCGATGACCACGTCCTTACGGGGAACGCTGAGGTTCTTCAGGGCCTGGCCGAGCAGCTTTTCGGATTCGCCGAAGGAATAGACGTCGGCCGTGTCGATGAAGTTGACGCCCGATGCCAGCGACTTCGCAACGATTTCATCGGCGGCTTTCTGGTCGACGTCGGCGATCGAGCCCCAAAGGTTGTTTTCGCCGGCGGCGCCGAATGTCATCGTACCGAGGCAGATTTCCGAGACGAATAGTCCCGTATTTCCAAGTTGATTGTAACGCATGGTCGAAAATTTCCTTGTGACGACCGCAGGCTTGCCTACGGACAGATGAGTTCATTTTTTGGTTGTTGGCCTGCACATGACAGGAGCAGCCGGAATGCGGCCGCGTGGAAGGCACTATCGATGTAAGGCGAGGCGGCGGCATTTCAACATGCCGTGTACTCGCCTCACGGCTTTGCGATGCTCTTGTTTCGCGGCCATCTTTCAATAGATTCAAATCAGATTACTCGGAGATGGGCGATGACGACGCGCATGCTGACGACCATCGGTTTCGATGCCGACGACACGCTCTGGCAGAACGAGCAATACTATCGGCTTACCGAGGCGCATTTCACGGAATTGCTGGCCGATTTTGCAAATGGTCCAAGAATTTCCGAGCGCTTGCTGGAGGCAGAGAAGCGCAATCTCCGGCAGTACGGTTTCGGCATCAAGGGATTTACGCTGTCCATGATCGAGACGGCGATCGAGGTCACCGAGGGCAAGGTGCCCGCCAGCGTCATTGCCAATATCCTCGACACCGGCCGCGACCTGCTTTCTCACCCCGTCGAGACCCTGCCGCATGTGCAGGAGACCTTGGCGGCGCTCTCGGAAAACTACCTGCTGGTGATGATCACCAAGGGTGATCTTTTCGATCAGGAGCGTAAGCTCGCGCAATCCGGGCTTGGCGACTTCTTCCACGCCGTCGAGATCGTCTCCGACAAGACCGCCGTGACCTACCGGCGGATCTTCTCCAAGGTCGGCGGTGGCCCGGAACGGGCGATGATGGTCGGCAACTCGCTGAAATCAGACATTGTCCCCGCGATTGCCGCCGGCAGCTACGGCGTCTTCGTGCCGCACGAACTCACCTGGGTCGTCGAGCATGTCGAGGAACCGAAGGACGCACCGCGCTTTCGCAAGATCGAACATCTCGGAGAACTGCGCAGGTTGATCGAAGGCCTGGGCTAGCCCCTCATTACTGCCTTGAAGGGAAAAGTGGCGACGGCGATTGCTGTTCAGCCGGAGCCGTGGGCTGCGGCGCTGTTGCCTGCGGCTCGACGAGAATGCTGTAGGGCGCGCCCAGGCCGCGGCGCGGCGACGCCTTGGAATAATAGGGCCGCAGCAGCCAGGTGGTGTTGTCCTTCACTGTGACGGTGTAGCTGGTGCCATCCTCATCGGTACCAAAGATCGCCTCCTCGTCGGGCGTTGCCAGATCGAAGATCGAAAGGAAGGCAAACTTGCTCTTGGTCGCAAAGCTTATCTTCACCTGCTGGCCAGCCTTGACGGGAAGTGTGTAAACCCGCCCGTTGCCGAGCTTCGTCCAGCCCTTGAGCTCCATGGTTGCAGCCGGAAACTGCAGCTTCTCCAGTCGCTCGCCGGGCTGCAGCTCCGGTGACTGGCCGAACGCTACGGATGCCACCAGGCAGAATGCGACGGTTGCCGCGAGCGCCTTCATGGGCGCACCAGCGCATTGCGCATCGCCTCTACCTCGACGCGGCAGAAGCAACCTTCGATGTGATCGTTGACGAGACCCATTGCCTGCATAAAGGCATAAACTGTGGTTGGGCCGACAAACGTCCAGCCGCGCTTCTTCAGATTCTTGGAAATGAGAACCGATGTCGGCGTTGTCGGGTTGGCCATGACAGTGGCACGATCGACCACCTTTGGCCTATCGTTATGACCGGGCTCGAAGCTCCAGAAATACCGGGCGAGCGACCCGAACTCCTGCCTCAGTTCGATCGCACGGCGGGCGTTGTTGATCGTCGAGACGATCTTGCCTCGATGGCGCACGATGCCGGGATCGGCGAGGCAGCGTTGGATATCGCTGTCGTCGAAGAGCGCAACCTTCTCGAAGTCGAAGCCGGCAAAGGCAGCGCGGAAATTCTCGCGCTTGCGCAGGATGGTGAGCCAGGAGAGACCGGACTGGAACCCCTCCAGGCAGATCTTCTCGAAGAGGCGGATGTCATCCGTTACCGGCCGCCCCCATTCCTCGTCGTGATACTTGAGGTAATCCGGGAGGTTGGCGTGCCAGTGACAACGGCTCTTGCCGTCTTCGCCGATGATGATGCCCGTATCGCTCATGATCCCGCTTCGCTTTCGTGCTGCGAATCCGGCTTTACCATTTGCAAACTCTCTTTCCAAACCGAACGATAACCCTGACGAAAAGTTTATCTCTCGCTTCGGACTTGAATGAATTCAAATTTACGATTCGCTGGCGGGAACGGTGGCAGCGTGGCGGCAGGCGGCCGCTGCCGTCCGTGCATTTTCGGCCATTTGTAGAGAGTCCGTCCGATGATGAAATCCCTTCTGCTCGCCGCAGCGATGCTCGGCGTCTTTTCCACCGCTGCGCTCGGCGACGACCGTTATGCAACGCGCCCGCCGGTCGTGCTAAGCCCGGACCTTGCAGCCCCATGGGTCATGCAGCTCGGCGGCAAGGTTCGTCCCGTCGTCTACCGACAACCGGCCTTTCCGAAACGCGGTCTGTTCACATCCGGCGTCTTCGGCCGCGCTCCGGCCGCCGTGGCGCAACCGCTGTCCGCCATCAATCCCGGCGTCCCAGTCGTCCGCCGCCAGCTTGAGCCGCAATTTCTGCCGCAGATCGTCACCTACGACACCAAGGAACGGCCCGGCGCGATCGTCATCGATACCAACAGCCGCTTCCTTTACCTGGTAATGGAGGGCGGCAAGGCGCGGCGTTACGGAGTGGGCGTCGGCAAGCCAGGCTTCGAATGGGCCGGCGTGCACAAGATTACCCGCAAGTCCGAATGGCCGGACTGGACGCCGCCAGCCGAAATGGTTGGCCGCGAAGCCGCCAAGGGCCACTATCTCCCGGCGCGCATGGACGGCGGTCCCGAGAACCCGCTTGGCGCGCGCGCCATGTATCTCGGTTCGACGCTCTACCGCATCCACGGTACCAACGCCCCCTGGACGATCGGCAACGCCGTTTCCTCTGGCTGCATCCGGCTACGCAACGAGGATGTCGTTGACCTTTACGAGCGGGTAAAGGTTGGAACCCGCGTCATCGTCATGTAAAGGCTCCCGAATATCGGGCGCGCGGCCAAGAATAGTTGCAATTAGACATCGCAGCTGTTTCATTCCGCGCCGACATCTTGAACTGGATCGAAGTTAGGGTAGCTTCGGTCCGGTTTTGCTTTGAGGGAATCAACCATGCTGAAATTCGCGACGGCTCTTGCGGCCACCGGCCTTCTGGTCACTTCCATGTCCGCATCGGTCTCGGCGCAGCCGATTACACCCGCTCACGATCGCGCGCCTGTCGTTCGGGTCGCCGCACCGCCGAAGTCGGTCAAGCCGCAGTTCAAGCGCCAGCGCGTGCACCTCATCACCAACGAGGCACCCGGCACGATCATCATCGATACCAACCACAAGTTCCTGTATCTCGTCGAAACCAAGGACCGCGCGACGCGCTATGGCATCGGCGTCGGGCGCGAGGGCTTCGGCTGGTCGGGCGTGGTGAAGATCGGCCGCAAGGCAGAATGGCCGGGCTGGACGCCCCCGGCTGAGATGCGTGTTCGCGAGGCGGCGAAGGGCCACATCCTCCCGACCTTCCAGGAAGGCGGCGAGGACAATCCGCTTGGCGCCCGCGCCATGTATCTCTACAAGGGCGGCAACGATACGAGCTTCCGCATCCACGGCACCAACCAGCCGTGGTCGATTGGGCTCAACATGTCGTCCGGCTGCATCCGCATGATGAACAAGGATGTGATCGATCTTTACGATCGTGCGCCCGTCGGCACGAAGGTCATCGTCGTCGGCCCTGGCAACAAGCAGGGCGAAATCAGCTTCGAAGATCGCGGCATCGACGTGCTGCGGACGATTTTCGGCGGCTAAGCCAAGCAATTAGGCGGCCGGGCAACCGGTCGCCGATCTCAAACCGCGGATGCGGGGTCGCAAGCGCAAGGGCTATGCGATGCATGGGCTTTCGAGACCACCGGACGATCCGGCACCTCTAAGCCAGCGGCAGATCCTTTAGTTTCTCCGGCATATCTCCGCCGTAGGCCCAATCCAACAATTGCACCGTGTGAACGATCGGAATCGCCGTCCCTGTCCCGATCTGCATCATGCAGCCGATATTTCCGGTTGCGATCACACGCGGCTTCGTTGCTTCGAGGTTCTTGACCTTGCGGGTCTTGAGCGCATCGGAAATGTCGGATTGCATGATGTTGTAGGTACCCGCCGACCCACAGCAGAGGTGACCTTCGGCAGGATCGCGGACATTGAATCCGGCCGCCTTCAACAGCTGCTTCGGCGCCATCGTGATTTTCTGACCGTGTTGCATCGAGCAGGCAGAGTGATAGGCGACGATGATGCCCTTCGGCATCTGCGCGGGGAGCTCGAGCGATGCGAGATATTCCGTGATGTCCTTCGCCAAGGACGAAACGCGTGCCGCCCTTTCGGCATAGGCCGCATCCAGCCGCAGCATATGGCCATAGTCCTTGATCGTCGTGCCGCAGCCGGAAGCGGTGATGATGATTGCGTCGAGCCCGCCTTCTTCGAGTTCACGCGTCCACACATCGACGTTGGCACGTGCGCTCGCCAATGCCTGCTCTTCCCGTCCCATGTGGTGGACGAGCGAGCCGCAACAAACCTCTCCTTTGGGAACGACGACTTCAACACCAAGCCGTGTCAGGAGCCTGATTGTTGCCTCGTTGATCCCGGGATCGAGAACCGGCTGCGCGCAGCCAGTCAAGATCGCGACGCGACCGCGTTTCTCGCCGACCGGCGGGTGGCTTGCCGCCGCGGCATAGGCGGAGGCGGGAGGAATGCGACGCGGCGCCAGCGCCAGCATCGCGGCAAATGGTTTCAATGCGGGCGCGCGCGCTAAAAGACCTGCGAACGGCCGCCCCGCTGACGACAGCTTGATCGCGAGGCGAAACCGATCGGGATAAGGCAGAACAGCAGCAAGGATGGCGCGCACGAGCCGGTTCATGAAAGGACGCTTGTAGGTCTTTTCGATGTGCGCCCGCGCATGGTCGACAAGGTGCATATAATCGACACCGGAGGGACAGGTCGTTACGCAGGCGAGACAGGAGAGGCAGCGGTCGATATGGGTAACGACCTCGGCGTCGGCCGGGCGCCCGTTTTCCAGCATGTCCTTGATCAGATAGATGCGCCCACGGGGGCTATCGAGCTCATTGCCGAGCGTGACATAGGTCGGACAGGTCGCGGTGCAGAAGCCGCAATGCACGCATTTGCGCAGGATCTTCTCGGATTCGGCAACGTGCGGGTCGGCAAGTTGGGCCGGGGTGAAATTGGTCTGCATGCCTCAAGCTCCTGCCATCTTCCCGGGATTGAAGATGCCGGCGGGATCGAATTTCAGTTTCAGTCGCTGCGATAGCAAGGCCACAGCCTCCTGCTGGGGCTGAAAGGCCGCAATCCCAGATCGCATCTTTTCAGGTGCGCGGATCAGTGTCGCATGGCCACCGCCCAGCGCCTTGATGAACCGGCGCAAAAGGTCCGCATCCGCGTCGGCCTCCATCCGCATCCAGATCAGGCCGCCCTGCCAGTCATAGTATGCGTCAACACCGGCTTCGAGGCGAAGTGCCGCGACCAGCTGATGGCCGGTCCCTGGGGCGACGGAGACGCGCCACACCGGTCGAGCCGTACCTTCGGCATAGGGCGCGACATTGCGGATATCTCTCCAGAGACGGACACTGTCTGCCTGCTCGAAGCGCGTGACGGATCCGAATGCAGCCATGGCTGCGGCGAGCTTGGTTGCCCTGGCATCGACTGAGCCGGGCAGGCCTTCGATCCTGAGACAGGTTCCCTCGCCTTCGGAGAGCGTTCTGTCGAGAAATTTCCAGGCGACGGTCATCGGCAGATGTGCGGCGCCGGAGACTTCGACCGGCAGCGCCATCGCCGCCGCCATGGCGTTGGCGGCCTCCGCATCGTTCAGCCCCGAGATGACGATCGTTGCTTCGGTTCTCGGCCGCGGTGGCACGCGGAAAGTTACTTCCGTCAGGAAGCCCAGCGTGCCGTGCGAGCCAGCCATCAGCTTGACGAGATCCAATCCGGTGACGTTCTTCATCACGCGGCCGCCTGCCTTGATGATCTCGCCCTTGCCGTTGATGAAGCTCACGCCAAGCAGGCTGTCGCGCGCAGCGCCGGCGACGAAACGGCGCGGCCCCGAGACATTGGCGGCAAAGACGCCGCCGATTGTCGGCTCACCTGTCGTTCCCATGATCGGCCGATGGTCCATGGGCTCAAAGGCCATCATTTGACCGTTCTCGGCGAGTGCGGCTTCGATCTCGGACAACGGCGTTCCCGAGCGAGCGGTCAAAACCATCTCGCCGGGATTATAGGCCGTGATGCCCCGCAGATTGGACGACCGCAGGCGGCTTTCCGCCGCCACGGCGTTCCCGAAACCCGAGCGAGTGTTGCCGCCGCAGATCGCCAGCGGCTCGCCGGCCTCGGTGTGGCTGCGGACGATTGCCGCGGCCTCTTCGACCGTTGTGGGCGATAGATCGATCATGCGGCCGGACGTCCCTCGAGCGGGAAAACCTTGGAGGGGTTCAGGAGCCAGGCCGGATCGAAGGCGGCGCGCGCCGCCATCTGCTGCTCCAGGTCCGCCTCGGAATACTGATGACGCATCAGGTCGCGTTTTTCGATGCCGACACCATGCTCGCCCGTGAGGCAGCCGCCCGCATCGACACAGAGCTTCAGGATCTCCATCCCCGCAGCTTCCGCACGGGCGGCATCTTCCGGATCATTCGCATTGAACAGGATCAGCGGATGCATATTGCCATCGCCGGCATGGAAGACGTTGGCGACGCGAAGCCCATAGCTGTCGATGATTTCAGAGGTTTTCGTCAGCACATAAGAAAGCTGGCTGAGCGGGACGGTTCCGTCCATGCAGATATAGTCTGCTATCCGGCCAGTCGCGCCGAAGGCGGATTTCCTGCCCTTCCAGATCAGCGCCGCCTCGGTTGCCGACTGGCATTCGCGGACGGTTTTCACGCCATGCTTGCGCGCGATTTCGACGATGCTCTTCAGCATGTCGTCCATTTCCGCCTCCGATCCTTCGACCTCGACGATCAATAGCGCCCCCACATCCAGCGGATAGCCGGCCTTGGCGAAGGCCTCGCAGATTTCGATCGCTGGCTTGTCCATGAATTCGATCGCGACGGGAATGATCCCTGATGCGATGATGTCGGCGACACAGGATCCCGCCTCCTCGGACGTATCAAAGCCGAAGAGGACCGGCCGCGCGCCCTCCGGTTTGGCGATCAGGCGGACAGTCGCTTCGGTGACTATCCCAAGCTGGCCCTCATGTCCGCAGACAAGGCCAAGCAAGTCGTAGCCTCCGGCGTCCAATGCCTTGCCGCCGAAATCGATGACGGTGCCATCGGTCAGCACCATCTTGACGCCGAGCAGGTTGTTGGTCGTCACCCCATATTTCAGGCAATGCGCGCCACCGGAATTCATGCCGATATTGCCGCCGATCGTGCAGGCCAGCTGTGAGCTCGGATCGGGCGCATAGAAGAAGCCGTCCGCCGAGACGGATTCTGAAATATTCAGGTTGGTCACGCCGGCTTCGACGACCGCCACGCGGTTGGCCAGATCGATTTCGAGAATGCGGTTCATCTTGGAAACGCAAATGACGACCGCATCCTCCTGTGGGATTGCTCCGCCCGAGAGTGACGTTCCGGCGCCGCGCGGCACCACCGGCACGCCATAGCGATGACAGTATTTCATGACCGCAGCCACTTCCGCGGTCGTCCGCGGCAGGGCAACAGCAAGCGGCATCCGGCGATAGGAAACGAAGGCATCGGTCTCGAACGGCATCAACTCGCGCGCCTCGTGCACCAGGCATTCCGGCGGCAGCAGGTCGATGAGATCTGCGACGATCTGCCTGCGGCGGGCAAGCACGTCGGCACGCGGGGCGAGAAACGAAATAGTATCGGACATGACTCTCTCCCTTCGCTCCGACAGCGAAAACCGGAGACATCCTCTGCGCTGCCGGCTCAGTCGGGCTTAGCACTTTCCCGATTACGGCGCAAATGCTAAGCACTTATTCCAAAAGGATAAACAATCTGACGAATGACCAATCTCGGTGATCTCGAAATTTTCGCAAAGGTCGTTTCGACGGGGAGCATGTCGCTTGCCGGCCGGGCTCTCGGCTTTTCGCCGGCGGTCGTGTCGAAGCGGATAAAACGGCTTGAAGATCGGCTCGGCACGCGGCTCCTGCAGCGCACGACGCGGCAGATCTCCCTGACGGAGGCAGGCCAGGGCTTCTACGATCGCGTGCTTGGCATTCTCGCCGGCATCGAGGAGGCCGAATACTACATTTCCGGACGCTCGGCGCAGATGCAGGGCACGCTGAAGGTGACGGCGCCCACCTCGTTCGGACGCATGCATGTCGCCCCGCACCTGAAATCCTTCATGGATATGCATGCCGGTTTGGCGATCAATCTCGTGCTCAGCGACGAATTCACCGATATCATCGGCGAAGGCTTCGACCTTGCCATCCGTATTGCGGAACTGACGGACTCAAGCCTCGTCGCGCGGCGCCTTGCCCCCGTGCGTCGCCTGCTCTGCGCATCGCCGGACTATCTTGCCGCTAACGGCACGCCCCAGACCATCGAAGATCTCAAGCACCACCGCTGCCTGCCCGCCCACAACAACGATGCCTGGCGGCTGGAGGGGCCGGAGGGTCCGCTTTCCCTGCGGCCGGAAGGAATGCTCGTCACCAATTCAAGCGAGGTCATCAGGGAGGCCGTCATATCGGGGCTCGGCATCGCGCTGCGCTCCACCTGGGACATCGGCAGGGAGCTCCAAGACGGACGGTTGGTGCACATCCTTATTGCCTACGAAGGATCGCGCAACGTGACGCTTTCCGCGGTCTATCCCAGCCGCCAGTTCCTGCCGGCCAAGGTACGGCTGTTCATCGACTATCTCGCCGAGATCTACGGACCGGTTCCCTACTGGGAACGCTAGCTGTGGGTTTTCAGGAGGTTGTCCATTCGGAGCGGATTAAGGAGACTGGAGTTACACACTCAGCCTTGCAGGATCGCTCCGACTGAACATCCATGAGAACGCCGGTTTTGATGCCGCTTTGTCGAGAGGAGATGGCGCGCAACGTCGTCGACGACCGTTGTTCCAAAGCCCAGGCGGCAGGGTTTACCGCGTCACTTCAAGAATAGTTAGCCGCTGGGTCGAGCGGTTCTTGGCCCGTTCCCGCGCAGGCGGCCAAAGCGGAATGCATCCGGGACGGCCGAACGGACCATCAGCATCTCACCGATGGTTTCGTGTGTCAGGAGGCCGACAAGCCGTCCCGTATTGTCGGTCGCGGCGACGGCCGGAGCGTTTGCCTCCTGCATAAGACGCAGGCTTTCCTCCAGAGATTTCCGATAATGTATCTTGGGAATGTCGCTCCGCATTGCGCTGGTGACGGGAGCGGCTGGCCCCTTTTCCTTCAACGCCCGGATCATGTCGTCGCGGGTCACCAATCCTTCGAGATGGCCGGCGGAGTCGACCACCGGGAACTCGTGCTGCGTGGTGGCGAGCAGCATCTCGACCGCCTCGTCGAGCGTTGCGGACCGTTCCAGCCGGGCGAACTCCGTGACCATCACATCCCCGACCTGCACGCTGGTCGCCACCTGCCGGATCTGCGCGTTCTGTGCTTCCGCCGCCGCGGCGAGATAGACGAAGATGCCGATGAAGATCAGCAGCGGATTGTAGAAGAGCCCGACGAAACCGAAGACGAAGGCCAGCCCCTGTCCGATCGTGGCGGCGATCTGGGTCGCGCGTGACCAGGAGAGGCGCGAGGCCAAGGCGGCGCGCAGGACGCGTCCGCCGTCCATCGGAAAGGCCGGGATCATGTTGAAGAGAACCAAGAATACATTGACGCCCGCCAGCCTGACGAGAAAATTCGTGCGTGGATCCTCGATCTCCGCCATCTGCTCGACGGCCGCCGGCCCTCCCAACGCGATGAAGATCAGCACGGCGATCGCGACGTTCACGAGCGGCCCCGCGATCGCGATTGCGAACTCCTGTCCCGGCTCTTCCGGCATGCGTTCGAGCCTGGCCACGCCGCCGATCGGCAGAAGCGTGATGTCGGGCGTGCGAATGCCAAAATACCGGGCGGCTGTGATGTGGCCGAATTCGTGCAGGACCACGCAGACAAAGACGGCAAGGATAAAGATAACGCCCTCCCACGCGGCCGCCGTGCCGCCGATCTGGTAGTGCATCAGCCAGATCCAGACGAGCAAAAGCAGAAAGGTGAAGTGAACGCGAATGGTCGTGCCAGCGATCGTGCCGAGATTCAGAGACCAACCCATCTTTATAACTCCAGGAAATGCGGGGGTGCACTATAAGCGCTTGCCGGGATCAGAGCACCTCAGGATGAAACAGCGAGCTGTGGCTTACAATCTTCACTACCCCTAATAGAGATCTAGTGCGATTAATGCGCAATACCTTGTCGCCTTTTCCAGTCACCGCGACAGGCAAAATTTCAGGGTTGATCGAACCGGGAGATCGGATCCTAAGGACCGGCGCGGCGGACTTGGCACCCAAAACCCACTGGCCCGCTTAGTCTTGAGGCCCTGCTCACGAGGCGGGGGCTTTCCGCAGTCTTTCCCCGCCGCCAGTTCTTGCCGGCCAAGGTAGGGCTGTTCATCGATTATCTCGCCGAGATCTGCGGCCCGGTTCCCTACTGGGAACGCTAGAGGTTTCTAGCGCTCAATTCGCCAGTCTCTCGATGACGAGATTAAGCAGCGCCCGCAAGCGCGCCTGCCGTTTCATATCCCGGTGATAGCCAATCCAGGTGTCGCGCCCCGGCGGCGCTTCACCGAGGTCGACCGGCTCGATATCAGCGATTGAATCGCCAAGGGGGCGCGGCAGGACGGCGAGCCCGGCCCCATTCCTGCACAGCGTCGCCTGGACATCGCGGTTGTTGCTGCGCATGGCAATCTCGGCCTTTGGCAGAAGACGCGCCAGCCATGTCACATCAGGCATGCCGCCAAACGCCTCGTCCATCGTTACCAGGCGCGCGCCCGCGCCATCTCCTGCCTTCGGGTGCTCCGCCCCTCGGCGGATGTAAAGCCGGTAGTCGATATGCAGCAGCTTCCTCGATATCACGTCCGGCTCGGTAAAGGGCGCGATCCGAACGACGACATCCGCCTCCCGGCGGGAGAGACTGAGCAGGCGGCTATCGGTCAGCAATTCCACGACGATCTTCGGATAGCGCAGCGAGAATTCCGCAAGGACCGGCGCCAGCACATGTGCACCGAACCACTCCGAAGAGGACAAGCGCAGGAAGCCGCTCAATTGCCGGCTCTGTCCGGCAAGTTCGCGTTCGAGCCCGAGTGCTTCCTCTTCCATCCGCTCGGCGTGGGCAAAGACGGCTGCGCCCTCGTCGGTCATCACAAACCCGTCGGCTGTCCGCTGAAACAGGGTCTGGCCGAGCGAGATTTCAAGGGCGCGAAGGCGACGCCCCATCGTCGGCTGCGTCAGGCCGAGGCTGCGGGCGCCGGCGCCGAGAGTTCCCTGGCGCGCGATCGCCAGAAACAGTTTGAGATCGCTCCATTCCACAAGCCGACTCCCATACAAAAATGTATGAACTTCGTGCAATGTCTTTCATTTCCATTCTCATATCAACGGCGCATTCTCCAGGCAACAACAGACGAAGGAGAGTTGCATGTCACAGATCACAACGATGAAGGCGCTCCTGATCGACGCGCCGAACGCGGATTTCCGCCTGGCCGAGATCGCCCGGCCGGCGCCGCGCGAAGGCGAGGTTTTAGTCCGTATCAAGGGAAGCGGCGTCAATCCGCTGGACACCAAGATCCGCGCCGGCAATGCCACCCATGCGCGCCATCCGTTCCCGGCCGTTCTAGGTATGGACATTGCCGGCGTCGTCGAGCAGGTCGGTCCCGGCGTCACCGAGTTCCATCGCGGCGACGAAGTCTATGGCATGACCGGTGGCGTCGGCGGCATCCAGGGCTCGTTGGCTGAATTCGCAGCGGTCGACGCCCGGCTGATCGCGCCGAAGCCCAACAATCTCTCGATGCGGGAGGCAGCAGCCCTGTCGCTGATCGCGATTACCGCCTGGGAAGGATTGGTCGATCGAGCCAATGTCCGCGAAGGCCGGCAGGTTCTTGTCCTCGGCGCCGGCGGTGGCGTGGGGCACATTGCCGTACAGATCGCAAAAGCCGCGGGTGCTGATGTGTTTGCCGTCGACGGTGGCTCCAAGGCTGGCTATCTCAGAAGCCTTGGAGCAACGCCGATCGACTACAGGGTAGAGACCGTGGCGGACTATGTCGGCAATCACACGGCCGGCAAGGGCTTCGACATCGTCTGCGATACCGTCGGCGGCCCGGGCCTCGATACAGCCTTCCAGGCGGTCGGCCGGTTTGGCCACGTCGTCAGCGCGCTCGGATGGGGGACGCATGCGCTTGCCCCGCTGTCGTTCAAGGCGGCGACCTATTCGGGCGTCTTTACGCTGCTGCCGCTTCTGACCGGCGAAGGGCGAAGCCACCACGGCGAGATCCTGCGCGAGGTGGGCAAGCTCGTCGAGGCCGGCAAGCTGATGCCGAGGCTGGACGCGCGCCGCTTCGGACTTTCCGACGCCGCCGAAGCGCACGCGTTGATCGAAAACCGTCAGGCAAACGGCAAGCTGGTGGTGGAGATCGCCTGAAATCTAGACGCGCGCGGCGGAATCTCGCCGCGCCCGTCACCTATCGCGCCAGATCGAGATAGGCGCTCGCCACCATGGCATCGATATCCGCGGGTACCGGGACGAGACAGCTCTCGGCGCCGACTTCGCGTCTGGCGACACGCTCGAGGCAGCGCGCCTGCAGCGTGAAACCAAGATCCATCGATTCAACGGAATTGCCGAGCGGCCTGGGACCGGCGAGGTTCGCCATGTGGCCACCGCCGAGAACATGGAAAGAGCGACCGTCCTTCAGGTGCAGGGTCTCGATGTGATCCGCCTCGTAGCGATCGATCCGCACGACATCGGGGTGCTGCCGGAATACGGCAACGTCGATCTCATGCGGGAAATGTCCGCCATTCATCAGGATTGCACCATCCTTGATCAGCGGAAGGTCGGCTGCGGTGATGATCGCGGGAAAGCCCGTAACGGTGACGAGCACGTCGGCCGAGGCAATCGCCTCGTTGCGCAGCGGCGTGGAAAATCCGTCAAGATGCGCCCCCAGCGCCGTCACCGGATCGATATCAACGACGCTGACGGCTGAAAACGCGTTGCGGAAACAGGCGGCGGTTCCCTTGCCGCAGGCCCCGTAGCCGAAAACCGTCACACGCTTGCCGTTGGTCGAGCGGTTGGTGAAGCGCATGTAGCTTTCGAAAAGGCTCTGGCCGACGGCATGTCTGTTTTCGGCGAACTGCTTGATCGGGCTGTCGTTGATGACCAGGATCGGCATGTTCAATTTTGCCCGTATCGGCAGCAGGCGTGTGCGGCCTGACGTAGTCTCCTCGGTGCCTCCGAGAAGGCTGGCGTAAGGAGCCCCGGCCGCAATCGCCAAGAGGTCGCCGCCGTTGTCGAGCAGAAGATCCGGCTTTTCCGCGACGACCGCCTGCAGGCTCTCATGATGCGCGACTGGGTCCGTTGTCTGGGTCGCGAACACAGTGATCCCCTGCGAACGGAGAAACTCGACAGTCGAAGGCTGCGTGCTGTTCAGATTTCCGGTGCAGACAAGCCGTGCGCCGCCGGCTTTCAGGGTCATCAGCAGCGCCACGGTCTTCGGCTCCAGATGAATCCCCGTGCCGATGGTCAAGCCGTTGAACGGTTGGGTCTTCTCGAATTCTGCCGCCGTTGCCTTGAGCAACCTGCAGCTGTTGCCGATCCATTCGATGCGGCTTGCTACTCTTTGCATATCCATGTCCTTTTGCTCGCAACGCAGTGTTAGGCTCGGCAGCGCCTTTCGACCATGGAGATAATTCTGCGCAATAGGGCAGAAAATCTGCCCTATTGCGTCGCCGCGCCAGAGCGGAGCAACCAGTCGCGAAGGGCGACGAACGCGGGTTTCGGCGAGTCGACGTTGCGACAGCACAGGCTATAGCCGGCCAGTCGGCGAATGAAGCCATAGGGTGCAGCAAGCAGATTGCGCTGCAAGTCATCTTCGATGGCAGCGCGCGGCGCGAGCACAACACCAATCCCCGATCGCACCGCCCCGAGCACCAGCAGCAGATCCTCGAATTCCTGCTTGCGCCGGAACATCACGGCCTGAGTGCCGCTCTCGGCAAACCACTCCTGCCAAAGGGTTGGCGCGCTGCGGCTGACAAGAGCGGTGATCTCCACCATCCGCGCGGGATCGCCGGCGATCCTTTCTGCCAGATCCGGTGTCGCGACGGGTCCGAATTCGTCCTCCATGAACTTGACCGCTGTCACCCCTGCCGTTGGCCGGTATTCGGCGCCCATGATGACGGCGTCGAGTTCCGGGTGCAGCGCCAGCGGCTCGACGACCGACATCGGCACGATATCGACGTCGACGACGCCAAGCTCAGCCTGCATGTTTGCAAGCCGCGGCATCAGCCACCATATAGCAAAGGCCGAAGGTACGCCGAGGCGAATGCGGCGATCCTCGCCACCGACAAAATCTGCAGCGGCGCGTTCCAGCGTCGCGAAGGCAGCGGTGGAGGCCTCCGCGAACAGTGCAGCTTTCGCGGTCGCAGCCAATTTTCTGCCATCGCGTTCGAACAGTTTCTCACCGAAATAGTTCTCCAGGATCGAGATCTGCTGGCGCACCGCGCCGCGTACAACACCAAGCTCGGCGGCGGCGCCAAGAATGCTGCCGTGACGGTATACGGCTTCAAAGGCGCGAATGGCTTTTAAGGGAGGAAGACGCATGATTACCATAGTATTGACATAACAGTGTATGAGATGACGCCGCCGTTGATTGAAATGCAAGGCGCGCTCATATTGAACGCCTGTGCATTGGCGGAATCAGGATAGTATCTGACGGATTTTTTGTTACCCGGCGAAACAAAAAGTTCCTATTGATAGTTATCAAATCCGAGCCAAAAGCATGAAATGCGTATGGATCGCGCAAGCTTTCCAGCGGATACTAATATAGACGACTCACTCGAACAGAACGCCAAGGTGACCCGACCGTTGACTCTTCTCGCCCGCCTCGCTGCAGACGTCCAGCTCATGTTTCGGCGCCCTCCGCGTCAACAATATGCTGCGCTCTGCTATCGGGTCAAAAAGAAAACCAACGACGTTGAAGTACTTTTACTGACCAGCCGCGACACCGGCCGCTGGGTGATCCCCAAGGGATGGCCGATGGACGGAAGGTGCTCGTATGAGGTCGCCGCACGCGAGGCATTCGAGGAAGCCGGTGCGCGCGGAACCGTCGAGAACGAGATCCTTGGTTCCTACTCCTACCCTAAGGTGTTGAAGAACGGCCTAAAGGTCACCTGTAAAGTGCAGGTCTATGCTCTCGAGGTTCTGGAGATCGCCAAGAACTTCAAGGAAAAAGGCGAGCGCAAGGTGGAGTGGGTCTCCTGCGACGAGGCTGTGAAGCGCGTTCATGAGCCTGAACTTCGCAATCTCATCCTGCTGTTCAAGCGCCGCATGACGGAACAGCTTGCGGCAAGCATGCCAAAGCAAATTCCGGCGGAATGAATACTGCCATCTTGCGCTGCTAAACTTGGCGGCGCTAAAGCAGGATTCAACGAAGGAATAGCATGCCCAACCGATCAGCCGTCCTCACGAAACGAACCCTCGACAAAGACCTCGACAAGCTTACGCATGTCGAGGATGCGACGAAGTTCGTCTCGCGCAAACTGGTGGCGCCGGGCCTCGGGCTGATCTTCCTTGGGCTAGCCATGCTTTTCGCGGGCGTCTATGTCTTTGACCGGCCAAGCGCCGTGCTGGTGATCGCGGCAGCGGCGCTCGCCGCCTACATGGCCATGAACATCGGTGCAAACGACGTTACCAATAACGTCGGCGCCGCCGTGGGCGCCCGAGCGATGACGATGGGGCAAGCTCTTGTCATCGCAGCCATCTTCGAAATTCTCGGGGCGACAGTTGCCGGCGGCGAGGTCGTCAAGACGATCTCCTCCAGCATCGTGGATGCCGTGCAAGTCCCACCAGGCACACTCAGCTGGATCATGATAGCGGCACTGATGGCCGCCGCATTGTGGATCAACCTCGCGACCTGGATGAACGCACCGGTCTCGACCACGCACGCGATCGTCGGCGCGGTGATTGGAGCGGGTATCGGCGCGGTCGGTCCGGACCCGGTGAAATGGCGGGTGATGGTCGAGATCACATCGGCCTGGGTGACTTCGCCGCTGCTTGGCGGCGTGATTGCGGCCGGCCTGCTTTTCCTAGTGAAGAGCCTGATCATCTACCGCGACGACAAGATTGCCGCGGCGCGGCGTTGGGTTCCCGTTCTGATCGCTATGATGCTCGGTGGCTTTGCTTCCTACATGGTGCTGCAGCTTACGCCCGCTGGCGCGTTTTCCTCGTTCACAATCCTCCTTTTCGGCGTCGCGGCCGGCGGCCTCGGATGGTTTGCCGCGCGTTCATTCGTTCACAGGCAGGCCGTAGGGCTGGAAAACCGCAACAGCTCGCTGCGCGTCCTCTTCCAGATTCCCCTGATTGGCTCGGCAGCTCTGCTCTCCTTCGCACATGGTGCCAACGACGTATCCAACGCAGTCGGCCCACTTTCGGCAATCGTGCGCGCGGTCGCGGGATCCGCAGCCGGCCCGAATGGCCAGCCCCCGATCTGGGTGCTGCTCATCGGCGCCTTCGGTATCTCGGTCGGCCTATTGTTGTTCGGGCCGCGCCTGATCCGGCTGGTCGGTGAACAGATCACCAAGCTCAACCCCATGCGCGCCTATTGCGTTGCGCTGTCGACGGCCTTCACGGTTATCGTGGCCTCGTGGCTCGGCATGCCCGTCAGTACGACGCATATCGCGGTCGGTTCCGTGTTTGGCGTCGGCTTCTTCCGCGAGTGGTACACCCGGAACTCGAAGCGACGCATCCGGTACGTGCGGCGCAAGGCGGAAAGCTGGGCGATTGATGAACCGGAAGATCCGAACACGCATGAGGTTCGTCGCCGCTATCTCGTTCGCCGTTCGCACTTCATGACGATCATCGCCGCCTGGATCATCACGGTGCCGGCCTCGGCAGCGCTTGCAGCGATGATCTATTGGGTTATGTTCGCGCTCTTTGTATGAGCAGGACTTTTCGATGCGCGCCAATTTTCGGATGCAACGGCTGTTTGTGGACGCTCCTCTCGCCACCGGAGCAACGGTCGAGACGACGGGCGACCACTTCAACTATCTCGCCAACGTACTGCGCATGACTGATGGCGCCGAACTGCTCGTCTTCAATGGCCGCGATGGCGAGTGGAAGGCGCGCCTCACCTTTCCAACGCGGAAACGGATTGTAGTGGTCGCCGAGGAGCAGACCCGCCCGCAGCCGGCAGCCTCCGATCTGCACTATCTCTTTGCACCACTGAAGGTCGGGCGACTCGACTACCTGGTGCAGAAGGCCGTCGAGATGGGCGCAGGCCTTCTGCGTCCAGTGATGACCCAGCATGTGCAGGGCAAGATCACCAATCTCGACAAGCTGAAGGCAAACGTCATCGAGGCAGCGGAGCAATGCGGCATACTCGATATCCCCGACGTTGCCGAGCCCGTGAAGCTGTTCGACCTGCTGGACACTTGGCCGAGCGACCGCCGCATCATCTATTGCGACGAGGGCGATGCGGGGCAGAACCCGCTACCACTGCTGTCCAAGATCAGCGAGCGACAGCTGGCGCTCCTTGTCGGCCCAGAGGGCGGTTTCTCCGAGGAAGAGCGCGCGCGGCTGCGCGGCCTCGATTTCGTGACCGCAATCCCGCTTGGGCCGCGGATCCTCAGAGCCGATACGGCTGCGGTTGCTGCCATGGCAGTCATTCAAGCGTCGATCGGCGACTGGAATTAACCTTAGGATCGGTCGCAGCCGAAATATCCTGCTATTTTTTTGATGGACCGTTGAAACAATTTCACTTGCAACATACGTGGGAGCGGTCCTAATCACCCTTCCAATTGCCCGGGTTTTTCCAGGCGCTCTCCCATTGCAGGTAGACTTGAATGGCTCGCGATACCACCGACCAGACGCCACTCTCTTCGGTTCAGGAGCTGACCGATTATCTTGCCGCGGGGAACAAGCCGGCGGAAAAATTCCGCATCGGTACCGAGCATGAGAAGTTTGCCTTCTTCCGGGCGGACAACGGCCCTGTGCCGTATTTCGGCGAGGCCAGCATTTCGGCGCTGTTGAAAGGCCTTCAGCAGAAATCCGGCTGGGACCCGATCATGGACGGCGACAACATCATCGGCCTGGGCGAGCCGAACGGAATGGGCGCGATATCGATCGAGCCTGGCGGCCAGTTCGAACTGTCCGGCGCGCCGCTGGAAACGATCCACGAGACCTGCAAGGAATCGAATACCCATCTGGCGACGTTGCGCGAGATCGCCGAGCCGATGGGCATCCGCTTCCTCGGCATTGGCGGCAGCCCCAAATGGACACTGGCCGAAACGCCTGTCATGCCGAAATCCCGCTACGAGATCATGACCCGCTACATGCCGAAGGTCGGCGCCAAGGGTCTCGACATGATGTATCGCACCTGCACCATCCAGGTGAACCTCGACTTTTCCTCCGAAGCCGACATGCGCAAGAAGATGCGCGTTTCGATGAAGCTTCAGTCTCTGGCAACTGCGCTCTTTGCCTCGTCGCCCTTTACCGAAGGCAAGCCCAACGGCCTGCTCTCGTGGCGAGGCGACATTTGGCGCGACACCGACAACAATCGCTCCGGTCTGCTGGACTTCACCTTCCGCGACGATTTCGGTTTTCATGATTATGCCGAATGGGCCCTCGACGTGCCGATGTATTTCATCGTGCGCGACGGGCACTATCACGACTGTACCCACATCACGTTCCGCCAGTTCATGAACGGCGCGCTGAAGGGCGCGGTTGCCGCCTGGGAGCCGACGATGGGCGACTGGACGAACCACCTTTCGACCCTCTTCCCCGACGTTCGCCTGAAGCGCTTCCTAGAGATGCGCGGTGCCGATGGCGGCCCGTGGCGGCGCATTTGCGGGTTGCCGGCCTTCTGGGTCGGGCTTCTCTACAACGATGCTGCACTCGAAGACGCGGATATGCTGACCAAGGACTGGACATTCGACGAGGTCAACGCGTTGCGCGATGCCGTCCCGTCTCAGGGTTTAAGGGCAAAGTTCCGCGGCCATGAGCTTTATGAGACGGCGCGCGAAGTGATCGCCGTTTCGAAGTCCGGTCTCCGAGCGCGCAACAAGCTCAACAAGGAAGGCCAGGACGAAACCATCTTCCTTGCGCCGCTCGACGAAGTCATGGCCAAGAAGGCGACTTTGGCCGAGGATCTGCTGGCGCTGTATCACGGCCGCTGGAACGGTTCCGTGGAGCCTGTCTTCGAAGAGTATCAATACTAGGGTCTACCCTAAGCCCTTCTGCAAAAAGCGGTTTGCGCATTCCTTTTTCCGGCTATAGTAACGCAATTACGCGTTGCGAAACCGGGAAAGGGATTACCATGCTGCCACTCTTCGACATGATGATGCAGGCCCAGAACGGCGCGGCGATGGATGCGGTCTCCAAGCAGTTCAATCTTGCCCAGGAGCAGGCCACAAAGGCGATGGCCGCGCTGATGCCGGCATTTTCCGCCAGCCTGAAACGGAGCAGCAGCAACCCCTACGACTTCATGGGGCTGATGCAGGCGGTCGCCTCCGGCAACTACGCCAAATATTTCGAGGACATGGGCAAGGCCTTCACCCCGCAAGGAATCGATGATGGCAACACCATCCTCGGTCAGCTGTTCGGCTCCAAGGAGGTCTCGCGGGCGGTTGCGGCGCAGGCTGCCCAGATGACCGGGATCGGCCAGGAGATCTACAAGCAGATGCTGCCCGTGATGGCCGATACTTTGATGGGCGGCCTGTTCAAGCAGTCGATGGGGCAGATGAACGCGCCCGTCAATCCATTCATCAACACCGCCATGGGCGAAACCATCCAGAAATGGCTGGAAAGCACCGGCTTTGCGCCGAAGCAGAAGGCCGCTCCGGAGCCCACCATCTTCGACAATCCTTTCACTCAGGCCATGCAGCAGATGTTCGGCATGCAGAAGCCGGAGGCAGAGAAGACGGTCACCAATCCGTTTTTCGACAATCCATTCGCAAAGGCCTTTCAGGAAATGATGGGCTCGCTCGGAAAGCCGGTTGAGCCGAAACGAGCCGAAGCCCCGAAAGAGCAGGCAAAGGCAGAGGCGGAACGCTACGTCGACATGCTGAACAACATGTTCGACAGCGGGCTCGAGGTTCAGAAGAGCTACCAGAAGAGCATGGAAGCGATCTTCGAGACCTATATGCCGAAGGCGCCCTCCACTCCCCCGAAGGCATAAAAAAACCCGGAGACGGCTGGGAGGCCGGTCACCGGGTAAGAGGCAGGGCTATTGGCTATCACCCTGCGGGGAAAAACTGGGCCGGTCTCAATCCTTTCGGGACCGGAAGAGCGACGTCGGTCCGCGGTTGCGCGCGGATTTAGTCAGGTGTTCCGACGGATCTTCAAAGAAGGTGGACGCCAGGAACGCGGAAGTGAGATCGGTCCTGCTAAGGCCGATATCCTTCAATTGATTGTCATCGAGCTCGTTCAGCTTGTTGATCTCCATACGGTTGCGGATCACGCGCAGTACGGATGACAGCGTTGCAAAGCCATTTACGAGACGCTGGAAGAACGTCAGCGAGGTCTGGCTGCAGTCGAGTTCGAGTATCCGGTCTGTCGTGCGCATGGGACGATCCTTTCATTGGCGCGCAACAACCCACCCCTCCCGCGAGGTCGAGCGGCAAGGCATCGGGTTGAAATCGGAGCGGACAGGCAGGGTATCTGTCCTTCACTTTGCTTGATTTGCATCCCGAAGATGCCAAACACCTATTGATCAGTCCAACGAATGTTTCTAATGATTAACATCAGAGATCTTTATAGGTGAACTCATGTCAGCGCCTCTCGATATTGATCAGTTGCAGACCTTCATTGCGATTGTGGATTCCGGCAGCTTCACCAAGGCTGCCGACAGAGTCTACAAGACGCAGTCCGCTGTCTCCATGCAGATGCGGCGACTGGAAGAGCGCATCGGCAAGCAGCTTTTCATCAAGGACGGGCGCGGCAACCGCCTCACCGTCGAAGGCGAGAAGCTCTTGAACTATGCGCGACGAATCATTCGCCTCAACAACGAAGCGATCGCAGCCTTTGATGACAACCGTCTCGAGGGCACGCTGCGCATCGGCACGCCCGATGACTACGCCGACCGCTACATGCCCGAGATCATCGGCCGCTTTGCCAAGACGCATCCGAACGTGGAGCTTTACATTGTCTGCGAACCCTCGGTGGGCCTCGCCGAGCGCATGAATCGCGGCGAGCTCGACATTGCGCTGGTGACCCACAATCCGCGCGAACGCATGTCGGATGTCGTGCGAACGGAACCGCTCTGCTGGGTCGGCTCTGCCAACCATCCGATCCGCGACGATGCCCCTGTGCCGCTCGCCGTCGGCCGTCGCGACTGCCAGTGGCGGCAGCTCGCCTGCTCGGCGCTGGACGCGGTCGGTCGCGAACACCAGATCCTGTTCACCAGCTGGTCGTGCACCGTCGTCGCGGCCGCGGTCCTCGCCGGCATGGCCGTTTCCGTCATGCCGGAATCGGCTCTGCGCACGGGGATGAAGGTGCTAAGCCAGGCGGACGGCTTCCCTGCCCTGCCCCCGGTCCAGATCGGCATCATGAAGCGGCCGGGTGTTTCCATCTCGCTGATGAACGCGATCACGGCGCATATCACCGCCTGCCTCGACAACATCACGCCCGCTGTCGTCGACGACAATCTCGACGCTGACGTCAAGAACGCCTATGGGCGGGCTCAGCCCCGCCTCAAGGTCGCTGGCATCGTCCCGAGTTGGTAGGCTCAGGCGGCAACCGGTGAGAGGAAGGCTGTTCGGATCACGCGCTTCCACTCATCCAGGATGCGTCTTGCAAGGGAATCCTCGCTGACGACCGCAAGGCGGATCGATGCCCCGAGCAGATGGCTGAACAGATAGCTGCGGGCCTGCATGTCGGCTGCGGAGAGCTCAGGTGCGACGCGGCGGACGGTATCCTGAAAGATGTCGGCAATCCGCTTGCTATGCTCGATGTTGAGCAGCAGCAGGTCGTGGTCGGTTTCGGTACCCATCCAGATGCCGAGATAGGCGGCATCGTTGCGATAGTCGGCGTAGTGCCAGTCGATCGTCGCGACGAGTACCTCGAGCGCATGGTCGACGGAGTGCACGGACGCAAAGGCCTCGGCGATGCGCGTCTGGAGCGCCAGCGCATGGCGGTCGAAGAGCGCTTTGACGATCGCCGCCTTCTCGGGAAAATACTGATAAACGGAACCAATCGGAACCTTGGCGGCGACGGCCAGTTCCGTCATCCGCATGGCGCTTACACCCTTTTCAGCGATGAGTGCGGCTGCGGCCGACAAGATGTGGTCGAGCCGCTGAATACTGCGTTCCTGCTTTGGCTTCCGGCGGAGGCCAATACGATCCAAACTTCCGACCTTCATGTCGTTCCCATTTGTTCTATGTGGAGCGACGGAGGTGGTTCATACCGGCGCCATCTCGCCGATATGACATGCAGGTCTTCACGACTCGTAAACGAGATGCATCGGATTGTACGGATGGGGAAAAGTATAAGAAAATCGGGGTGATACACCCGTATTTGGTCAACTCCGCGTGTTGTTTTGCTCACTTGCGACGGGTTGGACGTTAATCGTTGTGGCCGTGGCTTCTCGGTCGCTGCACGCACCGATTCGCGCACGCTACATGTGCCTCAAGTGCCCTCAAATCGGCGGCCACTCAGATGCCGCCTGAAGAGCGGCCTTGCTCGTAATTCCATTGACCTTCGATAATCTCAAGTCGTATTTAATGAGATTATCGATTGGAAGAGATTATCATGCTGACCTTACGACAGATGCGTTATTTCGATGCGCTGGCAACGACGCGCCATTTCGGCAGGGCCGCCGAAATGGTCCACATCAGCCAGCCGGCGCTGTCGACCCAGATCATGGAAATGGAAGAATATCTCGGCGCCAAGCTAGTCGAGCGAACGCGGCAGAGCACGATCCTGACGCCGAAAGGCGAAGAGGTTCTGCACTATGTCCGCGCCATCCTGCATCAGGTCGACCTGCTCGAGCAGACGGCCCGAAAGGGCGAAGGCACGCTCGAAGGTCTGATCCGCATCGGAATTATTCCGACAGTCGCGCCCTACCTCGTCCCTCAGTTCGTTCCGCATTTGCGCAAGACTTACCCCAGCGTTGAGGTGGAACTTCGGGAGGCGGTCACCGATCGGTTGATGGCGGACCTCCTGACGGGAAAGCTCGATGCCGTGATCGCGGCCTTGCCGCTCGATATCGAAGGCATCCAGACGCGACCGCTCTTCACCGACCGCTTCTTCATGGCCGTAGCGGACAACGGCGAGGCGGTGCTGATGTCGCCGCTCACCGAGCATGAAGTAAATGTCGATCGCCTACTACTGCTCGAGGAAGGACATTGCCTGCGCGATCAGGCCCTTGCCGTCTGCAGCGCCGGCAAGCGCAGCCTCGTCAACTTTGGTGCGACCTCAATGGCGACGCTGCTGCAGATGGTGTCGCATGATATGGGCATGACGCTCATTCCCGAGATCGCCATTCCGACGGAGACCAGCCGCAATTCGATCCGCATCGTGCCCTTTACCGATCCACAGCCGTCGCGCGAGATCTGCCTTGCCTGGCGTCGCAGCAACCATCGTGGCAAGGAGATGGAGGCGCTGGCAGAGGCGATCATCGCTGTCGCCCCTGCGCCGCGCGAGCTGGCGGCCTGATCAGGCCAGGTTCTTCTTCAGGAATTCGACAGTCCTGCTCCAAGCGAGGTCGGCCGCCTTCTTGTCGTAGCGAGCCGCCGACGTGTCATTGTTGAAGGCGTGGTTGACGCCGTCATAGACGAAGATCTGGAAGTTCTTGCCATTGTCCTGCAGCGCCTTCTTGTAGGCGTCGATGCCGGCATTGATACGGTCGTCGAGGCCGGCGTAATGCAGCATCAGCGCAGCCTTGATACCAGGCACATCGGCCGCCTTCGGCTGGGCGCCGTAATAGGCAACACCCGCCTTCAGGTCCGGCGAGGCAACAGCGAAATCGTTAACAAGCCCGCCACCCCAGCAGAAACCGATCACGCCGACCTTGCCATTGGAATTGTCGAGTTTGCTCAGATATGTAAGCGTCGCCTCCGCGTTCGCCACCGTGGCGGGTCGGTCGAGCGTGCTGAACATCTCGCGGGCTTTGTCCTCATTCTCCGGCGTGCCGCCTTGGGGCGAGAGGAAGTCTGGCGCCAGCGCGATGAAGCCCTCCAGCGCCATGCGGCGCGCGACATCGCGGATGTGCGGGTTCAGACCGCGGTTCTCGTGGATAACAATCACGGCGCCGAGTTTTCCCGATGCATCCTTGGGTTCGACGAGGTAACCTTTCATCTCACCAGCTCCACCGGGATAGGTGACGTCCTTGGCCACCACCCGCGTGTCGTCGGCGGCGATCATTTCGGCGCTTGCCTTGTTGGCCGCAAGCATCGGTGCGATGACAGCGGCGGCACCGGCGGAACCGGCCAGTTTCGTCAGCTTGTCCATGAAGTTGCGGCGATCGAGTGTCAGATGCGTGTATTCGTCGTAGGCGTTGATCATCGCCTGCGTGATTTCCGGCTTGTTCATTTGAGGCCTCCCGTTCCCTACATGTCGGCTTTCGCCTGTCGGGGAAGATAGGTCAGCGGCCAGTAACGCAGGAACAAAACTGCGTTACTTCAAGTCGCTCAACCGTTCGCGAATGCCATCCAGGCGGCAACCCACATCCACATGGCGCCGAGCACCACATAGCCGCAGGCAAAGAGCGGGCTGCGATAACGCAGATTGTTGCTGGTCACGTGGATGAAGGCGTGCAGATAGCGCGATGCGACAAAGATCCAGGCAAGAACAACGGCGACGAGGTTATCGGCTTCCGTCATGTAAAGAAGGACGCAACAGGCGTAGAAAAGCACCGGCAACTCGAACTGGTTGGCGAGGCAATGCTTGACGACAAGGCCTTCCGCTGGCTCGTCGCGATTTTCCCGGTAGTTCGATCGCCGGATCTTGCCCCCCCGAACCAGCTTTTGCCGGCGGTACGAGAGAAGCATGTAGAGGAAATAGACTAGGGCTACGTGGGCAATAATGGGCCAGAACATCTCGTAGCCGGTCATGCTGTCTCTTCCTTGCGGTTTTTTCGTTTGATTTCCACGCTGTAGAGGAAAACAACCGACGCCGCAAATGCCCGTCGCGATTGTGCGACGGGCATGGCTGCTGCATCAGACCTGGGCGATGCCGCCATCGGCGAAGAGTTCTGCGCCAGAGACGAAGCTCGATTCATCCGAAGCCAGGAACAGAGCTGCGGAGGCGATTTCTTCGGCGCGACCGACGCGGCCCATCGGAACCTGCGAACTGAGATAGTCGAGAAGGCCCTGCTGGTCAGCCTTGTCCTTGCCTGCGAGTTCGACCAGGCCGGTCGTTTCCGTCGGGCCGGGGCTCAGCGTGTTGACGCGGATGCCGCGGTCCTTGAGATCKAGGATCCAGTTGCGCGCGAAGTTGCGGATCGCCGCCTTCGAGGCAGCGTAGACGCTGAAAGCGGGCGTGCCCGTCGCACCGGCCGTCGAGCCCGTCAGAATAACCGACGAGCCGTTACCGAGCACCGGCAGTGCCGTTTGCACGGTAAAGAGCACGCCCTTGACGTTGCGGTTGAACGTGTCGTCAAACTGTTCTTCGGTGATCTGACCGAGCGGCGCGAACGAGCCCCCACCTGCGTTGACGAAGAGCACGTCGATGCGGCCGGCCTCTTCCTTCACGCGATTGAACAGACGATCGAGATCGGCCTGCTTGGCGGAGTCGGCCTGGATGCCGATGACGTTGCCGCCGATCTCGTCGACGGCCGCGGCGAGCACATCTGCGCGGCGGCCGGTGATGAAGAGGCGAGCGCCTTCGGCGACGAAACGCTTCGCCGTGGCGAGACCGATGCCCGACGTGGCGCCGGTTATCACTGCAATCTTGCCATTCAATTTCTGAGTCATTGTCGTCGTCTCCTTTTGTTCGACTGAGCAGAAGATATGGACGAGCCGATCGTTTCGAAATAGAAAGGAATGAAAACCATTGTTGCAAATACGAAATGATGAAGCTGCCAGACTTCGAAGGCCTCGCGATGTTTGCCAAAGTGGCGGAGGAGCGATCGTTCGCCCGCGCGGCAAAGACGCTGGGTATTTCCGTAGCAACCGTTTCGCGCGGCGTCGCACGCCTGGAACAGAGACTGGGCGCCCGGCTGTTCAATCGGACATCGCGCCAACTGTCGCTGACGGAATTCGGCCTCCGTCTCGCCGAGCGCGCGTCGCGGATCTACTCCGATGCGGAGGAGATCGAGAATGCGGCGCTCGAGCTGTCCAGTCGTCCCCGCGGTCTGATCCGGCTGGCAGCGCCAATGACGTTCGGCGTGCATTGGATTGCACCGATCCTGCCCGAGTTCTTTGAACTCTACCCCGACATCAGCATCGATCTTCACATGAGCGACGCGAGCGTCGATCTCGTGGGGGAAGGTTTCGATGCTGCGCTTCGTATCGCGGTTTTGCCGGACTCGTCCCTAATTGCCCGTCGGCTCGCGCCGGTTAAGCCGTTCATTCTGGCGTCGCCTGCCTATCTCGAGAAATACGGATGTCCTGAGCATCCTCGAGAGCTGGCCGCGCATCACTGCCTCGGCTATGCCTATCGGCCACGCAAGGACATATGGCGGCTGACGAATAAGGCAGGCGAGGAGGAATTCGTCACCCCAACCGGCCCACTTCGGGCGACCAATTCGGAAGCATTGATCCCAATGGCGTTGCGCGGCCTCGGCATCTGCGAGCTGCCGGAGTTCATGGCCAGCGAATATCTAGCTGACGGGCGCTTGAAGGCGATCTTGACCGATTGGAGCCTGCCCAGCGGGGCACTTTATTTTGTCACGCCGTCCGCACGCGCACGACCGGCAAAGGTCGAAGTATTATCGGAGTTCATGGCGGCTCGCCTTTCCAATCCGCCATGGCGGTGGCCGCGGTAAGCTACTGCTCGCCCTCTTGGCCGCGCATCGTACGAACGACAGCGAAGCGGATGATGACGACGAGGCAGATGGCGAGGCTTGAGAATTTCAGCCGTGTCATCCACGGCAACAACTGCGCGGCCTGATCCGCCCAGGCACTGCCCCCGAAGGCGATCAAGCTGGAGACATTCTCGCCGTAGTCGGCGAGGCCATAGATGAAGGGGAGCGCATAGATCAGCTTGGCGAAGAACGGCCGAATCGGGCGGTTGAAGTATGAGCCGCCGGGTCTCAGCTTGATCAAGACCAGCAAGAGGAGTGCCGTCAGAAGTGCCGGAAAGATCAGCTCGGGACCAGCGTACATGGCCCGCAACAGATTGTTGGCAATCTCGTTCTCGCCGAGGAGCCGCTGCATCCGGCCGACGGTGAATTCGTCATAACCGGCGAAATAGATATCGAGAACGGCTTGCCCGGTTTCGTGCTTGAAGGGGACAACAAAGCCGAACGTCGTCCACGCAAGCACACCAAGGCAGATAGCCGCGAGCAGCGCAATAATCCAGAGCGGAATACGGCTGCCCGCGTTCATTTTCAGCCGCCGGAGCCCGGATAGTTGGGGCTCTCGCGGGTGATCGTCACATCGTGAGGGTGGCTTTCGCGAAGGCCGGCGCCGGAGATGCGCACGAAGGTCGCGCGCTCCTGGAAGTCCTTGATGTCCTTGCCGCCGACATAACCCATGGCTGCCTTGAGGCCGCCTGCAAGCTGATGCAGGACGCACGAAACCGGGCCCTTGTAGGGAACTTGGCCTTCGATGCCCTCGGGCACGAGCTTCAGCGTATCGCGCACTTCCGCCTGGAAGTAGCGGTCTGCCGAGCCGCGCGCCATGGCGCCGACGGAACCCATGCCGCGATAGGCTTTGAAGGAACGGCCCTGGTAGAGATAGACTTCACCCGGGCTCTCATCGGTGCCGGCGAGCAGCGAACCGATCATGACAGCGGAAGCGCCGGATGCGATCGCCTTGGCGACGTCACCCGAGAACTTGATGCCACCGTCGGCGATGACAGGGATATCCTGCGCCCGTGCTGCCTCAACCGCCGACATGATGGCTGCGAGCTGCGGAACGCCGACACCGGCGACGATGCGCGTCGTGCAGATCGAGCCCGGGCCAATACCGACCTTGACGGCATCGGCACCTGCATCGATCAGCGCCTTGGTGCCGTCAGATGTCGCGACGTTGCCGGCCATGACGCGGACGGAGTTGGACAGCTTCTTTACTCGTCCGACGGCATTGAGAACGCCCTGCGAATGACCATGCGCGGTATCGACGACGAGAAGATCGACGCCTGCCTCGATCAGGCGTTCGGCGCGCTCGAAACCATCGTCACCGACGCCGACAGCGGCAGCGGCGCGAAGGCGGCCCTGCGCATCCTTGGATGCGTTCGGGTTGAGCTGCGACTTTTCAATGTCCTTGACGGTAATGAGACCGACGCAGCGGCCTTCTCCGTCGACCACCAGCAGCTTCTCAATGCGATGCGCATGAAGCAGACGCTTGGCTTCCTGCTGGTCGACGCTTTCCTTGACCGTGACGAGATTCTCGCGCGTCATCAACTCGTAGATCTTCTGCTTCGGATCGGAGGCGAAGCGAACATCGCGGTTGGTTAGAATACCGACGAGACGGCCGGACTTTTCAACGACCGGGATGCCCGAGATGCTGTAAGTCTTCATCAGCCCGAGCGCATCGGCGAGCGTCGCGTCGGGACCGATCGTAACCGGGTTGACGACCATGCCGCTTTCGAACTTCTTGACCTGGCGGACCTGTTCGGCCTGCTCGGCCGGCGTCAGGTTCTTGTGGATCACGCCAAGGCCACCGGCCTGAGCCATGGCGATGGCAAGGCGGCTTTCCGTGACGGTGTCCATGGCCGAAGAGATGATCGGGATATTCAGCTCGAAGTCAGTGGCGATGCGCGTTGCAACGCTCGTCTGACCGGGCAGGACCTCGGAATGACCGGGCTGCAGGAGCACGTCATCGAAGGTGAGTGCATCCAAACCGGTTGGCGTTTCTGTGATGCGAGCCATGGCCAATTTCCTTCAATTAAGAAAAATGCAACGCCTCCCGGAACGAATCGTCCGCACCGGCAGTGTGCAAGGGTTGCTTTGGAAGTTGGCGAGGGCTGGTAACACGTCTATGACAGGAAGTGAATAGCAAAAAGCCCGACGTGTTCGCCGGGCTTGGTATGGCTGCCATGCAGCGGTCTCACAGGTCGAACTGATAGGTCTTCGGAACGAAGCGATATCCGTCGTCGTGTGCCTCGACAAAGCCGACGGCGGGGAACGGCATGTGGTAGCCTAGGAAGGCAATCTTGTCGGCCGCGATCATGCCGAAGACCTTGCGGCGCGTTGCTGCTGCCTGCGCCTTGTCCATATCGAAACGAACCTCCCAATCCGGCTTCTGCAGCGACAGAATATAGTGATTGGCGGTGTCGCCCGTTGCCACGAGGCGCTTACCCTCGGATTCGATGTGGAAAACCATGTGGCCCTGCGTGTGGCCCGGCGCCAGCATTGCGGTGATGCCGCTTGCAACAGTGCCGCCATCGCCGATGAACGTCGCTTTCTCGGCAAGCGGCACGACGTTGGCGAGAACTGTCTTGTGACCGCCTTCGGCGGCTGTGCCTTCACGCGCTTTGTCCGTCCAGAAATCGTATTCGATCTGGCCGATGACGTAACGCGCGTTCTTGAAGGCCGGTGCGCCCCCTTCCATCAGGCCGCCAATATGATCGCCATGCAGATGGGTCAGCGCGACCAGCGTGATGTCGTCGGGCGAATAGCCGGCAGCCTTGAGCCCATCGCGAAGCAGCCCGCTGCCGCGGGCGCGACCGCCTTCGCCAAAACCCGTATCGACAAGGATGACATCCGATCCTGTGTCGATCAGCGTCGGTGCGTAAGTATTGACGAACTTGTCGGTCGGCAGGAAATTCCTCGCAAGCAGCTCCTGAACCGTTTCCGGCGTCTGGTTGGTTCCGAAGGTTTCATAGGGCTTTTCGGCAATCGTGGCGCCGTCCTTGAAGACGGTAAATTTGTAGGAGCCGAGTTTAAACTGATTGAACTGGGGCTGCGGCGTCGCATCCATCTTGGTCTTGTCTCCACTTACGGCCATAGCGGCCGTCTCTTTCAAAATCATCGGCGTCGCCAGCAGGCTGATGCCCGCAGCAAGCAAAGTGCGCCGTTTCATCCCCGGTAGTGCCATATCCCGCCTCCCAATAGCGTGCAGCATCACTGCCGCATACCCCCAAATGACCAGCAGCCGCCGCGTTTGTTGCACTCGACCAAAACAAGCATATGTCAATCTTGGCCGTTGAATTTGCTGAGCAAGCGGTCTCACGCAGACGTGATGCAAACGTGCTTCGGAAGCGGAATGAAGGGTTGGCAGAGCCTGTCGCGAGGACTACAGAGCACGGGCCTCCACCGCCTTCGCAAGACCTTCAAGGCATTTCGCGTATGAACCGCATCGTTCCGCTGATCCTCGCCGTTGCTCTCTTCATGGAGCAGATGGACTCCACCGTCATATCGACCGCCCTGCCCGCCATCGCCAACGATCTCCACGTCGGGCCGATCACGCTGAAGCTGGCACTGACCTCCTACATGGTGTCGCTTGCGGTCTTCATTCCGATCAGCGGCTGGATGGCGGACCGGTTTGGCGCCAAGCGCATTTTCCGCCTGGCTATCTGCGTCTTCGTCGTCGGGTCGATCTTCTGCGCAATCTCGTCCGGCCTGATCGAGTTCGTCATTGCGCGCTTCCTGCAGGGCATGGGCGGGGCGATGATGACGCCGGTTGGCCGCCTTGTGCTTCTGCGAACGACGAAGCGAAGCGAGCTTGTCTCGGCGATGGCCTTGCTGACCATCCCGGCGCTCGTCGGACCGTTGGCCGGACCGCCGTTAGGCGGCTTCATCACCACCTATTTCACCTGGCACTGGATCTTCCTGATCAACGTGCCGGTCGGCATTGTCGGCGTCTGGCTGGCAACGATCTTCCTGCCGGAGGTTGAGGCGACGGCGCCGCCGAAGCTGGATTTCACCGGCTTTTTGCTGACATCGTTTTCGGCCGCCGGCGTCGTCTTCGGCCTTTCCGTCGTCAGCCTCCCGGCCTTGCCGCCCGTTATCGGCATCATGGCGACGGCAATCGGCCTCGTCTGCGGTTTTCTCTATGTGCGCCATGCCAAACGGCATCCAGCGCCGATCCTCAATCTGAACCTCTTCCGCAATCCGACGTTCCGCGCATCGACAACCGGCGGCACGCTGTTTCGCATCTGTATCGGCGCCATGCCCTTCCTGACGCCGCTGATGCTGCAACTCGGCTTCGGCCTGACGCCGTTCCAATCGGGTCTCATCACTTTTGCCGGCGCGATCGGGGCGATCACGACCAAGTTCATGGCGCGTCGCGTTTTCGCGGCTGCCGGCTTCCGCACCACACTGCTTTCGGCAGCAGGGGTGACGACCGTGGTTACGGTCGCGACCGGCTTCTTCACGCCACAGACGCCACATCTCGTCATCATCGCCATTCTTTTGGTCGGCGGCTTCTCGCGCTCGTTCTTCTTTACCGGCGTCAATGCGCTGGCCTTTGCCGACATCGACGATGCACAGGCGAGCCAGGCAACGTCGATGAGCTCGGTGATGCAGCAGATCAGCCTGGCGCTTGGCGTCGCGGTTGCCGCAGCAATCCTTGAAACATCGATCTATTTCCGCGGCGAGGCGCTGCAGGTGGCCGACTTCCACGTCGCCTTCTACGTGATCGCGATCCTGACTGTCGTGGCGACCATCCCGTTCATCCGAATGGACAGGAGCGCCGGCGCGCTTGTTTCCGGCCACCGTGCGAAGCGCATCACCCCGGCGACGATCGAGGCGGAACAACAGGCCGTGAAGTAAGGCCTATTCCGGAGTCTCGCAGACGGCGCTCAGCTTGTTGCCATCCGGATCGCGCACATAGGCGGCATAGAAATTGGCATGGAACGGCCGCAATCCGGGGGCGCCTTCGTCAACGCCGCCCGCGGCAAGGGCTGCGGCATGAAACGCATCGACGTCCGCACGGCGCTCGGCATGAAGCGCGACCATCGAGCCGTTGCCAGTTGATGCCCGCCTGCGGTTGAACGGGGTTACGATCCAGAGCCGGCATCGGGTGTCGCCATCTGCGGCGTAGCCGATTTCCTCTTCGGAGTAGCGCTGGCGGCGATAGCCGAGCAGCGGCAGCACGATATCGTAAAACCGCCGCGCTTCATCAATGTCGTTGGTTCCGAGGGTGACGTATAGGAGCATGGTACCCGGGCATTCCAAGTCTTGGGAGATCGGATCATCACCCGAGACCAGCCCAAAGATCAAGCTTCGGTGACATCGGGCTCCATCTGGCGGCCCTTGAAGCCTTTCGCCAGCAGGAACATCTCCACAGATTCGGCCCGCGACGACGGCGGCTTGACGTGGACAACCTGCTTGAAATGCCGCTTCAGCATGTTGAGAAGATCGCGTTCGGTGCCTCCCTGGAAGGTCTTTGCCAGGAAGTGGCCACCCTCCCCCAGCACTTCGATGGCAAAGTGTGCCGCCACTTCGCAGAGATGCATGGTGCGCAAATGGTCGGTACGGTGGTGGCCGGTCGTGGGGGCTGCCATGTCCGAGATCACCAGATCAGGCGTGCCGCCGACGGCCTCGATCAACTGTGCCGGCGCTGACGGATCGAGGAAGTCCAGCTGCAGGATCTTCACGCCCGGCAGCTGATCCATCTCCAGGAAGTCGATCGCCGCCACACGGATATCCTCATCCGTCGAGCCCGTGACCTTGGCAGCGATCTGCGACCAGCTTCCCGGTGCGGCACCCAGATCGATGATGCGGCGGGCGCCCTTCAGGATGCCGTGCTTCTCGTCGATCTCGAGCAGCTTGAAGGCGGCACGAGCGCGATAGCCCTCGAGCTGGGCGCGCTGCACATAGGGATCGTTGATGTGGCGCTGCAGCCATTGCCGCGACGACGCCTTCATCTTCTTGTTCTTGACGCGCTGGCCGAGTTTGCGGCCGGTGCGGCTACCCGCAATCGTTGGCTTCGCCATGCTTGTCCCCTATTTGCCGCGCTGGCCGCGGCGGTTGCGGTGGCGCCGCCAGACGCCGTCGTCCGCCATCATGTCCGTGAGCAGGCCTTCCCTCAAGCCGCGATCGGCAACCCGCATGCGCGGGCTCGGCCAGCGGCGGCGGATCGCCTCCAGAATCGCGCAGCCGGCGAGCACCAGATCGGCGCGATCCGGTCCGATACAGGGATTGGCGGCCCGGCTTGCGAAATCCCACGACAGCAGCTTTGCCTGCATCGCCGAGACCTCGTCGTCCGAAAGCCAGATGCCGTCGACCTTGCGGCGGTCGTAGCGCGGCAGGTCGAGGTGGACGCCTGCAAGCGTCGTCACCGTTCCCGAGGTGCCGATGAGATGGAAATCATCCGCGTGACCGATGTCGATCGCAGGGCAATCGAAGTTGTCGAGCATGCCCGCCACCTCCACCACCATGCCCTCGAAAACATCCGGGGTGACATCGCGCCCGCCATGACGCTCCGATAGCGTGACGACGCCGACGGGAAGCGAGGTCCAGTGGGTGATGTGGTTTGCGAGGCGATTGAAGCGGTTGTCGCCGATACGAATGACCGCGATTTCGGAGGAGCCGCCGCCGATATCGAAGAGGACAACGGAGCGGGTCTCGCGTCCGACGAGCGACGAGCAGCCCGAGACGGCAAGCCGCGCTTCGGTCTCCCGATCGATAATCTCGAGTTCGAGGCCGGTCTCGGCAATGACGCGTTCGAGGAACACGGCCCCGTTGCTCGCCTGCCGGCAGGCCTCGGTCGCGATCAGCCGCATACGGCGGATTTCGCGGCTCTTCAACTTGGAGGCGCAGACGCGGAGCGCATCGACGGCGCGATCCATCGCATCGTCGGAGAGGCGGCCGCTTGCCGCCAGTCCCTCGCCCAAGCGTACGATCCGGGAGAAGGCGTCGACAACGCGAAACTGACCCGGCCGCGTCGGTTGCGCGATCAGAAGACGGCAATTGTTGGTGCCGAGATCGAGAGCGGCGTAAAGCTCATCCGGCCACGGATATTCGTGGCTGCGCTGCCCTCCTTCGGACGGGCGCGCCCCACGATTATCGTTCTGGCCGGTTCGCAATTCGGCTGCCCCCGCCCGCCCGGCGGGCGCTGGCTGCTGCGGCTGGGCCGGACGTCCGGTCGGCTTTTCATGGACCAGTGGGCGTCCCTGGAGGCCGCGCTTGCCGCGATGCTTGCGGCGATTGCGGCGACTCGGCACCGATTCGCCGTCACCGCGAACAGCGTGCGTCGCGCTTAGGGCGTTTTCGTTGCTTGCCTGATGCTGTTGAACCGCTTCGCCTGGAGCGCCTGCGCCGCGACGGCGACGCTTGCGCTTGCGCGCGACATTGTCGGCTTCAATTGGGCGCGCCGCCTCTCCGGCATCGCCGGACAGGACATGCTGAGCGGACTGGTTCGCATTGCGGGATTGCCCGCCACGCTTGCCCTTGCGGCGCCTGGATTTCTTGCCATCCCTGCGCCCTGCCGCCGACGCCCCGTTACCTTGCGGCCTTTGGCCGCGTTCGGGGTCTTCCACGTTCTTTTTCCATCGCGCCGCGCAAGTCCAAAAGGTATGCAGCAGGCGCTCATTCGATTTTGCGTTGGCGCGAAGATACCAGCGCATGGCGAAATCACCAAATTCTTTTTGGCGTTAGCGAAATAGGTCCTCTCTTCGAGCTCAAAAGCCAGCGTAAAACCCCTGTTCATTTTTTTCGAAACAGGTATTTGCAATCCGCCAGCTTTTGTTTATAAGCGCCGCACACCAGCGGAGCCGCTTCGAGCGCCGCACCTGCTGGGGAATAGTTCAATGGTAGAACAGCGGACTCTGACTCCGTCGATCTTGGTTCGAATCCAGGTTCCCCAGCCAATTTTCCCTAAATCACCTTAATTCCTTGATTTTCCGGTCCTGCCGGATATCGTTTTGGCATCATGCGCGACCTGATGCCCAGAACTGTAGCACACAGGTGATGCCTGCCTAATGAGCGCGGGGGCGTCGCAGTGGCAGGCAAGGGCAACTATCCCATGGCGGTCCGCCACGACGTCCAGAACCTTATTCGCCGCGGCAACATCTTTTACCGGCGGGCGCGTGTTCCCAGTTCTTTCACGCGATGCTAGCCGGGCAGCCGGCTTTCATTGTTCGGACCATAAAAAGGCTCAAGCAGTCGGTCGGAAGCTCAACACGCTCATGGCCGAGCTGAAGATGAACTCGAAGGAACCGATGTCCAAGGCGCAGCTCCAAAAGCTTTGCGAACATGAACGCGACGTGATGCGCTTGCATCTTGAAGACGTCTCGATCGCCGCAAGACGCAACGGCCGTCCCGCCGACATCGAAGTGCTGGAGCTCCATCTGGAGAATGGCTGAGCTGACAAGCTGCTCGCGGCTCGACAACGGGGTATCTGCATCTCATACCTTTGCGATCAGATCGAACTATCTAGAGCTGCTCCATGAGGCGAACACTCGCGGCTTCCAGGATGGCATCCGAATGCTGATGCACCGGTCTGCAGCCGGTCGGCGCCCGTTCGTTTCGAYCCGTCTCTGCCTTTCCTTCTATCCGCCATCAGCGATCATTACGTATGAAAGCCCGACCACGCTTGGCCGGCGCCGAATTCTCGATATCGCTGTTGCCCCGGCGATCGGTGCCGCCGCAGTTGCACCGTTCCTTGACGACGCGCTCAGCAAGCTTTCCTACTCCGCCAAGGTCGGTCATGACCTGTCGTAGGACCTGCGCGCAGGGTTCGTCTTTCGCAGTGAGCCTCAAGACGTCGACCAGCGGAGCAGCCAACAAAAAAGGCCGGGGCGAAACCGCACCGACCTTCCTCACATCGCTACTCATACCAGTGCCAGTACATCCGTGGTCAAAAGTAGAAAGCGATTGCGGCAAATTGCGAGCGGCAGACATATTCCAGCGCTCATCAGCAATGCCGATGAAAGGCATATAGGCACTCGCTGCACGAAACGCAAGCGCAATTTTTGGTTTTATTCTCGAAGTCTGATAAAAACAAAAATTGCACGAATTGCGTTGCATCCGGAGCCACGCTCAGGCATGCTCGCTTCTTCAGCAGCCAATGTCACGGGCGCTGCTGCATCAGGGGCTCAGAGCCCTCGCCCCAAATTGAAGGAGGACCGAAGTGTCTTCCGAATTCGGCTATGTCTTACATTCCAGGGACCTTACTATGCTGCAAGGCATCTTGGATGCGGCTGGATACAGTGCTGCCAGTAGTGTTGCTCATCCTGAGCGATACAACATCGCAGCCAAGCTACTTTTCGAACGTTTCCAACATGGGATGACCTCCCCCGACGACCTATCCAGGGAACTGGAAAGGCATTTTGGCCGGGTGACTTCGGCAATATCTCCACCAAGCTTCGAGCGGACACGCGCCTCCATTCAGGGACGGCCTCCCCGGTAGAAATTTCCTGGAGCTGTAGGACTCTCCGCCTTCCCGATGTAGCAGGCCCATGGAACAACGCGTCAAGGCGGGGATTGAGGGAGTGGATCGCACGGGTGAGGAATGTTTCTCCCTCATGTCTTACGCTGGCTAACTGTGTGATCCACTATTCTCGAATGTGGAATCGGAGACCCTGTGTCGGTACCGAGCTGGCTAGTCTTAGTCGTTGTGAACGCAACCGCGTGCTGCATCCTGTTGCATCTCCAGAAGAAGACCTTGATATGCTTTTTTGCGAATTGGCCTGGTGACGAACGACCGCGCCTTCTTCTCGGCAATGCAGGCCTACGCTGGTACGATGACGGAAACAGTCACTCAGGGAGACGCGCAGTCCGCATTTCTCGCAGCGGCTCTTGACGCAGAGGCAGTGTTCCGGATGGCCTAACTCCTTACTGTGAGGATGGTCGTGTCTTCGCCATGAAGATCCCGAGATCACTGATCTCCATCACGTTGTTGTTTAGACCAAGAAGCGTGCCGCCCGCGCTTTGGTTTCGCCGTCGGTGGGGCGCGCAAGCCTCACGTTCCAGACGGAGGAGCTTCAGCCGCTCCGTCTTCTTGGAAGCCCAAGAAGGAAAAGGCGGCCGCCGACAAAGGCGGCCCGCCCATTTTAAGTTCTCAGCCGAAGGCCAGCCAAGGCGCCCCAAAGAAGAATTGAGGTTCGGAAGGGCGATCGGCATCTGTATCGGTCGCCTTATCGTCGCCCAAGAAACACCGATCACCGTTCCTGTTTGAGGCACTTGGCGACCTGCCATCCATTTCTTCCCTTTGATTGCCTGCTGCGAATACCCATCTATCTGAAGGCGGAACGAGTACTCGATGGCGCCGATAACGGACCCTCACATGATTGGAGTGTGGCCATGCTGGTACACCGATGGGAAACACCTCTCGTGCTGGGAGACAACCGCATTCGTATTGTCGTCGGCTCCCCGGAGGAGGCATTGACCTGGCTCGTCCATGAACCGAACCAGAGTGCGGCCAAGTGGCAACGAGCCTGGAAGGCCTGCCGAGCGGTCGTTGAAGGTCGGATGAAAACGGAAGACGCCAAGTCCGCCGTTCAGCTCGCGGCCACGCGCTAAGTCGTTCGAGTGCACCAATTTCGGTGATCCGGTCCTCAGGCGGCTGCCGGGTCGAGGTCTTGGCTGCTGCCTCTGCTTGATACAAGCTGGACGGCTGCGCGTTTGGTCCTTACTGGTGCGCGTGTGCCAGCTCTACTCGCCTTCACCTGATGATCAGCAGCCCGACACCGGTGGCGAACAGAACCCCCGTCCACAGCAAGTCGACGTTGATCCAGGCACTGCGCAATATTTCGAGCCCGACCCAGCGATAAACCGTCAGCGCAATGAGGCTTGTGACCGCCAACATTGCGAGCGTGTGGACGCCGACTGCGGCAATCGCCATGGCGGCGGAACCGGCGCCGCCAACATTCGGCAATGGCGGCTGGGTCAGACAGAGGGGCATCAGGGCGGGCAGGATCATGAGGCCGGCGCCATGGGCCGTGGCCATCAGGAACGACCAGAGCACAAGGCCGGCGAGTCCCGTCCGCAAGCCGACGCGAACGCGGCGACTGTGCCCGAAGACTTGATGGCAGATCGCCCAGGCAACGAGCGTCACGCCGGTGGCCATGCGCACAGCATCCTGGTTCACGAAAAGGCCGGCGGCGACTACAGCTCCGGCCACCAACGCGATGGAGACAGCATGCCCGAGGGCAATGGCGGGTACGGCCTGAACCACCGCCGTAAAACTCTGCCGGTGAACGCCGAGCGCAACGGCAAACAGCCACCCCATCGCGGGATTGAGACCGTGAAAGGCGCCCAGTCCCGCCAGCAGCATCCAGGGCCAGAGCTCGTTCATCGGCGCCTCGTTTGCCTGATGTCGTTTCCCTAGGGATAACAATAGGAATCCGACGAGCAGTCTCCACCTTGCAGGCGGACCTGATGCGGACGGTGTGACTTGGGCCATTCGACGAAGAATTTCTCGTCGAAGGCAATGCCACCTTCCGGCTTCGCATCGAGCTTCACCATCCAGCCCGTTATGCCATCGGGATAGAACTGCTCATCGATCGCCCCGTAAAGCGAGTTGGTGAAGTAGATGCGACGACCATCGCGGCTGATCTCGACCATCTGCGGGCCCCCGTTCAGCGCGCCATTCTTGGCCCCTGGGTGCGACGCACGCGAAACGATACCGCCAATGCGGACCTTGCCGGTCAGCTTCGGTTTGAACGGATCTGATACATCGTACTGAAGGAGATCGCCGGTTCCCCAGCAGGACACGTAGAGAAATCTGTCATCCATCGAGAGATCGATGTCGGTGACAAGCGGCGGCACGGCCTTGAAACCTTTGAGCATTGGCGGGAGTTGGTCGGCATCGGCGGGCTCCGCCGGAATGTCGATCACCTTTGTCACCCCCCATTTTTCACCGTCACGGTGCCAGACCCAAATCGAGGAGGAGAGATCCTCTAGGCTGAGCACGCAGTTGACAAAGCCATAGGCTTTCGTCGGGTCGTGCGCGGGCCTGAGCTCGAATACGAGCTGGTACTTGTCGCCGAAATCGATCGTCTGCAGGTGCTTGCGCGCGTGCAGATCCCAGAAATGCAGACGGCGTCCGTATTTCGCGCCGAGCAGGATGTCGGGGACGAGCCCGTTTTCGAAGGTATCGGGCGTGCCCCACTCGCTGGTAACGAGCGTGTCGTGGCCAAGGTGCCACCATACGTCATAGGCGAGCTGTTGCTCTCCCCGATCTATCTCCCACTGTCCGCGGACCTCGAAAGTCCTGTGATCAATCAGAAAAATCCCGCCTGGGGCCTTGCCTTCGGCATTGCCCAACGCGGCCACATAGATGCCCTCGGGGCCGCAATGGATGGTGTGCGGCCGGGAATAGCCGGCTCGTTCGGCCACGTCCGCGGGCTCAATCACCTTGACGATCTGAGGATTTTTGCCGTCCGGCTTGGTGTCGATGATATGGATTCGGGAAGATTTCAGTCCCGGCACGACCAGATAGCGGCGTTCAGCGTGCGGGTGCGGCGCGTTCGGGCACAGACAGGACGAACAGGCATTCCAGCCGAAATGATGCAGTTCGTCACCGACATTAGGCATCGCGAGCTTGTTTATGATCTGCCCGTAACTGGCCGATGTCGGATCGACATCGACGACGGCAAGTTCATCGGGAACCGCTCGCGTTGGATCGAAGGCGACGACATAGGCAAACGTCTCGGGCGCCGCCTTCATGGCCATGCGCGGCGACGGATAAAAGCTCGGATCAGGTTTCCACGTTTCCATGTGAATTGCTCCTGGCTAGCGTGTGCTGAACAGTGAAAAATGCTCGCTAAATGCTTGCCGACAGCCGACTCACGCTGCGGATGGGGCGGGTCCAAGGACGTTCAAGGGATACCAATTCGAACCGGCCACGCGAGCCGTAGAGGTTATCCTCCCCACGCAACTATCTCAAAAAATCGCGGGATTGGGCAGTCCTTTTTTTCATAGCCGCTCTCGCCGCCACTCCGCCTCAGACCTCATGCCCTTTTGCGGACATCCTCCGCCAGTTCCTGCATCCGGTCGATCGGAATGCGTCCGATCAGCATGAAGGCGTGCGTTTCGTTCGACCAGTAGACGACGTTCATTCCGCGTCGGCCTTCGACGTCGGGATCCTGCTTTCCGACGTCCGAGCGAACGATGCAGAGTGCCAGCGGCCCCGTCTCCGGGTCCAGATAGGCAATCTGTGCGAGCGGCTTTTCGTCGTATTGCAGCAATTGGGCGCGCTTGAACTCGATGCCGGGCAGCGACACCGCTTCGGGTGACAGGGAGATGCCAAGTTTGTCGATGAGCCTGGCGAGCTGGGCTGCCTGCGCTTCGCCTGACGGCGACGGGCCGGCCAGGGTATCGACAGTATAGAGGGCGAGGTATTCGGCAACGACGGCGCGCCATTCGCTGCTTTCATCAGGAGCATCAACGCGATTGCGGATGCTGATGAAGGCCCGGTCAGCCACAATTCCGGCGACGAGGCAGGCTGCAAGCGAACCAAGGAAACCGCGGCGACCGAAGCGTTCGGGAGCCGGCTTCGCGTCGGCCGGCGTACCGAGCAAGGTGTCGAGCCTTGCCTTCGGAGCTTCGGCAAGCAGCGGCTCGAAGGCTTGCTTGAAGGGGAGACTGCTCCGCGACAGCAACTCCAGCCTAGCGGCCGCACGCGCGTTCGAGTCGAGAAGCGCCTCGATGCGCGAGACCTCCGTATCCGACAGCTCACCGTCGATATAGGCCGTCAACTCCTCATCGGAGAGGATTTGGTTCTTGTCGTTCATGTAACCCCCTCTCCCGAGACACTGGCGGCTATCTTGGCGCGCGCGGCGGCAAGGCGGCTCATCACGGTGCCGATCGGGATATCCAATACGCTTGCGACCTCCTTGTAGGAAAGACCTTCCACATAGGCGAGAAAGACCGCTGCACGTTGCGCATCCGGCAGCGCATTGACCAGCCGCAGAACCTGGTTTGCCATGAGATGGGTTTCTGCATCGCGGGCGCCATCGACAACAAGGGCCTCGTCTGCATCGACGAAGCCCTGACCGAGGCGCACGCGTTGCGACCGGATCTCGTTCAACCAAATGGAATGAAGGATGGAGAACAGCCAGCGGTCCAGCCGCGTTCCCGTCTCGAACTGCTCGACGCGCTCCAGAGCGCGAACACAGGTCTGTTGCACGAGATCGTCGGCAACGTCGCGGCGATGCGAGAGCACAAGGCCATAGCGCCACAGCCGCAGCAGATTGTCCGCCAGGCCACTTTTGATATCGGCTTCGCTTGCGATGAGAGCCTCCGCCACGATTTTTCCTTCCAAAGCCGCCGGTTGCACCGACGGCTCTGGTACTGCGCGACTATAGGCAGGAAATGTGGTGTACGCGACCGGCATTGGAAGGTTCCTATTCAACCGTAGTTGCGCATTCCCGCTGTTCTTCAATGGTCAAGGCTTGAGGATCGCTTCGTTCAGATCGTGATACGCCTCGCAATCGGTGCCGCAGATCGTTTTGATTGTTTCCAGCTGCTCCTTGGCAAGATCGAGCCGACCCTTGATGACGTAGGCTTCGCCGAGATATTCACGAACCTGCGCGTATTTGGGATCAAGCTCAACGGACTTCAGGTAGTAGGAAATGCCTTCATCCGTGCGGCCGAGCTTGCGGGTGGCATAGCCGCGATAGTTCAGAGCCTCGGCGGTATTCGGATCCTTCAGCGTATCGAGTATGGCGAGCGCTTCTTCATAGCGTCCGGCCTTTGCCAGCGAATAGGCGTAGTCCGTGCGGTTTTCTTCCGTCACGTTGGCGCTGCTCTGTTTGACGCACCTCTTCGTCCTCTTGTCGTACATCTGGCCCTTCTTGCAGGTCGGCATGGTGCTTTCGCTGCTCCTGCCTCCGGAGCCGCTGGACCCGCTGGATCCGCTACTGCTGCCGCCGCTGCTGCTGCCGCCGCCAATCGAAAATGCGGGCGTGGAGAGTGCAAACGCGGCAATGCAGCCGCCGACCAGGATGGAAGCAATACGAACAGTCGCGATCGTCATGGGATATCTCCTACGAAAATGACGTTGGCCGCGAATGAACACCGTTGACTGGCACTTTATTCGATTGCGTGTTCTTCTTTTTTCCGACCCTGCGATCTCGGTGCGGGCGAATAAATGCGGGTCTGACGTGTTAGCCGCTCACGCGCCGGGCAAAAGGAGCATCCCGTGAGTGATACCGTAAAACTGTTGAGTCTTGCCGTCGCGACGCCGGAGCACGTCATCACGCAAAAGGAGGCGGCGGAAACCTCTGCGCGCCTGTTTTCGTCCCGCTTCAAGGATTTTTCGCATTTGGCAAGCGTCTTCGAGAATGCCGGCATCAAGAGACGTTATGCCGCCCGTCCGCTGGAATGGTTCATCGAGCCGCACGGTTGGCAAGACAGAATGGAGGCTTATGGCGAAGTCGCGCGCAGCCTGTTTTTCGAGACGGCCACCCATGCACTCAAGCAGGCCGGTCTAAAGGGATGCGACGTCGACTGCATCGTCACCATCTCGTCCACGGGCATTGCTACACCGAGCCTCGATGCACAGCTCGCAGAGAAAATGGGATTCCGCTCGGACATCGAACGCGTTCCCGTTTTCGGACTCGGCTGCGCAGCAGGTGTTTCCGGGTTCGCCATCGCCTCGCGATTTGCCCGCGATCGGCCGGGCGCAACGGTGCTTTTCGTGGCAATAGAACTTTGCACTCTGGCTTTCCGGCTGGACGAGCTGACGCGCGCAAACATCATCGCCACGGCACTTTTCGGCGATGGCGCGGCCGCCTGCATTCTCCGGGCGGGGCGAGAGGGTAAGGCCGAAGTCGAGTCGACGGGGGAGCATCTTTTCCCCGATACGCTCGGTATCATGGGCTGGAAGATCGACGACACCGGCTTCGGCGTGGTTCTCGCTCAATCGCTACCGCCCTTTGCCGAGACGGAACTCGGCCCGGCCGTCGACGGGATATTGGCGCGAAACGGTCTATCTCGCCGGGATATAGGTCGCTTCATCTGCCATCCCGGCGGCGCGAGGGTGCTTATGGCCCTGGAGAGCGCGCTGTCGCTTGAATCGGGAACCCTGGATCACGAGCGCGCGGTGCTTGCGGAATACGGAAACATGTCCTCCCCCACGATCCTCTTCGTGCTGGAGCGCGCCCTGAAGGAGGGATTGCCGGAACGCAGCGCGATGGTCGCCCTAGGACCGGGTTTCTCCGCAAGCTGCGTGACCTTGAAGCGAGCGGCATGATATGTGGCCCTCCTTTGCACTGCTCGCCTTCGTGACGGCACAGCGCCTCGCGGAACTCGCCCTTGCCCGCCACAATACGCGGGTGCTTGTAAACAGCGGCGCGAAGGAGGTCGCGCCGCAGCACTATCCTTTCATGGTGGCGCTGCACGGCTGCTGGATCGCCGGATTGTGGCTGCTGGCGATCGGTCGTCCGGTCGACGCAATGTGGTTTGCCGTTTTCATGGTTTTGCAAGCTGGTAGGCTCTGGGTCATCGGCACGCTCAAGGGTCGGTGGACGACGCGCATCATCGTTCTGCCGGGCGCTCCGCTCGTCAGCAGCGGACCCTACCGATTCATGGCTCATCCGAACTATGCCGTCGTGGCTGGCGAAATCGCCGTCCTTCCGCTGGCCTTCGGGATGCCGCTCTACGCGGCGATATTTTCCATGCTGAACGCGGCCGTACTTTACGTCCGCATCAAAGCCGAAAACGAGGCGCTCAGAACGACAATGTTTTTGAAATAAAACGACATTTTTCGTTTGCGTGCAGCCTGCCGTAGTTGCATTTTCATTGCTTGGAATAGTTGGAATGCACGGCAATGACAAAGAATGCAATTGTACTGGGCGCCGGTATCGTCGGCGTATCGACGGCCATTCACCTACAGCGCAGGGGTCGGCAGGTGACGCTGATCGACCGCAAGGCCCCAGGCAAGGAGACCTCGTTCGGGAATGCCGGGCTCATCCAACGCGAAGGCGTCGTGCCGTACGGTTTTCCGCAGCAACTCGGGCTTCTGATCCGCTACGCTTTCAACAACCGGATCGACGCTCACTACCACCTCAAGGCGCTGCCCGGACAGCTCGCCTTCCTTGCGCGCTACTGGTGGAATTCCGGCGCGAAACGCCATGAGATGATCTCCCGCGCCTATGCCCCGCTGATCGAGCACTCGATCTCGGAGCACAATGATCTGATCGAAGCGTCCAATGCACAGCACCTGATTCGCAAGAACGGCTGGATGGAGATTTTCCGCACGGCTGGCCGGCGCGACGCGGAATTTGCCGAGGCAGAGCGCCTTAGAGCCGAGTTCGGCGTCATGCACGAGCAGTTGGACGCCGCAGCCGTCGCGCGGCTGGAGCCTCATATCAAGGGAGATTTCGTCGGCGGCCTGCGGTGGCGCGATCCTTGGTCCGTACTCGATCCGCACGGTTTGACGATGGCCTACCGCACCTACTTCGAGAGTCTGGGCGGAAGGTGTGTCACTGGCGACGCCAATTCGCTCGGTCGCTCCGGCTCGAGCTGGCGGGTGGTCACCAGCGAGGGGGCTCTGGACGCGGAAGATGCGGTTTTGGCGCTCGGCCCCTGGGCTGCTGTTGCAACACGCCGGCTCGGCTATGCCTTCCCGCTCGGCGTCAAGCGAGGCTATCACATGCATTATGCCGCGGCAGGCGATGCGACCCTCAACAACTGGACGCTCGATGCCGAGCGCGGTTATTTCCTCGCACCTATGAGCCGGGGCATCCGGCTGACAACAGGTGCGGAATTCGCGGCACTCGATGCGCCGAAGACACCGGTGCAGCTCGATCGCGCCGAGAAGGTGGCACGCACAGTCTTTCCGCTCGGCGAGCGGCTCGATCCGGAGCCGTGGATGGGCGCCCGACCGTGCACGCCCGACATGATGCCTATCATCGGTAAGGCGCCCCGGCACGACGGACTGTGGTTCGCATTCGGCCACGCTCATCACGGGTTGACGCTCGGGCCTGTCACCGGCCGCGCCCTGGCGGAAGCGATCACTGGCGAGGCACCGTTCATCGATATTTCGGCCTATTCGCCGCAGCGCTTCAACCCATAAGCAACGCACGCATACCAAACAGGCTCATAGAAGGACAACAATCCGCCAGACCGGCGGAAAGGAGGACCTGATTCCTCCAACGTTTACGCCGAGTTCCCTATAAGACGAGGGAAACTCTCAGGAAATCCAACATGTCTATTGCCTCCTCCCCCGCCCTCGAGACACGGCAGCCCCCGCTCGGCACGCCGGGTCTCGGCGCGCTCGTCGTTCTTGTCCTCGGCACACTACTGCTCGGCTACTATCACGGCCCGGCTCAGGGCGCACTGTTCCTTGTCGGCGGCGCCCTCGGCATTGCCCTCTATCACGCCGCCTTCGGCTTCACCTCCGCATGGCGCGTCTTCATCATGGATGGTCGCGGACGCGGCCTGCGCGTGCAGATGATCCTGCTGGCGATCGCCGTCGTGCTGTTCTTTCCGTTCCTGGCGAGCGGCACGCTGGTCGGCCATGAGGTCAAGGGTTCGGTGTCGCCCGCAGGCATCGGCGTGCTCGTCGGCGCCTTCATGTTCGGGATCGGCATGCAGCTCGGCGGCGGCTGCGCTTCCGGTACGCTGTTTACCGCCGGCGGCGGAAATGCGCGGATGCTCATCACCCTGTTCTTCTTTATCGTCGGCTCGGTGCTCGGCACCGTGAATTTCGACTGGTGGGTGAGCCTGCCGTCACTTCCACCGACCTCGCTGGTACAGAGCTTTGGCGCCATCGGCGGCATCGCGGTCTCGCTGATCATCTTTGCAGCGATCGCAGTACTGACTGTTGTCGTCGAGAAGCGCTGGCACGGCTCGCTCGAAAAGGAAGCGCCCTCCCCGCGCCGCGGCTTTTCGCGTTTCCTGCGCGGACCGTGGCCGCTTGTCCTCGGCGCTGTTGCCCTTGCCTTGCTGAACTTCGTGACCCTGTCGATCGCCGGTCGCCCCTGGGGCATCACCTCGGCTTTTGCACTTTGGGGCGCCAAGGGCGCACAGATCATCGGCATTGACCCGACMGCCTGGGCTTATTGGCAGACGCCCGCCAATGCCAAGGCGCTGGCCGACAGCGTCTTTGCGGATATCACCTCCGTCATGGATTTCGGCATCATTGCAGGTGCAATGCTCGCCTCGTCGCTCGCCGGTCGATTTGCACCGAGCTGGGATATTCCGCTGCGTTCGGTTCTAGCTGCTGTGATCGGCGGCCTGCTGCTCGGATACGGCGCACGCATCGCCTACGGTTGTAACATCGGCGCCTATTTCTCCGGCATCTCGTCGGGCAGCCTGCATGGCTATCTCTGGGCCGTGGCCGCATTTGCCGGCAATGTCATCGGCGTTCGCCTGCGGCCCTATTTCTTCTTCGAGATGAAGGTCCTGCTGCGGACCGACGGCTAAACAACGCCCAAAGACTTGAGATCGCGGAGAGCCGTTTCCGCGATCCCTTCGATTGTATTGTCGATATCGACGGTCACGACGCCGAGCTCGCCGGTCGGCACTTCGAGTGTCGCGAGTTGGCTTTCCAGCAAGGATGCAGGCATGAAGTGACCCTTGCGCTCACCCATCCGCTTCGTGAGCAGCTCCTTCGAGCCTGACAGATAGACAAAACAGAGTTTTCCATTCACCGCCTTGCGCAGCCGGTCGCGATAGATGCGCTTCAACGCCGAGCAGGAAACGATGACGCCCTGCCCACGATCAAGCGACGCTTTCATTGTCTGACCGATGAGGTCGAGCCAAGGCATCCGGTCGTCATCCGTCAAGGGAATGCCCTTCGACATCTTCTCGACATTCGATGCAGGATGCAGCTGGTCGCCCTCGACAAATTGCATGCCGAGGGCGTCCGAAATCTTCAGGCCGATCGAGGACTTGCCGCAACCACTGACCCCCATGACGATGATGGCGTAAGGGGTTCCGTTGGTCTCTGGCATTGCTTGTCTCTCTCAGCGTTCCGGCACTCCCGGGGACGGGAGAACGACGACCTTATGAAGCAGCGAGTGTCGCACTCTTGCGCGCAAGGCGAGCCTTGATGGTGTCAACATCCGCGCGCGGCGTGGCCGCAAACAAGGTCTGCGTATAGCTGTGCTGCGGATCGTTGAAAACCTGATCCCGCGCGCCATACTCCACAGCTTCACCGAAATACATCACCATGACGTCGTCGGCCATATAGCGGACGACCGAGAGATCGTGGCTGATGAAGACATATGTGAGGTTCAGCTCGTCCTGCAAATCCGCGAGCAGATTGAGAACCTGAGCCTGGACCGAAAGGTCGAGTGCAGACACTGGCTCATCGAGAACCAGAAGCCGCGGCTTCAGCATCAAAGCGCGGGCGATCGCGATACGCTGGCGCTGGCCGCCGGAGAACATGTGCGGATAGCGATTGAAATGGATCTCCTGCAGGCCGACCTTCTTGAGCATCGCCATCGCCAATTCGCGCCGCTCAGCGGCGGCCGTATCGGTGTTGATGATCAGGGGCTCCATCAGAATGTCGCCGATCTTCTTGCGCGGGTTCAGCGAGCCGTAGGGGTTCTGGAAGACAATCTGCACCTTGCGGCGAATTTCCGGTGTCAGATCGCCTGCAGCGATATCGACCTTCTTGCCGTCGATGAAGAGATCGCCACCGCTCGCCGGATCGATCATCGTGACGATGCGGGCAAGCGTCGACTTGCCGCAACCGCTTTCGCCGACGATCGCCAGCGTCTTGCCCTGCTCTACCTTGAAGCTCACACCCTTGACGGCGTGTACGGTTCTCTCCTTCTTGAAGAGACCGCCCGGCAGATAATAGTTGCGGACAATGTTCTTTGCTTCGAGGACTGGCGTCATTGGGCCGCTCCCTTGAAAATTTCGCCGATGGTCGGCAGTCGATCACCGGTGGCATTTTCCGGCAGGGCGGCAAGCAGCGCTCTCGTGTAATCGCTCTTGGGCGACTCGAAGAGCGACAGGACGTCGGCCTCTTCCATCTTGCGGCCCTTATACTGCACGATCACGCGATCGGCTGTCTCGGCGACAACGCCCATGTTGTGCGTGATCATGATCAGGCCCATGCGGTGCTCCGTCTGCAGCCGCATCAGGAGATCGAGGATCTGCTTCTGAATGGTGACGTCGAGCGCAGTGGTCGGCTCATCGGCAATCAAGAGCTTCGGATTGCAGGCGATTGCGATGGCGATCATGACGCGCTGGCACTGACCACCCGACATCTGGTGCGGGAAATGGCCGAGGCGCTCGGCAGGATTGGGAATACCAACGGCCTCGAACAGCTCGATGGCGCGCTTGCGCCGTGCAGCCTTGTCCAGCCCCAGATGGATTCGCAGAACTTCTTCGATCTGGAAGCCGACGGTAAAACAGGGATTGAGGCTGGCGATCGGCTCCTGGAAGATCATCGACATATCCTTGCCAATGATCTTGCGCCGCTCGCTCGCCGACATGCCAAGCAGGTTGCGGCCGTCGAAGACCATCTTGTCGGCCGTTACTTTTGCCGTCCAGGGCAGAAGGCCCATCGCCGCGAGCATGGAGACCGACTTGCCGGATCCGGATTCTCCGACGATTGCCAGGACTTCACCCGCATCCACCTTGAGCGACACGCCATCAACTGCGCGAAACGGGCCCGTGGACGTCTGAAACTCAACGGCGAGATTTTCGATTTCAAGAAGTGCCATATCAGGACCTCTTCAGCTTGGGGTCGAGCGCATCGCGCAGGCCGTCGCCCATCAGATTGATGGCAAGAACGGTGATCAGGATGCAAAGACCCGGGAAAGTGACGAGCCACGGCGAGCTCTGGAAGAATTCGCGCGCATCGGCAAGCATCGTGCCCCACTCCGATGTCGGAGGCTGGGCGCCCATGCCGAGGAAGCCGAGGGCTGCGGCATCAAGGATCGCGGCGGAGAATGCGAGCGTTGCCTGAACGATCAGCGGAGCCAGGCAGTTCGGCAGGATCGTCTTGAACATCAGACGGAAGGTGCCGGCGCCCGCGACACGCGACGCTACGACATATTCCTTTTCGCGTTCGCTGATGACGGCGGCGCGCGTCAGTCGCACGAAATGCGGCTGGTTGACGATCGAGATGGCGATCATGGCATTGAGCAGGCCCGGTCCCAGAACGGCGACCAGCACGAGGGCCAGCAGCAGCGATGGGAATGCCAGGATGATATCCATGACGCGCATGATGAAGGTGTCGACGCGGCCGCGGAAATAGCCTGCAACGAGGCCGAGCAGCACGCCGGCGACAGCCGACAGCGAGGCGACGACGAGGCCGATGAACAGCGAGAAGCGCGTGCCATAGATGAGGCGCGACAGCATATCGCGACCGACGGCATCCGTTCCGAGCAGGAACATCGGATTGCCCTTGTCCGACCAAACCGGCGGGACGCGCTGCATGCCGTCGAAAGGAACGTTCGGATCATGCGGGGCAATCAACGGCGCGAAGATCGCTGTCAAAAGCACGAGCAGGAAGATGCCGAAGCCGATGACGGCACCCTTGTTGCGAGAGAAATAGTACCAGAACTCAGAGAGCGCTGACGGCTGGGTCGACTTGGTGGTTATCGCACTCATAAGCCGCTCCTAGTGACGAATACGTGGGTTGATCAGACCGTACATGAGGTCGACGATCAGATTGACGATCATGATGATGCCGGCGATGAGCAGCAGGCCACCTTGAACGACGGTGTAGTCGCGCTTGAAGACCGCATCGACCATCCACTTGCCGATACCAGGCCAGGAGAAGATCGTTTCTGTCAGGATCGCGCCGCCGAGCAACACGCCGACCTGCAGACCAATCGACGTCACGACCGGGATCATCGCGTTGCGAAGCGCGTGCAGGCCAACGACGCGGATGGGGGCGAGACCCTTGGAGCGCGCGGTGCGAACATAATCTTCGCCGAGCACTTCCAGCATGGCCGAGCGCGTCTGTCGCGCGATGACCGCAAGCGGAATGGTGCCGAGAACGATCGTCGGCAGAATGAGCGAGACGAACGCCGACTTGAATGCACCGGCCTGGCCGGAGAGCAGGCTGTCGATCAGCATGAAGCCGGTGACCGGCTTGAAGAAATACATCAGCGAAATGCGGCCGGACACGGGTGTCCAATGCAGCGTGTTCGAGAAGAGAACGATGAGCAGCAGGCCCCACCAGAAGATCGGCATCGAGTAGCCGACGAGGGCAACGCCCATCACGCTCTGGTCGAACCAGGTTCCTCGCTTGACCGCGGCGAAGACGCCGGCGGGAATGCCAAGCACGATGGCAAAAATGATCGCACAAAGCGAAAGCTCAAGCGTCGCCGGAAAGAGCGAGCCGAACTCCTGCAGAACCGGGCGCTTGGTAACGATCGACGAGCCCAGATCACCCTGCACCACGTTACCGAGGTAGTCCAGGTATTGAACATAGACAGGTCGATCGAGGCCGAGATCATGCATGACCTGGGCATGGCGTTCCGGCGCCATCACGCGCTCGCCCGACATCAGCATGACCGGGTCACCGGGCAGCAGGCGGATGAACGAGAAGGCGATGAGTGAAACGCCGATGAAGGTTGGGATCAGGATCGCGAGGCGTCCGATGAGAAATCGCAACATTGGCAAGTGTCCATAGTGTTCCGGCGGTCAGGTATCAAACCTGACCGCCGGCCAAGCCCGGGATTGCCGGGCATCTTTGCATAATTTTGATTACTCGGCGATATCAACGCCGTCGAAACGGTGAACACCAACCGGATCCTGCACGTAGCCGGAAACCTTGGCGCTCATCGGTACGAATTCCGTGGAGTGATCGATCGTCGCCCACGGAGCTTCCTTCTTGAAGACGACCTGCGCCTGTTCGTAGAGCTTGGTGCGCTCTGCGACGTCAGCGGTCTTCTTGGCCTTCTTCACGAGATCGTCGAATTCCTTGTTGCACCACTGTGCACGGTTGTTGCCGCCGACGGCTTCGCAGCCGAGCAGGGTGTCAAGGAAGTTGTCCGGGTCGCCGTTATCGCCGGTCCAGCCGAGGATCGCAGCGCCGTCACGGGCCTTGTCCTTGGAGAGCTTGAGGTATTCAGCCCATTCGTGGGTGACGATGTCGACCTTGACGCCGACCTTGGCAAGGTCAGCCTGCATCAGTTCAGCGGCGCGACGTGCGTTCAGCATGTACGGACGCGAAACCGGCATAGCCCAGATCTTCATGCTGAGATCCTTGACGCCAGCCTTTTCGAGCATCTTCTTTGCTTCGTCCGGGTTGTATACGTCATCCTTGATGTCGTCGTTATACGACCACATGGTCGGCGGGATCGGGTTCTTGGCAACCTGGCCAGCACCCTGGAAGACGGCCTGCACAATCGCCTGCTTGTTGATCGCCATGTTCAGCGCCTTGCGCACTTCGGCCTTGTCGAACGGAGCCTGGAGCGTGTTGTACGCGAGATAGGAAACGTTCAGGCCTGGCTGTTCCAGAACCTTCAGGTTCGAGTCCGTCTGCAGGTCCTTGATGTCAGCCGCGTTCGGATACGGYATGATGTGGCATTCGCCGGCCTTCAGCTTCTGAGCGCGGACGGAAGCGTCCGGGGTGATCGCGAACACGAGATCGTCGATCTTTTCCTTGCCCTTGAAGTAGGTTTCGTTGGCCTTGTAGCGGATGACAGCATCCGGCTGGTAGGCAACGAAGGTGTACGGACCGGTGCCGAGCGGCATCTGGTTCATCTGTTCCATCTTGCCGTCAGCCTGCAGCTTGTCAGCATATTCCTTCGACAGGACGGACGCGAAGTCCATTGCCAGGTCGGCGAGGAACGGTGCTTCCGGATGGTTCAGGGTGAACTTGACGGTCAGGTCGTCGACCTTCTCGACGGACTTGATGAGTTCCGGGAAGCCCATGCCCGCGGCATATTCGTATGAAACGCCGGCAACGTACTTGGCCCAGGGGCCGTCAGCCTTCAGCTGGCGCTCGAACGAGAAGACGACGTCGTCAGCGTTCAGATCGCGGCTCGGCGTGAAGAATTCGGTCGTCTGGAACTTGACGCCCGGACGCAGCTTGAAGGTGTAGACCGTACCGTCGTCGGAAACCGTCCAGCTTTCGGCCAGGCCCGGCTCAATTTCGGTCTTGCCATGTTGGAACTCGACGAGACGGCTGTAAACCGTACGCGAGGAGGCATCGAAGGTGGTGCCTGCGGTATAAATGCCCGGATCGAAGCCTTCCGGCGACCCTTCAGAGCAGTAAACGAGCGTTTTAGACCAGGCTGCGGATGCCATGGCCGAAGCCAGGACCGTCGCGGCCAGCAAGACAGACATCTTTTTCATGATATCGTTTCCCAGGTTTGTTCTTTTATTTGAGATCCCGGGGAACCCGGAATGACGGCAGATGGAACGACATTTGTTTGCTGAAATCAACGACCGAAGTGGAAAATTCTTCCAGATGGGCAACTTTAGTAATTTTCCGCCAAAAATGGGCCGCACTTAGAAATAAACGGACTGAATAAACGTGATTCTTGTCGCATTTGGTATAATTTCGCGCCAGCTGCGACCTTTTCACACACGCGTCACGCGAAACTCCCGACAAAAAACTCCCTTAGAACGGAACGGCCGCGGCATTTGACGCTGCCGCGGCCGGATCAAAATTTCGTCATCGCCGATCAGGCAGCGGGTGCCACGACGGGGGATTTGCGGCGTTCGTGCTCGCCGGTCAGGCCCAGCAGGAAGTTGATCTGCGGCCGCGCCTTGACGAGGTCGTCAATCGAATATTGCGCCAGCACGTCGAAGAAAGCGTTGAGGGCCTTGCGCAAGGCGGAGTTCAAACCGCAGCTGTCGACAAGCGGGCATTCGACCATGCCGTCATCCTCGAAACACTCTGCCATTGCAAAACTGTCTTCCGTGACGCGAACCACGTCGAAGAGGCTGATGTCTTTCGCAGGCTTGCCGAGCCGAACGCCACCGTTGCGACCGCGAACCGTCTCGACCAACCCTGCCTTGTTCAGAGGCTGCAGGATCTTGAACAGAAAGAGTTCGGAAACACCGTATGCCTTGGCAATCTCCGGAATCCGGCTCAGCTGCCCCTCATTGGCAGCACAATACATCAACATGCGAACCGCATAGTTGGTCTGCTTGGTCAAACGCATGCCGATCTCCAGAATCGTCAGTTACACGTGGTCTATATAGTGGCTTTGCTAGTTTTGAACAATTCCAAAATATGAAAATCATAATCATCTTATGTGAGACGGATTGCCGCGACGTTATTTGGTCCGGAACCCGGGATCATGTCACGCGAGACTTTCGGTGACGGCCAGAACCACGTTCAACGCAAATTGGGGGCCGAAGCCCCCAATTCAATAACATCGTTCGTTCGTCTTACTTCATCGTCGGCATGACGAATTCGGCGCCGTCCTTGATGCCCGAGGGCCAGCGGGCGGTAATCGTCTTCGTCTTGGTCCAGAACTTGATCGAGTCCGAACCATGCTGGTTGAGGTCACCGAAGCTCGAGGCCTTCCAGCCGCCGAAGGAATGATAGGCCAGAGGAACCGGGATCGGGACGTTGATGCCGATCATGCCGATGTTGATGCGCGAGGCGAAGTCACGGGCGGCATCGCCGTCGCGGGTGTAGATCGCGACACCGTTGCCGTATTCGTGCTTCATCGGCAGGTCGAGCGCTTCCTCGTAGTTCTTGGCACGGACGACGGACAGAACGGGCCCGAAGATCTCCGTCTTGTAGATATCCATGTCCGGCGTCACATGATCGAACAGCGTACCGCCGACGAAATATCCGTCTTCATAACCCTGCAGCTTGAAGCCGCGGCCATCGACGACGAGCTTTGCACCCTGCTCGACGCCACGATCGATCAGTCCGTTGACGCGGGCGTAGGCTTCCTTGGTAACGAGCGGACCCATATCGGCCTTCTCGTCCGTGTAGGGGCCGATACGCAGCGATTCGATCTTCGGCGTCAGCTTCTCGACGAGGCGATTGGCGGTTTCCTCGCCGACCGGGACGGCGACCGAGATCGCCATACAGCGTTCGCCGGCAGAGCCGTAACCTGCGCCCATCAGTGCGTTGACGGCCTGGTCCATGTCTGCATCAGGCATGATGATCATGTGGTTCTTCGCGCCGCCGAAGCACTGGGCGCGCTTGCCGTTCATGGCGGCCGTTCCGTAGACGTAGCGGGCAATCGGCGTGGAGCCGACGAAGGAGACCGCGCCAATATCCGGATCCGTCAGGATAGCGTCGACGGCAGCCTTGTCGCCATTGACGACGTTGAGGATGCCTGCCGGGAGGCCTGCTTCGATCATGAGTTCGGCGAGACGCAGCGGCACGGACGGGTCGCGCTCGGACGGCTTCAGGATGAAGGCGTTGCCGCAGGCTATTGCCGGCGCAAACATCCACATCGGGATCATGGCCGGGAAGTTGAACGGGGTGATGCCCGCACCGATGCCGACCGCCTGGCGCATGGAGTACATGTCGATTGCCGGGCCGGCGCCTTCCGTGAATTCGCCCTTCTGCAGATGCGGAATACCGCAGACGAATTCGCAGACCTCAAGACCACGAACGATGTCGCCCTTGGAATCTTCGACTGTCTTGCCGTGCTCGGTCGAGAGGAGGACAGCGAGTTCATCCATGTGCTTGTTCAGCAATTCGACGAACTTGAAGAAGACGCGGGCGCGGCGCTGCGGGTTCGTCGCCGCCCACTTTGGCTGAGCGGCCTTGGCGTTCTCGACTGCGGCGCGCAGTTCCTCGACATTTGCCAGCGCCACAGTGGCCTGGACTTCGCCGGTTGCCGGGTTGAAGACGTTGCTGGTGCGGCCGCTGGTGCCGGCGACGTGCTTACCGCCGATGAAATGACCGATCTCACGCATGGATGTGCCTCCTCCTGTTTTTGGATGCCGAACAATCACACTTCAATTTGCACAAATCAATGCGCTGAGATAAGCAACCGTTGTGCGTAAATTGAAGCCCAGCTGATCGAGCTGATGCTTCTCTCAAGGTCCACGCAGGACTCCGCTAGACTACCACGGTCGATGCAAACTGAAGAGGAGATAGTGCTTCGATGAGCAGGAAACTGGTTGTCAGAATGGCCGAGGTCGAAATCGATCCCGACCAGCTTGAAATCTATCGCCTTCTGTTGACCGAGGAGATCGAGGCTTCTGTCGTACTGGAGCCCGGCGTTCTGTCGCTGAACGCCGTTTCCCTCAAGGACAGTCCGCAAAAGATCCGTATCCTCGAGGTCTATGCGAACCAGGCAGCCTACGAAGCGCACCTGCAGACACCGCATTTCCTCAAATACAAGAACAGAACCGCGGGAATGGTGAAGTCCCTGACGCTCATCGACGTCGACCCGATCATGATGCGTGGCAAGCCATGAACTGGGACGATGTCCGCATTTTCCTGGCCGTGGCCCGCACCGGGCAGATCCTTGCCGCCTCGAAACGTCTGGGGCTCAACCATGCCACCCTCTCTCGACGGCTCACCTCGTTGGAAGAGGCGCTGAAGAGCCGCCTCTTCGTCCGCCGCACAAGTGGCTGCGAGCTGACGGCCGAGGGCGAGGTTTTCCTCGCCTCTGCGGAGCGGATGGAAACCGAAATGCTGTCCGTGCAGGCAAATCTTGGCCGTACCGATACGGCAATCGCCGGGACGGTGCGGGTGGGAGCGCCCGACGGTTTCGGCGTTTCCTTTCTCGCGCCCCGCATGGGTCGACTGATCGAGCGTCATCCGGAACTGAAGATCCAGCTTGTGCCGGTGCCGCGATCATTCTCGCTTTCACAGCGTGAGGCGGATATCGCCATCACGCTGGAGCGGCCCGAACAAGGCCGGCTCGTGTCGGCCAAGCTCACCGACTACACGCTCGGCCTTTATGCATCCCGAAGCTATGCCGAACTTAATGGCCAGCCCGCCAACGTCGAGGCGCTGAAACAGCACCGGCGGATCGGCTATGTTGAGGACCTGATCTTTTCCCAATCGCTGAACTTCACCGGCGAGGTGATGCGGAACTGGAACGCCGCCTTCGAGATTTCTTCGGCGACGGGGCAGACGGAAGCCGTGCTTTCCGGCGCCGGGATCGGCATCCTGCACGACTATATTGCCCGGCAGAATCTCGAACTCGTGCGCATCCTGCCCGATATCTCGATCCGGCGAGCGTACTGGACGACGTTTCATGAAAGCGCACGCGAACTCGTGCGGGTGCGTACCGTTTCCGATTTCCTGCAGGAACTCGTGGCCGCCGAGCGCCACATATTCCTGTAACATCGGGTCAGCGCGGCAGGGTCAGTCGCGCTTCTCAGATTCTTCGCTCGTCTGCTACTTCTCTGCCGCAACTTCGGCAGCGCGCACCGGCATGCTGTCGATGATCGCAAACAGTTCGGCGCTGGTGACCGGCTCGCTCACCTTGAGCTTTACCGTTCCATCCTTGCCGACGAGAAAGGCTGCGAACTCTCCGGCAGTCGGATCACCCAAATCGCGGGCAATCGCCGCAGCGTCCAGCTTTTCGCCAGCGCCGAAAAGCTCCCTGACACTGCCGCCGACGATCTTGAGAATGACCATATCGCGGTCCTGCAAGGCATCGCGATCGGCAAGCAACTGGTTTTCCTGGCGAGCAGCCCGCACGTTTCCCTTGTCTGCAAAGATGACAAGGACACGGTTCCGCCACTGGAATTGCTCAAGGCTCGCAATGGCGGAATAGGCTTCGTTGCCTTCATCCACCTTGGTCGCGCCATATAGAAGCGTCTTCGACATGCGCATTTCTCCTATCGACTAGAACGTCCAAGGAGCGAGCGCGGTTCCATCCCCAATCGATCGCTTAGCTGCGCCAGGATTTTCGCGACTGCCACAAGGCGCCGAACAGGATGAGCAACAGCGGAACGCTGCCATAAGACAAAGAGACTTGCGCCAACTGATCCAGTCTCTGGGGAGGTGCATCAACCGCGATCGGATTGCGTATAAGGCTCGCGCTGAGACTATAGGCAGCGCGCGAGACGGCCGCGACCGCGATGATCAATCCGGCCATGTCGATGAAGCGAAAGGCCGCACAGAAAGGCCACCAGCAGCAGATAGGCCGCCCGACCCAGCAACCGGAAATCCCCGAGAACGATATCGTCCGACTCGCTGACCAAGCTGACTTTCAGGACTGGGAGCAAGACCGCAAGAATGGCAAGGACGGCAAGCGCGCTACGCTTGATGAGCTCGTTCAAATCAATCCGCGTGGCGCCAATGCGTCGAGCCCGGCTCATTGCCCTCTCCTCTATACACAAAACCGCCGAAGTGCACAGGCACCCGGCTCGTTCGAGGGCGGACATTTGCGATGAAGTTGCTAACGCACCGGACAATCAGCGGCGGTAAAATTAACCCTTCGCGAGCAAGAGCGTTCAGCGGTTCGGAGGAGATGGTTAAGAAAAGATGAAGGGCGGTGTTACAGGCGTTTTTTGGGAGAGGCAAGGCCAGGCGGGCGACTGCCTGCCCGGCCCTGAGGTCATTATCACATCGGAGCAAACGATGAGAGCGGCACCTGTAATGCAGAGGCGATCCGCTTGAGCTTGGCGGGATCAGCATCCTCACCACTCTCGATTTCCTCAATCTCATTAACAACCAGGCCACAAGTCACTGCGAGGTCGTCGAGGCTATAGCCTACGGCCTCTCGAGCGGCACGTACAGCAGCGGCTACATTCACGGCCGAAACGGCGGTAGCCTTGGATGCATCCAGATTGCTGAGCGAAATGGACATTTACGTCTCCTTCTGAAATCACTCTGAATTAACCCCCGACCGGAAAATGACACCCCCGATCACGATTTGCAATGCAGTACGGTTAATCCGTGATCAACGAGAGCGCGGCAACGGAGCCTCGGGCGAGTGGGCAAAATCTGATTGCCCCTTGTTAGCAAAGCACATTTTCCTGACCGCCTCGCCGGCCACATGGACGTTGCCACCTGTTGAAAAAACCTCTCGCACGCGGCGATTTGTCACCTATTCTTAGGCATGGGCGCATGTTTCGGGCGAATCATTTGCGGCCGAAACTGGGCAAATGAGACGACAAAGGCCGGGAGACGAGTTCTCGATGAAAGCGCATCCGCGGTTCATGTGACACCGCCCCTAGGTTACTGCCCGGCCCTCATTCACTCGGCGGGCGCACGCAAAAAGCAACCACTCTTCGAACGCAGCAAAGCCCACGCCGAGTGTCACAGGAGGTTCATTCTAAGGGAATAAATCCGACTAAGGATCTGCTGGAAGATGACGACTGTTCAGAGACATCGTCGCCATGCCGCCACGTTTCAAACCGCGCCACGAACGCATCGAGGGTGAACGCCTATGAACAACATATCCGACATCAACCAGTCCGATTGGCTCGAAGCCGAACTGGCCGACACCATCGATGAGGACTACGAGCTGGAACTCTCGGAGCCGGCGCTGTCAGACGCGATCCGCAAAATCTATCGCAACGCCCATCCGGCATCGATCCCGCGGCTCGACTATTTTCGCGCGCTGCTTTCGCTTCAGGCGGAGTTGATCAAGCTTCAGGATTGGGTGGTCTATAATAAGCAGAAGGTCGTCGTGATCTTCGAGGGTCGCGACTCCGCCGGAAAGGGCGGCGTGATCAAGCGCATCACGCAACGCCTCAATCCGCGCGTTGTCCGCGCCGTCGCCCTGCCCGCGCCTTCCGACCGCGAGAAGACTCAGTGGTACTTCCAGCGCTATGTCCCGCATCTGCCTGCCGGGGGCGAAATCGTTCTTTTCGACCGCTCCTGGTACAATCGCTCGGGCGTGGAGCGGGTGATGGGCTTTGCGAGCGAGGACCAGGTCGAGGAGTTCTTCAACGACGTGCCGGAATTCGAACGCATGCTCGTTCGCTCAGGCATCCGGCTTGTCAAATACTGGTTCTCGATCACCGATGAAGAGCAGCAGATGCGCTTCCTCGTGCGCATCCACGACCCGCTGAAGCAGTGGAAGCATTCGCCGATGGACCTGCAATCGCGCGTCCGCTGGGAAGGCTATACCAAGGCGAAGGAAGAGACCTTCGCGCGCACCAACATTCCGGAAGCCCCGTGGCATATCGTCGAAGGCAACGACAAGAAGCGGGCACGGCTGAACTGCATCGATCACCTGTTGCGTCAGATCCCTTACACTGAGGTGCCGCACGAGGAGATCACCCTGCCCAACCGCGTCTTCAATCCGGACTACGAGCGCAAGGTGCTGCCGCCAGAACTCTACGTTCCATCGAAGTATTGATTGGTATGCGCTTGGGGGGGAACGGGGCATTCGCCTTGTCCCCACTCGCGCGGCAGGCGAAGCGGTGCTCTGGCTAAGCTTTCGGGGTTCGCCGGTGATAAGCCTTTGAGACCGACCATTCTTGGAGAGCGATCAGGATGGCCCAGAATCTTGGAAGTCACTTGAAAGGAAAAGACGAAACTAGCTGGTCAAGCAACTGGTTGCTTGGCGTGGAGACAGTTAGGTCTTCGCCCTTGATTCCATTGCTCAATATTTCATGGAACTCGACCGGAGGCGAAAACGCAACTCCTCGCTGTGCCTCATAGTCTCTGAACTTGAAGCCATCGCCTTTAATAGAGTTTTCCGGCGCTACCCACCTTGACGGTACAACGTACGCATCGGCGACAATGAGCCCGTGCAAGCTGCTGGAGACGATCACGTTACACGCCGAAATCAGCTCGCAAATCTCCTTCGGCTTCTGCAGGAGATCGATAATCTGCCATCCTTTCGGAAGGCTGCTCGCGTACCTGTCCCTGAAAAGCGGAAGGGTTGCAAAATGAGGGATAATTCCAACAGCGAATTGCTTAATGCCCCGCATAGGCCAGAGCCTGGGGAGAAGGAGAGCCGGGTCGCCCAACGGCAAACGTTGCTTCACTCTCGCGGCCGTGAGCGGCCCGCGGACGGCATGAAATTTCAATCGTTGCGGCCACACGGCCGCAGAATTCTCGTTCATGAAACCCGAGCCCCAGACATGCAGCGTTCTCCAGGGACGTCTTGAAAGAAGCGGAACACTCGCGCCCTTCTTTCTTCTGTAATAGGAGTCCAGAATGCTGCCAACGCCGAGGAGTTCCGCGGAGCCATGCTTGACGTAGTTGGCTTTGAGGCCAAACATTCCCTCCAGCAAATCAGCCATTAGGTTGTCGCCGAAGTTCTCCGCCTCCTGACCGAACCGGCTACCTACGGAAGCCGCATATACATTAATAGTCCGGGACATCACATACGCTCGCAGAGCCAAAGACTTCGATCTGAAGCAGATCGGGGTAATCGGCGGTTGACGCTTCGAACGGAAAAACACCAAGGGACGCGATCTCATTGGCGCTGAATTTTCTCCTTTCAGATGCCACGAAAAGCCCAGTCGCGTTCTTGAGTTTGCCCTTTCTCTTATGATTTTTTTCGCTACGGACTCCAAATCCATGTCGGGTTCGCATACACGGTTGCTTGGGCGAAAGCCAGCCAATTGGTGGCAATCTGTAGGTGACGCAAAAGTGAAAATCGACGTAACGATCATTGCCGGTCGTCGACCGGAACTCCTGCGCGCGACACTGGACAGCTTCTCCCATCGAGCATTTGCCCACCACGATGTGCAAAACGTCTTCGTAAATATTGATCCCATATTCGGAGACGAGGCTGACTTAGGGGCCTGCGTCGAAGTCGTAAGGCGCTACTTCCCATCACCTGTTATTTTCACGCCCTTTGACGCGGGGTTTGGTTCCGCGGTGAAAAGACTCTGGTCGTCGACGACGAGCGGCTTCGTCATGCACCTGGAAGACGACTGGCTGGCGTTGGATGACATCGACTCTCGCATCGAGGCTTGTTTCGAGTCTGAGAAGGTCAAGCAGGCATCATTCCACACTGCCAATCAAAACTGGGACATAGCGAGGCGGGGATATCTTCATAGGCGCAGGCGCTACACGACCATCTTAGGCATCAAGCTTCCGCTTCCTAGAACTTATCCGAAATTCACGACATCTCCCTCGGTTATTGAGGGCAATTTCGCCAGGATGAGCGCCGTTCTTATGGACCCGCTCTTCGATCCGGAGAAGCAATTCTATTCAGGTGTGAATTCGGCCTTGGAGCGCGCCGTCGCAGGCTACGATAACTATATATTCTCTCCGGACCGCAAGCCGATAGTCGAGGACACCGGACGCACGTGGCGGGAAGAACGGGGGATCTCGAAAAACATTCGCAATGCCACCTCTTTTTGGGAGGGCGCGGACGGCGGAAGCTGACCCGACGAGCTTTCGGCGGTATTGCCACGCCAATTGCAGAACGCCTAGACCTTCAACGCGCCAGATGTTCGAGACAAGTTCCAAGTAGCATTCCCGGAACATGGTTCCCGGGCGGGCAGGGTCGGTTGTACTCTGATTTCATTGTGGAAGAATGGTACGGTTGGGGGGTCTCGAACCTCCGACCTCAGGTGCCACAAACCTGCGCTCTAACCAACTGAGCTACAACCGCACAAGTCGCGTCCGACGCGACGGGGGTCACATACGAGGACTTGGAAATTAATTCAAGCCCTATCTCGCCCCAATATACAAAAAGGCCGGACAGATGGTCCAGCCTCTTCGTGTGTCCTGTTAAAGAATCAGGCCGCCTTGAAGGAGGCCATGACCTTTTCAGCTGCTTCCTTGGAAGGCTTCGCAAGCTTTTCGGCAACCTGCTTGGAGGTTTCCTGCATGGTCTTCGCCTGCTCGATCGTCAGCTCGACCTGCTTGCGCAGGAAAGTCGTCTGGAGTTCGACGAGCTCGGCGACCGACTTGACTGCAAGCAGCGCTTCCATGTGGGTCAGCGAGTTTTCCGCGTTCGTGCGCAGAGCGTCGATCGCCTTGTGGCCGATTTCAACAGCGCCGGCCTGGGCAGTCTGAACCGTGACTTCGAGCGTCTTGCTCGCTTCTTCGCCGGCGCTCTTCATCTTGGCATAGGCTTCACGCGACTGCTGTGCGCCCTTTTCCGCGAAGTCGCGGAAAGATTCAGTGAACTTGGAAGGATCAAACGACGACATTGAAAAAACGTCGTCCATCTTTATGTTAGCCATTGGTTTGCGCTCCTTTTGCCTCGGCATGCGTGATGGCCTCGTAGGTTAGATGTCCATTATATAGCGCAGATTTTTGTGCATTGCAACATGCTTGTGCGACGCACAATGCGTTAACCTTTCCAGCCGAAAGCCGGACGCCGTTCTGGACCCCGTTCCGGGCTATCGTTATTAATAGACTATTAATTTTCACGATGACCGAAGCCGAAGGTTCGATCATGCCCGCAGTGCAGTACCCGTTCATCGACATCGCCGTGCATGCCCGGGTACGGGAACGCTTTTCGCGTGGCGAAGCGATGGTGCTGCTGTCGGCGGATCTCGGCCGCGCGCTCTGGGCGAACGGCGCCGGCGCCGAGCTCTTCGGGCAATCGGCGGTCTACGATCTGCTCGACCAAGGCATAAATGCGGCTGACATCACCTTTCGCCAGCTGGAAGCCACAGCCCGGCAGCTCGTGAATGTCGGCGACAGCCGCAACTTTATGATCCGCATTGCCCGGGGCTTCCAACGTGTTGCCGTTCAGGCAACTGTCGAACTGATCCGCCTTTCCTCCGGGGAGCGCGCGGTTCTTCTGTCCCTGCCGGTTGCGACCAACGCCCTGTCGATCAAGGCATCCGCCGAACGGATGCTCAAGGGACTCGACGATCCGGATACGCATATGGCTGTGATCGGCGCCGACGGCGAAATCATCGCCGCGTCGCCCGGTTTTGCCGCGCTGGGCGTCACGGAGCAAACCGCCAAGGCCATGACGACGCTTGCGGGCGGCCACGCGGACCGATTGGTGAAACGGCCCGTTGCCACCGGCAAGGGCCTCCTTCCGGCCGCCGTCGGACGACTGAGTGACGAGCCGGCCCTCAATCTCCTATTCGCCGTTGAAACCGTCATCGGGCATCTCGACCCGATCGACTCTCAGGCGCCCGCAGAGGACTTTTCCACAGCCGCCGTTAACCATAAGGAGGCACCGCAGGTCGCGAGCTTTGTCGACGCGATCGATGCCATTGCTGGCATCGAGGACATGGAAGAGCTTCCCGAGGAGAACAATCATGAGGGCGAACCCGAAGCCATGACCACGGAAGCTGCCGCAATCGCCGAGGAGGCGATCGGCGCTGAAGCGATGGGCCAGGAAGCCGAACCGCTGCCGGCTCCGACGGACGAGGCTGCCGAGGAACCGAACGCAACCGAGACAACGCCGGAACGCGTGACGGATGAACCCGCTGTGGCCGCTGCCGTCGCATACAGTCCTGCGGAAGCACCAGCAACCGAACATGTCGGAGCCGCCGCCGATCAGGATGCCGCCGTCGCCCCTGAGATAGAGCAGTCGGAGCCAGCCCGGGCCGCCAAGGCGGGTACCTTTGTGTTCAATCCAAATAGCCGCGCGACCCGATTTGTTTGGAAAATCGACGCGGCGGGACGGTTCAGCGAGGTGTCGAGCGAATTTGCCGAGGCGGTCGGACCACATGCGGCTGACGTCGTCGGCACGCCCTTCAGCGATATTTCGGCACTCTTCAATCTCGATCCCGATGGCAAGATCAGCGAAGCTCTGGCGCGGCGCGACACATGGTCGGGCAAGACAATCAACTGGCCGATCGAAGGGACGAGTCTGGCGGTCCCGGTCGACCTCGCGGCCCTGCCCACCTACACCCGAAGCCGGGAATTCGACGGTTTTCGCGGCTTCGGTGTCGTGCGCCTGTCCGATGCCGCCGAAGATCCTTTGGCGCTAGGCCTGACACTTGGCCCGAACGGCATCGACGCGGCAGCGCTCGAGCAGCAGGCGGAAACCTCTGAAGACGCAGCGTTGTCGGCGCTCGCCGATGAAGTGGCGACCAGCGAGCCGACGGTGGTGGAGACGGCCGCCCCGGCTTTCGAGCCGGCTGCAGAAGAGGCCGCAACCACCGAAGCTGACATTGAGGCGACACCCGAGCCGACGAAACCACAACCATCAGCAGAGCCGCCGGCCCTGCGGATCGTCGAAAGTCCGAGCCGCCGCCTGACCGACAAGATCGTACAGCTCCACGGGGCCGGGCCGCAGCTCACCTCCGCCGAGCAGGCAAATTTCCGCGAGATCGCCAAGCGTCTCGAAGCCTTCGGCGTTCGCGAGCCGCACAGCGACGACGAGCCTCGGGTAAGCGAAACCGGGAAGCGCGACATCGCGGCAGCGGAAACGCCGAAGGCCAGTATGCATGATGATCGATCCTCCGCATTCGAGGACGATTCGGTAGACGCCTCGCCTGAACAGAAAGAGGGTGACGAGGCACAGCCTTCTGTCAACGAACCCGAGACGGTCACTTCGGCCTCCGCACCCGACGACGGTGTGACCGAGGGGTTGGAAGAAACCGTCAGCCAGATGGATATGCTGGCGAGCTTCATTCCGCCGCGCGCAAAGATGGGCGCCGGCCTGTCCGCGGCTGCCATCGACCAGCTGCCTGTCGCCGTCCTCGTGCATGCGGGCGACCAGTTGATCCACGCCAACCCGGAATTCATGCGACTGACCGGCTACAAGTCGCTGGAAGCCCTGGGCGAGGTCGGTGGCATCGATGCGCTGCTGCAGCGCTCGGAGCTCGAAGGAAGTGCCGGCCGCTCCGGTTCGATGATGCTGGTAACGGTCGATGATAGTCTCGTTCCGGTCACGGCGCGGCTGCAGTCCATTCGCTGGGAGGAAAGCAGCGCCTTGATGCTGGCGTTGATGCCGGCGGCAAGCGACGCGGCAGTTCGCGCGCGCCCTGCGCCGCCCGCAGAGCCTCGTTCGTTCGAAAGGATGCTGGAGAAGGTCGCCAAGCTGCAGGTGGAAGTCGAAGAACTGCGCTCGATCCTGGAAACGGCGACCGACGGCGTCGTGGTGATCGGCGCTGAAGGCGACATCCGCTCGATGAACCGCTCGGCAAGCGCGCTGTTCAACTACGATGAGGACGAGACCCGCGGAAAGCCCTTCGTCATGCTGTTTGCGCATGAGAGCCAAAGAGCTGTGCTCGATTACCTCGGCGGCCTCTCGGGCCACGGCGTCGCAAGCGTGCTTAACGATGGCCGTGAAGTCATCGGACGCGAAGCCGGCGGCGGCTTCGTGCCGCTGTTCATGACGATGGGACGCCTCACCTCCTCGAGCGGCTATTGCGCGGTCATCCGCGATATCACCCAGTGGAAGCGTACCGAGGATGAACTGCGCAGCGCCAAGAGCGCAGCGGAGACGGCGAGCGAACACAAGACCGACTTCCTCGCGCGCGTCAGCCATGAGATCCGTACGCCCCTCAATGCGATCATCGGCTTTTCCGACATGATGGCTAGCGAGCGCTTCGGCCCGATCGGGCATCCGCGCTATGTCGAGTATGCCAACGACATCGGTCGTTCCGGACGCCATGTCCTCGATATCGTCAACGACCTGCTGGATATCTCGAAGATCGAGGCCGGCGAAATGGACCTCGATTTCGGCGCCATCGACCTGAACGAGGCGGTTTCGGAGGCGGTCTCCCTCCTCCAGCCGCAGGCCAACAGCCAGCGAGTCATCATCCGCACAGCCCTATCCCAGGCCGTGCCTGACGTCGTCGCCGACCTCCGTTCGGTCAAGCAGATTGCACTCAACATCCTGTCGAACTCGATACGGTTCACGCCGGCGGGCGGACAGATTGTCGTCTCCACCTCCTATGAGGCAAACGGCAGCGTCGTCTTGCGGGTGCGCGATACCGGCGTCGGCATGACACGGAGCGAACTGGACCAAGCCATGAAGCCGTTCCGTCAGGTGTCCGCACAGTCTCGGCCGCGTGGCGAAGGTACGGGACTCGGCCTGCCGCTGACCAAGGCGATGGTCGATGCCAACCGGGCCATTTTCGCGATCAGTTCCGCACCCAACGAAGGCACGCTGGTAGAGATCGCCTTCCCGTCACAGCGGGTCCTTGCAGGCTGAACCAAAAAAGGCAGCCGGAGGGGCTGCCTGAGAGTTGGGGTGTGCTGTTCAACAAGGGCTTAGTTAAGCAACATCATGTTTCAGGAGCCCAAGGCTCCGGCTGCCTCGTTCATCTGCAGCCCCAAGTTAAATTCATTCATGACCAACGTTTCTTAACGAAAAGTTGCCGCCGCCTTCAATCTGTTAACGGTGAAAGCTTGTAGTGGCCGGTTGCACCCGTTGCTCACGCGCGCAGTTCGGCAAGCCCCGCGAAGAGATCCAACGCCTCCGGATTGGCAAGCGCCTCCTTGTTCTTGACCGGCCGACCGTGGACGACCTCGCGCACCGCAAGTTCAACGATTTTCCCCGATTTGGTGCGAGGAATATCGCTGACGGCAATGATCTTTGCCGGCACATGCCGTGGCGAGGCGCCTGTGCGAATGCGGCTCTTGATCGCCTTCGTCAGGTCATCGGTCAGGAATACGCCGGGCGCGAGGCGCACGAACAGAACCACGCGGACATCGTCATCCCATTCCTGGCCGATGCAGAGAGCCTCCGCGACTTCGCCCATCTGTTCGACCTGATTGTAGATCTCCGCGGTTCCGATGCGGACGCCGCCGGGATTGAGGGTGGCGTCAGAGCGCCCGTGAATGATGATGCCCTCGTGCGCGGTCCACTCCGCGAAGTCGCCGTGGCACCATACATTGTCGAAACGCTCGAAGTAGGCTGCCCTGTACTTCGCCCCATCAGGATCGTTCCAGAACATCACGGGCATCGACGGAAAGGCCTTTGTACAGACGAGTTCACCCTTTTCCTGGCGAACCGGCCGGCCCTCGTCGTCCCACACATCCATCGCCAGGCCGAGGCCCGGCCCCTGGATTTCGCCACGCCAGACTGGCTGCAAGGGGTTGCCGAGGACGAAGCAGGAGACAATATCCGTGCCACCGGAAATAGATGCGAGTTGCACGTCTTCCTTGATGCCTTCGTAAACAAAGGAGAAGCCCTCCGGCGAGAGCGGCGATCCGGTCGATGTCATCAGCCGAAGACTGGAGAGGTCGTGAGTGGTGCGCGGCGTCAGCCCGCTCTTGCGCACCGCGTCGATATATTTCGCCGAGGTCCCGAAAACAGCAAACTTCTCGGCTGCCGCAAAGTCGAAGAGCACATTGCCGTCAGGCGCGAAAGGCGAGCCGTCGAAAAGGCAAAGCGTGGCACCTGCCGCCAAGCCGCTCACCAGCCAGTTCCACATCATCCAGCCGCATGTGGTGAAATAGAAAAGCCTCTCGCCGGGTTGAATTCCGCAATGCAGCCGGTGTTCCTTGAGGTGCTGCAACAATGTGCCGCCGACCGAGTGGACGATGCACTTCGGAACGCCGGTCGTTCCCGATGAGAAGAGGATATAGAGCGGGTGCGCGAAGGGCAGGCGCGTAAACTCGACAGAACGTGGCTCGAAGGGCGCGATGAAGTCGTCCAGCGTCTTGGCGCCGGGTGTTTCGTCTGCGACCGCGGCGGCATCCCCTGCATAGTGGACGACGAGGCATGGCGCGCCGAGTTGCTTCGTCACGGTCGCCACCTTGGCCTTCACGTCCTGCAGCTTGCCGCCATACCAATAGGCGTCGCAGGCGATGAAAAGCTTCGGCCCGATCTGGCCAAACCGGTCAAGAACACCCTGCTCCCCGAAGTCGGGCGAACAGGACGACCAGATCGCGCCGATCGACGCGGCCGCCAGCATGCAGGCCACCGTCTCGGGCATGTTCGGCATCATCGCCGCAATCCGATCTCCGGGACCGATCCCCATTGCCTTGAATGCCTGCTGCAACCTGGAAACCAGGCCACGCAGCCGGTCCCAGCTCCAACGATCGGCAACCTTGTCCTCCCCCCGAAAGATCAGTGCATCGTCAGCGCCTTCTCCGGAAAGCAGGTTCTCGGCAAAATTCAACGTCGCATCCGGGAAGAAGCGCGCATCGAGCATGACATCGCCATCGAGGAGCGCGCGTGCTCCGCGCTCGCCCTTGACGCCGCAGAACTCCCAGACCGATGTCCAGAACCGTTCCCTGTCGGCGACAGAAAAAGCGTGCAAATCATGGTAGCTTGTCAGGGAGAGATCGAAGTCACGGTTGCACTGCTGCATGAAGGCGTACATCGGGCTCGCTTCGACCGATGTACGCCAAGGCATCCAGAGTGGCTTATCGTCGCGCATTCGAGACTTCTCCTATTTGTTCGCCTGTATACCATGCAATATCAGCTTATAAAGGGAGTGACGAGCAAAGTCAGAGGCTCGCGTTTGCATGCAGCTTGCATTTGATATATCGGGCATTTCAGAGCATTAACGGCGGCGACGGCCGAAAATACCGGCGGAATTCATGGGTACGTCAAGACAACCGCGATGGCGGAAGAAATTCAGACCCGTGTCACGCTGGCTGCCTGGCTTCGCCCGGCTTGCCACAGTCACCCTGCTTGTCGTCCTGTCGATCTTCGTGGCGCTTCGTGTCGCCGCCCCCTACCTGATTTCAACCGGCCTCGTTCGCTCCGGCATCGAGGATGCCCTGTCCAAATGGGCCGGCTATCGTGCCGAGGTCGCGGGCAAGCCGGTCATCGAATTCTGGCCGACGCCTCGCATCACCCTCAGCAAGATCTCGGTTCACCAGAAAGGCGACAGCAATAGGCTGCTCGGAACGATCGAAAGCCTCTCCGCCGAGTTCAGCCTGATCGATGCGATCCGAGGGCGCGCGAGCTTCCACGAGTTCCACCTTTTCCGCCCAAACCTGCAACTCACCCGTGAAAGCAGCGGCGTGATCGACTGGACCAATGAGGGGCTTCTGGCGCGAGCGATCTCAGGCGCGCGTGAGGAAGGTGGAAGAGAGGTTCTAGATCGGAAACTGGATGCCGCCGTCGGTGCCATCACAGTTGAGGATGGCACCATCAACGTCGCCGATGTCGCAAGCGGTAGGACTTATCGCTTCGAGGGTGTGACCGCCGACGTCAGCTGGCGCAAACTGTCGAGTCCGATTACCGCCGTGTTGATCGCACGGATGAGTGGGCAGGATCTCAAGCTCGATTTCTCGTCCCCCAGCCCGCTTCTCATTTTCGGCGGCAACAAGGCCGAAATGAGCGGATCGCTGACTTCGAGCCTGCTCACGGCACGGTTCCAGGGACTCGCGAACATCTCGCATCTCTTTGACCTCTCCGGCAACATGGCGCTGAACATCCCCGATCTGCCGGCACTGTTGACATGGGCCGACCGCTCGCTGCCGGGTATCGCGACCCTCAAGACCTTCTCGATCGAGACCGATGTCGCTTCGGTTGCGAACGGATTCCGCTTCGACAATGTCAATATGAGCATGAATGGGTCGAATGCGAAGGGCGTGATGGACGTGGCCTTTCCGCCAGGCAAACGCGCCAAACTCGGCGGCACGCTGGCCTTCGACCAGATGAATTTCAGGTCGCTCTTCGATGCATTCGTGCTTCGTCTGGCCGCCGGCGAGGCTGGCGGACGGCCTGATGGCGGTGCGCTGCAGAAACTCGATCTTGATCTCCGGCTTTCCGCGAAACAGGCCCTCATCGAACCTTTCATCCTCTCCGATGTCGGAGCGGGCATCATCGTTTCCAGCAACGAGGCAAAGTTCGACATCGGTGACAGCGAGTTTGAAGGCGGCTCCCTGTCCGCTCATCTTGAGGCGATGCGCGGTGATTTCGACGGCGGCGGCAAACTGCAACTGTCGATCCGCGGCGCCGACTTCGCCGGGCTGATCGAGCGGCTTCAGCTGAAGGGGCCACTCCCCCTTGCCACCGGCTCTCTCGACATGTCGATCAAAACGACAAAGCCGCTCTGGAAGGTCGAAGCCGGCGACGTGACGGGCAGGATCGCTTTCCGCGCGCGCTCGGGCTCGCTTCCGGGCTTCGATGCGGAGGCGGTACGCGAAGAAGCCACGCGCGCGGACTTCTTCACGCTGAACGCGGTATCCCACCGTGCCTTTGCCTTTGACAATTTCGACATCGCCGCCGATCTCGCCGATGGCGTGGCGACCATCCATGGCGGCCGTATCGAAGGTCCCCAGCAGACGCTGATCCTTTCCGGCGTCATCCCATACCACTCGAATGGATTGGCACTGTCGGGGACGATCGAAGCAACTGACCCGACAGCATCGACGAGTTTCCCGCCTCTGCCGTTCTTCGTTGGCGGCGCGTGGCCGGAGCCGGTGATCTCCCCGGCTCCCGTCACGCAGCAGGGATCGACCAAATAATCACGGCGCGTTTGCAGCCGCACGTTCGTCACGCTCGCGCTGCAGTTCACGGCGTTTCGTGATGGTGGAGGCGCAGATCACGCCAATCGCCACGACTGCAATGAGAATGGTGCAGACCGCGTTGATTTCAGGCGTTACCCCGAGACGGACCTGGCTGTAGATCTTCATCGGCAGCGTCGTCGCCCCAGGGCCGGAGGTGAAGCTCGCGATGACGAGGTCATCCAGCGACAGCGTGAAGGCGAGGATCCAGCCGGAAAGCACGGCAGGCGCGATGATCGGCAGCGTCACTTCGAAGAAGGTCCGCACCGGTGGTGCGCCAAGATCCTGCGCCGCTTCCTCAATCGACCTGTCGAACGTCAACAGTCGCGACTGCACAACGACGGCGACGAAGCACATGGTGAGCGTGGTGTGCGCCAGCGTGATCGTCCAGAAGCCGCGGTCGAAACCGATCGCCACGAACAGCAGTAGAAGCGACAGGCCGGTAATCACCTCGGGCATGACAAGCGGTGCATAGACCATGCCGGAAAACAGCATGCGGCCGCGAAAGCGCGTGTAGCGCACCAAGGCGATCGCGGCGAGCGTTCCAAGGACCGTTGCCGCCGTGGCCGAAAGGAGGCCGACGCGGATCGTCACCCAGGCGGCATCGAGCAGAGCCTGATTGTGCAGGAGCGAGACGTACCATTTGGTCGAGAAGCCGCCCCAGACAGTCACCAGCTTCGACTCGTTGAAGGAAAACACCACCAGCAGGACGATCGGCAGATAGAGAAACGCAAAGCCGAGCGCGACGGAGGCGATGTTGAAACGGGTCCATCTCAGCATGTCTATCTCCCCTGCTCGTCGGCCTTGGCCTGCGCGTTCTGAAAGAACACGATCGGGATCACCAGGATCAAGAGCAGGATCGTCGCCACCGCCGAGGACACCGGCCAATCGCGGTTTGAGTTAAACTCGTTCCACAGCGTCTTGCCGATCATCAGCGTCTCCGATCCGCCAAGCAGGTCGGGGATAACGAACTCGCCAACCGCGGGGATGAACACCAGCATGCATCCGGCAACAACACCTGGCAGCGACAGCGGGAAGGTTACCCGCCAGAATGCGGTAATCGGCGTGCAGCCGAGATCCTGCGCGGCCTCGATCAAGGTGCCGTCCATCTTTTCCAGCGAGGAATAGAGGGGCAGGACCATGAACGGCAGATAGGAATAGACAATGCCGATGTAGACCGCGACATTCGTGTTCAGAATGATCAACGGCGTATCGATGGCGTGCACCGACAATAGCAGCTGGTTGAACAATCCCTCCGGCTTGAGGATTGCGATCCAGGCGTAGACGCGGATCAGGAAGCTCGTCCAGAACGGCAGGATGACGAGCATCAGTAGCGTCGGACGGATGCTGCGTGGAGCCTGGGCCATGCCGTAGGCGATCGGATAAGCAATCAGCAGCGTAAGGAACGTCGATACGCCAGCGATCACGACGCTCGATATGTAGGCGTTCAAATAGAGCGGGTCGTCGAGCAGATAGCTGTAATTCTCGAAGGAAAAGGTGCGCATCTTCGCCCAGAACTCGGCCCAGCCGTCAGCCAGACCAAAGACCGGCTCGTAGGGAGGCATGGCGATTGCCGTCGTCGAGAGCGATATGCGGAAGACGATGAAGAACGGCGCCATGAAGAACAGCAGCAGCCAGACATAGGGAATGATGATGACCAGGCGATTGTAGAACGCGGAACCGAGCTTGCCCATGGTTCAATCCTTGAGGAGGACGCCGGCATCCTCGGCGAAGGTAATCCAGACTTCCTGGTCGTAGGTGAACGGGTCGTCGACAGCGCGCTGCGCATTGAGGAGCGAGGCCTTGACCACCTTGCCGCTCTTCAGCTTCACGTRGAAGACCGTCATGTCGCCGAGATAGGCGATGTCCCACAGCTCCCCGGACGCCGCATTTACCCTTGGATTGGCTGGCGGCTTGCGCGAGACCTTCAGCTTTTCCGGACGGATGGCAAAGCCGACTGGCGCGCCCATTGCCGGCTTTTCGGGAGTGACGACACTGATCGAGAAATTTTCGTCGACGGCGATCTCGACGGTGCTGTCGTTCGTGCTCGCGACCTTGCCATCAAAGATGTTCACGTCGCCGATGAAGTCGGCGACGAAGCGGGAATTCGGCGCCTCGTAGATCTCCGCCGGTGTCGCGACCTGGATGACCTTTCCGTGGCTCATGACCGCAATGCGGTCCGCCATGGTCATCGCCTCCTCCTGGTCGTGGGTGACCACGACAAAGGTCAGACCGAGGTTTTGCTGCAGGTCCATGAGCTCGAACTGTGTTTCCTCGCGCAGCTTTTTGTCGAGCGCGCCAAGCGGTTCGTCGAGCAACAGCACCTTCGGTCGCTTGGCAAGGGAACGCGCCAGGGCCACACGCTGGCGCTGGCCACCGGACAGCTGGTTCGGCTTGCGCGTGGCAAACTTCTCGAGCTTCACCATCTTCAGCATCTGCAGAACGCGCTCGGTGATCTCCTCTTTGGGCATGCCATCCTGGCGCAGGCCGAAGGCGATATTCTTCTCCACCGTCATATGCGGAAACAGCGCATAGGACTGGAACATCATGTTGACCGGTCGCTTGTACGGTGGCGTTCCAGCCATGTCGGTGCCGTCGAGGACGATTTCGCCCGAGGTCGGCTGCTCGAAGCCTGCAAGCATGCGCAGCAGCGTGGATTTCCCACATCCGGAAGCCCCAAGCAGGGCAAAGAACTCACGATGATAAATATTCAGAGACAGGTCATCGACGGCGGTGAAGTCACCGAACCGCTTCGTGACGTTATTGAACGATATGAACGGCTTCGATGCCGGGTCTGCCCACGGCGCAAAGGAACGGCGAATATTGCCAAGTGACTTCATTATGTGCCCCGAAAAGTCATTTTGAGAACCGACGTCCCCGCAATCGGCATGATAAGGAAAGGCCCGGGCGTTGCCGTCCGGGCCTGATATTCTTTACTGGCCGGTGACGACTTTCGTCCAGATCCGGGTCGCCGTGCGCTGCGTTTTCGGATCCCATGGGGTGACGCTATAGAGCTTCTTCATCACGTCCTCGCTCGGATAGACCGATGGGTCTTCGAGGATTTCCTTGTCGATGAACTGCTGCGACGCCTTGTTGCCGTTGGCGTAGAATACGTAGTTGCTGGCCTTGGCGATGACTTCAGGCTTCATCATGTAGTTGAGGAATTCGTGCGCCTCGGCAACATGCTTGGCATCCGCCGGGATCGCCATCATGTCGAACCACATCTGCGCGCCCTGTGACGGAATGGAGTAACCGACCTCCACGTCGTTCTTGGCTTCGGTCGCACGGTTGGCAGCCTGGAAGATGTCGCCGGAATAACCGAAAGCGATGCAGATGTCGCCGTTCGCCAAGGCGTTGATGTATTCCGAGGAGTGGAACTTGCGAACGAAGGGCCGTACCTTTTCCAGCATTTCGCCGGCCTTCTGCAGATCGGCCGGCTTGCTCGAATTGGGGTCAAGTCCGATGTAGGTCAATGCAGACGGCAGGACGTCCTTCGGCGCATCGAGGACATAGATGCCGCAGTCCTTGAATTTTTCCGCAACCTTCGGATCGAAGATGACTTCGAGGCCCGGCGCCTTTGCGTCCGGCCCGAGGATTTCGTCGAGCTTTTTCTTGTTGTATCCAATCCCGTTGGTGCCCCACATGTAGTCCACCGCGTATTCGTTACCGGGGTCGTACATGGCGGTGCGCTGCTGGATCATATCCCACATATTCGAAAGGTTGGGCAGCTTGGATTTGTCGAGCTTCTGGAAGACGCCGGCCTGGATCTGGCGCTGCAGGAAGTCGCCGCTCGGGACGACAACGTCATAGCCGGTACCGCCGGCGAGCAGCTTGGTTTCAACCGTCTCGTTGGAATCGAAGGTATCGTAGACGACCTTGATGCCGGTTTCCTTGGTGAAGTCTTCAAGGATGGAGCTGTCGATATAGTCCGACCAGTTGTAGACGTTGACCACCCGCTCCTGCGCAAAGGACGGCGCAGCGGCGAATGCAAGCACAACGGCGCTCGCTGCAAGTCTTGCGAATGTTGACCTCATGATATCTCCTGTCTTCTTCTTGCTTTGTGGCGCCTGTAGACGCCGACCCTCTGGTTTTGCAAGCAGACTAGAAATGTTTTTGAGAGCCCACAAGCGCAAAAACCTGCACTCTCAATCATTTCACAATCATTGAAAATCAAAGCTGCTGAGGCCCGCAACCATCTCGTCGAGGCCCAATGGTCGTGTGACCGGCGGCTCGGCGCGTGAGAGGCATCCGCGCCGTTCGCAAAGGCGGCAAGCAGGTCCTATCGCAACTGGCTGCTGAGACGTTGCGACCTGGCCATAGACCGACGCTTCGCCGGCCGCAGCGTCGCAGCCGATCTGCAATGCGGTGCGCCTGATGCGCTCGCCGAACGCGGCGTTCGGCCCTTCAAGCGTCCGGGAGACCGTGAGATAGCGGGCGCCATCCGGCATTTCGACCGTTTCGGCAAGGATCTGGCCCGGCTGCAGGAAGGCGGCATGAATGTTCAGCTTGGGACAGCCGCCGCCGAAACGCGAATGCGGGAAACCCTGCGCCCCAGCCCGCCGCAGTCGGTGACCGGCGGCGTCGATCTCAATCATAAAGAGGGGAATCGCCGAAGCGCCCGGTCGCTGCAGCATGACCAGCCGGGCTGCGGCCTGCGCATAGGAAACTCCGAAGCGGGAACGGAGGATATCTAGATCGTACCGGCTGCCTTGGGCCGCGGAGAGAAATGGCCCATAGGGCATGGCAAGCGCCAAGGCGCCGTAACGACAGAGTTCGAAGCGCGCTATCCGCTTCGCCTCCGGCGTCGACAGCGCCAGACCATCGAGTTCCGCCAGGATCGCATCACGCAAGGCGAGCGTTGCCACCTCGATGGCGATCTCATGCGCCTGATCGGCCGGCGACAGGCGCTCGGAAACGAAGAGCCGCATCGAGTGCCGGTCGAAGCGGCGCCGCAGATCGGGCATGACGTGAACGGGAAGGACACGCACGCTGATCCCGCGTTCCGCCCGCAGCCACTCCCTGAACGCGGCCGGCAGATCGCGCGTCTCGGCAAAGCGGGCCAGGAAGGTCTCCGCCGCAGCCTCCAGTTGAGAGAAATAGGCGGAGCGCCGCTCCATGATATCGCGGACCTCGTCGGCCGGCAGCCGCGCACCGGCGAGCGGTACCTGCCCCGCGCCGGCCGTCAACGACGTCAGGTCCGACAGGCGGCTCGCCTGTTCGATATAGGCCCGGTACAGCTTGATGATGCCGCTTGCCGCGTTGGGCGCGGCCTCCGCGACCTCCACGAGTTCCTGGTCGCCGGGAAGCTCGCCGGCCAGGAGCGGATCCGCAAAAATCTCGCGCAGCTGGTTGAGGCTGCCGCCGCTCTCGTCCCTCAGCTCCTCCAGATCGACTTTGTAGACCGACGACAGCTTCAGGAGCAGTTGCACCGTCAGTGGCCGCTGGTTGCGCTCGATAAGGTTGAGATAGGATGGAGAGATGCCAAGCTCCTCGGCCATCGCTGACTGAGTCAAACCGAGGCCGTTGCGAATGCGCCGGACCTTTGGCCCCGCAAAAATCTTGCGCTCCGCCATGTGACAATCCTTTACAAAAGTCCGCTCAGATAACTTTACAATACTTTACAAATTGACAGAGCCAGCCTGTCAAGGCTTTGCATCCTAACTCGTTTCTGATGGCTACTCCATAGAAAACTCTGGTCTTTTTCCGGGATCTGTAAATTCTGTCAATCATCCAAACTGACCACTCAATCTGCAAGGAGCATAAGATGACAGAATTTGACAAGCTGCACCGGGACCTTCCAGCTGGGCGATTCAATGGGGTTGAGCGTCCCTACTCGATCGATGACGTCAAGCGGCTGCGCGGCTCCGTCGAACTGCGCTATTCCCTCGCGGAAATGGGCGCCAAGCGGTTGTGGCAGCTTCTGCATCAGGATGATTTCGTCAATGCTCTCGGAGCCCTGTCGGGCAATCAGGCGATGCAGATGGTTCGCGCCGGATTGAAGGCAATCTACCTGTCCGGCTGGCAGGTCGCCGCGGATAGCAACACCGCCTCGGCCATGTATCCGGATCAATCCCTCTATCCGGCAAACGCCGGTCCGGAACTGGCCAAGCGGATCAACCGGACCCTGCAGCGCGCCGATCAGATCGAAACATCAGAGCAGAACGGCCTCTCCGTCGAGACCTGGTTTGCGCCGATTGTTGCTGACGCGGAAGCAGGCTTCGGTGGCCCGCTGAACGCCTTCGAGATCATGAAGGCCTATATCGAGGCCGGTGCAGCCGGCGTCCATTTCGAGGACCAGCTGGCGTCGGAGAAGAAGTGCGGCCATCTCGGCGGCAAGGTCCTGATCCCGACCGCAGCACACATCCGCAACCTCGATGCGGCTCGCCTCGCCGCCGACGTCATGGGTGTTCCGACGCTCGTCATTGCCCGCACGGATGCGGAAGCCGCCAAGCTACTGACCTCAGATATCGACGAACGCGACCAGCCCTTTGTCGACTACGATGCCGGCCGCACGGTCGAAGGCTTCTATCAGGTTCGCAACGGGCTCGAGCCGTGCATCGCCCGTGCCGTCGCCTATGCACCGCACTGCGATCTCATCTGGTGCGAGACGTCGAAGCCGGATCTCGAGCAGGCACGCCGTTTTGCCGAGGGGGTCCACAAGGTGCATCCCGGCAAGCTGCTCGCCTACAACTGCTCGCCGTCGTTCAACTGGAAGAAAAACCTGGATGACGCGACGATCGCCAAGTTCCAGCGCGAACTCGGCGCAATGGGCTACAAGTTCCAGTTCATCACGCTTGCCGGCTTCCACCAGCTGAACTTCGGCATGTACGAACTCGCGCGCGGCTACAAGGACCGGCAGATGGCTGCCTATTCCGAATTGCAGGAGGCGGAGTTCGCGGCGGAGATCAACGGCTACACCGCGACCAAGCATCAGCGCGAAGTCGGCACCGGTTACTTCGATGCCGTTTCGATGGCCATCACCGGCGGACGTTCGTCGACTACGGCGATGAGGGAATCCACCGAACATGCACAGTTCAAACCAGCAGCAGAATGATCGCACCAAGGAGGAGAATGCCATGCCTACTCTTGCACGCGTCAAGGAACGCGCTGAAGAACAGTCCACCTGCATGACCACAGACCAGCAGACGACGATCCGCACGCTCGCCAACGATCTGCACCGACTGAACCAGTCGGTCATGAAGGCGGTCGATGCCGGTGTCTCCGTCGAGATCGTTCGCTCGGCGAGACACCACGGCGGCGACGGTAACTGGGGAGATCTTTTGATCCCCATCATCGTCGCGGGGCGCAACTGAGATCGCGGCGGGCGCCCTCAACTTCGGCTGGCGCGCCTGCCCGCAAACAGATCGATATAGCTCTTCAGCAATTTCGTCATGCGATCGGCAACGGTCCGGATTTCCGGCCGGTGCCGATCCTCGTTGTTCATGACGATCCACTGCCGGTGGCGCAATTCCGGCAGTTCGCCGCCAAGACGCTGCAGTTCGGGATCGAGGTCGCCGACGAAGCATGGCAAGACCGCCTTGCCCGCCCCTCCTCTCACCAGCTCCAGCAGCGAGCGTGGCCGGTTGACCGTTGCAACGATCAAGCCGCCTGCATTGCGGTGCGGCCAGCGGAGATAGTTCGAGATCGCATCCTCTTCGGAGACGGCCACCCACCTGTCCTCGGTCGCGTCAACATTGCGTCTCGTATAGACAGCGTAGGCCACCTCGCCCAGCAGGCGGGCGGCAAGGTTGCTTTCTTCGGGCTCGAAGGCGCGGATGCCGATATCGCTTTCCCTGTAATTGAGGTTGGCGCGCGCTTCGCCGACCGTCAAAGAGATAGCGAAGGCATCGCCGGGTTTGCGGATCGCGGCGAAATTCTCCGTCAGAAGCCACGCGACCCAAGTGCCGGCGGCAACCTTGACCGTCGCACCAACGCTCCCGGCCTGCCGCCAGGCGTCAATCTTGCGCGCCGCGGCCTCCATGTCCTGCAGATGATCCAAAAGGACCTGGCCATCCGCGGTGAGGCTGTAACCCTTCTGGCTGCGGATGAAAAGCGCCTTGCCGATCTCATGCTCGAGATCGAGCATGCGACGGCCAATCGTGGCGGGACTGAGCCCGCTCGATGCACTGGCGCCCGTCAGCCCGCCGAAGCGAGCGACCTGCACGAATAGCTGAAAGGAATCCCATTGTGGGTTTTTCATCGATGAAAAACATAGTGAGGAAATTCCCGTTTATAAACCAAATTTCGAGGAATAACTAAGGCGATGCCCATATCGAAGGACATCGCCATGATCACTCTCATCGCCGTCGCCCAGATTGCAGACCTGCTGAATGGCAGTCGTGACAAGTACTCGGCAAAGGCCGAAAGCGAATTCTACGAGAGCCTCGGCAGCTCCCGCGCGGTCCGCGTCGCGGCTTTCCTCACGTCTCCGTGGCTATGGAGCGGGAAGCGCCGCTCCGGAAAAGCGGACGCTTGCCGATCCGGGAACGTCGGTCACGCCGCATGCCTCACGCGGTCATAATTCTGGGCGGCTTCGAACCGGAACTGCTGTACCAACGTCATCAACGCATCGGCCTCGTTGGCGAGCTGGCGGCTCGCCTCGGTCGTTTCCTCGACCATGGCGGCGTTCTGCTGCGTCATCTGGTCCATCGCATTGACCGCGCCGTTGACCTCCTGCAGGGCAGCGGACTGATCCTGGCTTGCCGTCGCAATCATTTCGACATGGCTGCTGATCGCAATGATCTCCTGGCTGATCGCGGCGAGCACGGCACCGGTCTTCTGCACAAGGCCGGAGCCTGCGGTAACCTCGCGCGTCGACTTCTCGATCAGCCCCTTGATTTCGCGCGCCGCATCGGCGGACCGCTGTGCAAGTTCGCGCACCTCCTGCGCAACCACGGCAAAGCCCTTGCCCGCCTCGCCAGCCCGGGCGGCTTCGATACCGGCATTCAACGCCAGAAGGTTCGTCTGGAACGCAATGTCATCGATGACTTCGATGATCTGCTCGATCTGCTTCGACGCCTCTTCGATACGGTTCATCGCCGCGACCGCGTCGGTGACGACAGCGCCTGAACTATCGGCGTTTTTCTTGGTCGCGGACACGGCATCATTCGCTTCGCGGGCACGTACGGCCGACGATTTGACGGTCACGGTGATTTGCTCAACTGCGGCCGCCGTCTCCTCCAGGTTGGCAGCCTGTGCTTCCGTACGCTTCGAAAGCTCATCGGCAGACGCCAGCATCGCGCCGGAGTTGTTCTGGATCGAAGCGGTGTTGTCGCGAATGCGCGCCAAGGTTTCCTGCAGCCGCACGAGCGACGCATTGAAATCGACGCGAAGCTGCTCAAGGCGACCGACGAATGGCGTCTGGATCGTCTGCGAAACATCGCCCTGCGCCAAGCGCCCCAAACCGGCGGCGAGCTGGTTGACGGCGAAGTCGATCTGGCCGTCAAGCGCGCGCTTCTCGGCGTCGTTGCGGGCACGTTCACTATCGCTAAGCTGCCGCTGTTCGGCCGCCTGCATCTCCAAGTCCTGGCGGGCGCGGGCGTTGTCGCGGAACAGCGCGAGCGCGCGTCCGATCGCGCCGAATTCGTTCTGCTTCTCAACGCAAGGGATCGGCCTGTCGAGATTGCCGTCGGAAATCGTATGAATGGTCGCCGTCAGCGCCTCGAGCGGCCTGATGGACGCCCGGATGGCGAAGTAGGCTGCCACGCCGACGAGCAGCAATACCGCTACACCGACACCGGCCACCAGCATCAGCAGTTGCTGCAGGCTGCTGTAATAGACCTCCATCGGGATGCCGATGAACAGGATGCCGACGTTTGAACCGGCCGTGTTCTTCACCGGAAAATAGCCTGTCATGAACTTCCGACCGAAAAGGTCAGCCGGGCCGTAGTAGGCCTGCCCCTTGGCCAGTACCGCCTGCGCGGGATGATCCGCCGCGAGCTTCGTGCCGACAGCGCGGTCGCCGTTCTCTTTCTTGACGTTCGTGGAAACACGGACGTAGTCGCTGCCTTGGCGTTCAAAGACGGTGGCAACGCCAGCAATCGACTGTGCGGTGCGATCGACCAGAACGTGATCGCCGAGCGATGGCAGCTTTTCCTCGGTTACCCCGGCAAGCTCGTTGTTGCTGACGTCGACCTTCACTCCGGCATCGCTCGCGCCGTAGAGGACCGCCATCGTCCTGCTTGCATCCTTGGCGTCAGACACGGCGCTCGTCATCACGTAAGCGCTCAGATTGTAATAGGTGGCGCAGACGATCGCTGCGGTGCTGAAGACGAGTAGAACGAGTGTGATGGCGACGATCTGACGTACGATGGAAGCCGAGAACAGGCGTAGCATAGGTATCCCCTGAGACGTGAGCCCCGGAGGCTAATGCGAATATTTAAAGAAAATCTTCAAAAAATTGATAATCGTCGAAAACTTAAAAAGACGCGGCCGGTATTCGGAAAAACAGAAGAGCCCCGGTATACCAGGCCCCTCCAAGCGCTTGTTTTGGTCGTCGTCTTATGCCGCGCGGTAGACGCTCGCCTGCATGTCGCCGCCGATCTTGAACTGCTGGATGAGCCGCAGCAGTGAATCCGCCTCGACCGCAAGCTCGCGGCTTGCTGCCGTCGTCTCTTCGACCATGGCCGCATTCTGCTGCGTCATCTGGTCCATCTGGTTGACGGTCGCGTTGACTTCACCAAGTGCGCTCGACTGATCGTGGCTCGCTCGGGCGATCGTTTCGACATGCTGGCTGATCGTGACGATCTGGGCACTGATCTTCGCGAGCACCGTGCCGGTCTCCTGCACGAACTGCGAACCGGAGCTGACTTCGGTGGTCGACTTGTTAATGAGACCCTTGATCTCCTGCGCCGCAGCAGCGGAGCGCTGCGCCAATTCACGCACTTCCATGGCGACGACGGCGAAGCCCTTGCCGGCTTCACCGGCGCGTGCTGCTTCGATGCCGGCGTTCAGAGCCAGCAGATTGGTCTGGAATGCGATCTCGTCGATAACGCCGATGATCTGTTCGATCTGCCGGGACGCCGCTTCGATCCGGCCCATTGCGTCGATCGCGTTGCTGACGACAACTGCGGAGTCGTCGGCGCTGCGTTTTGCCTGGCGCACGATCTGATCGGCGTCCTTGGCCCGCTCGGCCGAGGAACGGACCGTGACAGTGATCTGGTCAACGGCCGCGGCGGTTTCCTCCAGCGAAGCTGCCTGCTGCTCAGTACGCTTGGAGAGGTCTTCAGCGGACTGAGCCATCTGGTTGCCGTTGCCCTGGATCATCTCGACGTTGTCGCGGATCTGGCTCATGGTGGCCTGCAGGCGCATCATCGAACCGTTGAAGTCCTGGCGGAGCTGCTCGAGGCGACCGATGAACGGCGTGTCGATCGTGGTCGAAATATCACCCTGCGACATGCGCTCGAGACCGGAGGCAAGCGCATTGACAGCAAACTCGATCTGGCGGTCCATTTCGCGCTTCTCGGCGTCGTTGCGCTGGCGTTCATGCTCGGCCGCGACGCGCTCTTCCTCGCTCTGCTCCTCAATGCGGATCTTGGAGATCGCATTCTCCTTGAAGATGCCAAGCGCGCGCGCCATGTCGCCGATTTCGTCATACCGCTGGTCGCCCGAGATGTTGGTGTCGAGCGCACCATCGGCAATACGGCGCATCGCGGCGGTGATCTGGCCGATCGGGCGCTGCAGCGTCAGGACAAGGGCAATGCCGCCGATGATCGAAACCAGGATGCCGAGGCCGGTCGTCAGCACGGAGATGCCATTTGCCTGAGTGCGCTCGGCACCGGCGCTCTTCTTCTGCAATTCGGCAAACGTCGTGAGCTGCCCCCAGACGGCATCAAGCTGCTGGCGAGCGGATGCGTAGTCGGTGACGCGCTGGTTGATCGTGTCGACCAGGCTCTGCGCATCCTTATCCATGGAGGCAAGGGCAGGCGACATTGCCGCGACGATGTCTTCCGCGAAATTCATGCCCTTCGCGCTGGCGAGCAGCGTGTTTAGGTTGGTGCCGAGCGTCGCGATCTCCTGATGCAGGCGGACGCGATTTTCCTTGCCAGGCTTGGCAGCGAACTCACCGAGCACGAGTTGCAGCGAGTAGATCGCGCTCTCCAGACGGCGCGTGTCTTCGAGAACAGAGTTCGTCTGCGCGATACGGCTGTCGAGCTCGACGAAGGTCGTCGTCGCTGCGCGCATCATCTGCGTTGCCGTCAGCTGGGTATAGGTCGACATCTGACGGAAGCGGGAGACAAGTCGCCCGAGATTGGCGATCGCCTCGTCGGTGCCGGCATCGGCCGCCGTTGCCTGCGCCTTCACGTCGCTGATCGTCTGCGACAGCGACTGTGTCATGCTCTTCTGGTTCGCGGGGACCGAAATCTCGATCAGGCGCTGCGCCTTTGCGATAGCGGGAATGTCGTCCGTGACGACCTTCAGCTTGTCAGCCGGCAGCTGGGCCTTGTTGAAGTCGGCCATGACGGCCGCAAGGGTATCACCGCCCTTCAGCAGGCGGTCGGCGGCGCGCAGCGTTGCAGTGGCGTTGCCCTCATCCTTGCGGATGTTTTCCTCGAGTTGCTGCGCATCGTAGTTGACGTTGAAGCGGCTGGTGATCATCACCTTCTGCGCGTCATCGATCGACTTGCGAAGGGCGAGCTCCTGCTCGTGCAGGGTCCAGAGCTTGCCCACGGTGTCGGAAATTCCCGAGGTACCCTCGATGGCGGCAAGAAGGTTGTCGCGACCGCCATTGTCGCCGATCTGCTTCAGCGTGGCGCTCAGCGTGCCCTGTTGCGTCTTGATGTCCCCGTAAAGCTTGTCACGCGCTTCCTGGCTGGTCATCTGCAGGAAGTCGTCCATGGAGCCATAGAGATCCTTGAACCCGCTGAGCGACTGCAGGACGCTGTTGGAGATTTCCATACGTCCCTGCAGCATGCCCGAAGCGTAGAGGCCGGTCAGGCCGACGGCAGAAATGCTCACGACGAAGGGCAATACAAAGATCAGGACCTTGGTCTTGATCTTGAAACGGGAAAGAATCTTGTCAATCAACATAGCGGTTCCGGCCTTCCATACACCACTCCTCCCGCCGGCCGCCTGGCGGGGCGCCGACCGAGTGCATCGAGCTGCTTTATTGGAACATTGGAGTCCCGGACGGCGAGGCCCGGTCGGCAGTCATTGCCGGTTCGCCTCACGCCAACGCGGAAGCGCCCAAAAAATCATCGAGCAAGTTTTGCAGAGGATGTCTTAATTTTCGGATAAGCGGAAATTACGGATAGCCGCAATCAAATCGATTTTAGCGGTGGTCAAATCGACTTGGCCCAGATATGGCCGGCGGCCCGAATGCGGCCGGTGCTCACAGATCCGAGATCGGGAGTGTCAGAACCAACGTGCGAGGAGGAGAGCGGCCACGGCGGCCAATGCACTGGCAGAGAGGACGAAGTAGCGTGCGGCAACGAGCTTGTTGTCGGGCTTGGCTTGAGCGATTGCAATGGCGCGGGCGCGTCGTGCGTTCCTGTTCATTTTGCAGAACCTCACTTCATTTCTGACACAACAATCCAACAAAACGACCTGTTGGTAAAGCTCTATTTAGGAAGTGCTTTTCCATTCCGTCATGAGGCAGGATGGCGCACCCTTCTTAAGAACTCTTGAATCGAGCAGATAGTTTCGCGCCTATAAAGATTCACCGGCGACGAAGCCCGAAGCCCAGGCCCACTGGAAGTTATAGCCGCCGAGCCAGCCGGTCACGTCGACACATTCACCGATGAAATAGAGGCCCGGAATACTCTTCGCCGCCATGGTACGGGAGTCGAGCCCCGTCGTATCGATGCCGCCGAGCGTCACTTCGGCAGTCCTGTAGCCCTCAGAGCCGGACGGCTTGATTTTCCAGCTTTGTACCGCTTCGGCCAAACGCGCCAGGACCTTGTCGGAAAGATCGGCCATATGACCGACGATGCCTTCTCGGTCGGCCAGATATTGCGCCAGCCGCTTCGGGAGTATCTCGGCCAGCGCCGTCTGAGCGGACTGCCGGCCATTCACCCTTTTCGCCGCCTTCAGATGTTCGAACAGATCGACATCGGGCTCGATGTCGACGGTGATGTCCTCGCCCTCGCGCCAGTAGGAGGAGATTTGCAGGATCGCAGGGCCGCTGAGGCCGCGATGGGTGAACAGCAGGGCTTCGCGGAATGCTGTCTTGCCGTGACGGATTTCGGCTGGCGCCGATATGCCCGACAGGTCGGAAAGGCTTTCGAGCGTCGCCTGATCCAGGGTCAGCGGCACAAGTCCAGGCCGCGTCTCCACCATGGGAAGGCCGAACTGCTCAGCAATGCGATAGGCAAAGCCCGTGGCACCCATTTTCGGGATAGACTTGCCGCCGCTCGCGATCACCAGCGAGCGACATTCATATGCCCCCTCCGACGTCGAGATGCGGAAGCCTTCGCCGCTCTTTTCCACGTCCGCGATCTCGGTGCGCAGATGCAACGCCGCTCCGGCAGCCTGCATCTCATCGAGGAGCATGCGGATGATGTCCTTGGCGCTGTCGTCGCAAAACAGCTGCCCAAGCGTCTTCTCGCGCCAGGCAATCCGATGACGATCGACCATGGCAATAAAATCCGAAGGCGTGAAGCGCGCCAGCGCCGACTTGCAGAAATGCGGATTGGCGGAGAGGAAGCTCTTCGGGCCGGCGTGAATGTTGGTGAAATTGCAGCGCCCGCCCCCGGAGATGCGGATCTTTTCGCCCGGCGATTTCGCATGGTCGAGAACGATGACCGAGCGGCCGCGCTGAGCGGCGCGAATGGCGCACATCATGCCGGCTGCGCCCGCGCCGATGACGATCACATCGCTTTTTCGCTGCAAAACCACTTCCCTTGTCGAAAGGCATCTTCTTTTTCCATCAAGAGGCGAAAGTCAACGTGCCTCCCCCTCGCCAATTGCCAAACTCCAGCTATGATGCCGTCACGATCAACGCAAACCGGTGTGTCATGTCCCCAAAAAAGACGACGCTGAAGCCTGCCAGAAACGTACCTGCCTCGAAGAAGACACCCCCGGACCCCGGACATCAGCGCGGCGTGGAAAACTGGAAGGAAGCAGCGCAGTTCTTGCGGGCGCGCGGCATTGAAGACATCGAATGCATTACGCCGGATCTTGCCGGCGTGCCGCGCGGCAAGATGATGCCGAGTTCCAAGTTCACGTCAAACACCTCGCTTGCGCTGCCTTCGGCGATCTACCGTCACACCATCTCCGGCGAATATCCGGACGAGACGGAAAGCTTCCGCTACGAGCCGCGCGACAGCGACCTGAAGCTGGTGCCTGACCTTTCGACGCTTTCGGTCGTCCCCTGGGAAACCGACCCGACGGCGCAGGTGATCTGTGATATCGTTAGCGTGGATGGGGAAGAGGTCCCCTACACGCCGCGAAACGTTCTGAAGCGCGTGCTGAAACTCTATGGCGATCGCGGCTGGAAGCCGATCGTGGCGCCCGAGATCGAGTTCTACCTCGTGGCGAAGAATGATGACCCGGATTATCCGCTGCATCCGCCGAAGGGCCGCTCCGGCCGTTCGATCCTCGGGGGTCAGGGCTATTCGATCGCCGGCATCAACGAATTCGACGAACTGATCGACGACATCTACCATTTCTCGGAAAAGCAGGGTCTCGAGATCGATACGCTGATCCACGAAGAAGGCCCGGCGCAGCTGGAAATCAACCTGCGCCACGGCAATCCGATCGAACTTGCCGACCAAGTGTTCCTGTTCAAGCGCACGATCCGCGAAGCGGCGATGAAGCACGGCATCTATGCCACCTTCATGGCCAAGCCGATGCAGGGACAGCCGGGCTCGGCGATGCACATCCACCAGTCGGTCGTGAACCAGGAAACCGGCAAGAACATCTTCTCCAACCCTGATGGTTCCGCCTCTCGTGAGTTCTTCCATTTCATCGGCGGCCTGCAGAAATACGTGCCGAGTTCCATGGTGATGCTGGCGCCCTATGTGAACTCCTATCGACGGCTGACGCCTGACATGTCGGCGCCCGTCAACAATGCCTGGGGTTATGACAACCGCACGACGGCGTTCCGCGTCCCGGTATCCGATCCGCAGGCACGGCGCGTCGAAAACCGCCTGCCGAGTTCGGATGCCAACCCTTACCTTGCGCTCGCCGCCTCGCTCGCATCGGGCCTGCTCGGCATCATGAAGGGCATCGAGCCGACAGCACCAACAGAGGATACGGCAAACGAGGGCTCGATCGAACTGCCACGCGGCCTTCTGGAAGCAGTCGCGTTGATGGAAGACGAGGAAGCCTTCGAGGAAGTGTTCGGCAAGGAGTTCCTCGGCATCTACGCCGGTGTGAAGCGCGGAGAATTCGAAACTTTCATGCAGGTGATCAGCCCCTGGGAGCGCGAATTCCTTCTGCTGAATGTTTAGAGAGGGCTTCATCATGACATCGCAGGAGAGATGGCAGAGCCCCATCGCGCCCGGCATTTCCTGGTATCAGGCAACATCAGGCGAGCGGCCGACCTACCCGGAAATGGACGGCTCGAAGACATGCGACGTCGCAATCGTCGGCGGCGGCTACACCGGCCTTCAAGCCGCCTACAATCTCGCCAAATCCGGCGCCTCGGTGGTTCTCATCGAGGCCTTCAGGTTCGGCGACGGCGCCTCGGGTCGCAACGGCGGCCAGCTCGGCACCGGGCAACGCTGGTGGCCGGAAGAGCTCGAGGAAAAGATCGGCTACGAGCGTTCGCGCGCGCTGTACGATCTCGCCGAGGCGGCCAAGCACCATCTCATGGATTTCGCGACCGACCATCAGATCGACATGGACTACATGCCGGGGCAGATGAACGTTGCCCACAAGGAGAGCTACAGGGCCGACTACTACGAAAACGCCGAGATCGCGGCGATGCGCTACAACTATCCGCATGTGCGCTTCATGGACAAGGCCGAAACGCAGGAACGGCTCGGCTCGACGCGCTACCACTGCGGCGTTCGCGACATCGGGACGGGCCACATCCATCCGCTGAAGCTGCTGATCGGCCTTGCCCGGGTTGCCGCCAATGCCGGCGCGCAGATCTTCGAGATGACCAAGGCCTCGGCGATCCTTCATGGCAGCAGCAAGGTGTTGATCGAGACGCCAAGGGGCACGATCACTGCCGAAAGGGCGCTGATCGCCTGCAACGGCTATATCGGCAATCTCGAGCCGGTGACGGCAAGTCACGTGATGCCTATCCGCTCCTTCATTGGCGCCACGGTGCCGCTCGACGCGCATCCGCAGGTGCTGCCGGGCGGCGAGTCCGTGGCCGACTCGCGCTTTGTCGTGCGCTACTTCCGCAAGTCCAAGGACGGACGATTGCTCTTCGGCGGGCGCGAAGCCTATACGGCCGACAATCCGCGCGACATAACGCAGCACATCCGCCGGCAGATCGCCGAGATTTACCCGGCGCTTCGGGACATCGAGATCACGCATGCCTGGGGCGGTTCGGTCGGCATCACCATGCCGCGTCAGCCTTTTGTGCGCGAGGTCATGCCTGGCGTGACGTCGATCGGCGGCTATTCCGGTCATGGTGTCATGCTCGCCAATTACTGCGGAAAGCTCTATGCCGAAGCGGTTCTGGGAAAATCGGCGGATCTCGATCTTTTCAAGTCGCTCGATATTCCGGCCTTTCCCGGGGGTGCGGCCATGCGCGCGCCGCTGCTTTTCCTGGCGCTCTCCTGGTTTGCACTGCGCGACAAGTTTTAGTCAGATTGCGGATTTCATCGCGCGGCAATTCGATCTAAAACCTCTTTCCGAGAGATTCATTGCATCGCACACTGGCTTTTTTAAATCGATTAGATTAAAGAGCCAATAACCCGTCTGATTGAGAGACATCCTCATGAGCAGCCAAACCATCCCCGTTGAACCCTTTGATTATGTCGTTTTCGGTGGCAGCGGCGACCTTGCGGAACGCAAGTTGCTGCCTGCCCTTTACCATCGTCAGATCGAGGGGCAGTTCTCCGAACCGACCCGTATCATCGGCGCGTCGCGTAGCCCGCTGACGAACGAGGAATATCGCAAGTTTGCCCAGGACGCCCTGAAGGAGCACCTCAAGAAGGGCGAATACAACGAGGCCGAGGTTACGAAGTTCCTGCAGCGCCTGTACTACGTGCCGGTGGATGCGCGTTCGGATGCCGGCTGGGATCAGCTCAAGAAGCTTCTGGACGAAGGCAAGGATCGCGTGCGCGCCTTCTACCTCGCCGTTGCTCCGGGCATCTTCGGCGACATCTCGCAGAAAATTCATGACCACAAGCTGATCACCAAGTCGACGCGCATTGTCGTTGAAAAGCCGATCGGCCGCGACCTTGCTTCCGCCCTGCAGCTGAACGACACGATCGGCAAGGTCTTCAAGGAAGAGCAGATCTTCCGCATCGACCACTATCTCGGCAAGGAAACGGTGCAGAACCTGATGGCGTTGCGCTTTGCCAATGCGCTCTATGAGCCGCTGTGGAACGCCAACCATATCGACCACGTGCAGATCACGGTTGCCGAGTCGGTCGGCCTCGAAGGCCGCGCCGGATATTATGACACCGCTGGCGCGCTGCGCGACATGGTGCAGAACCACATCATGCAGCTCGTCTGCCTGGTTGCGATGGAGGTCCCCTCCTCGATGGACTCCGAGGCCGTCCGCGACGAGAAGCTGAAGGTGCTGCGCGCATTGAAGCCGATCAATGCATCGAACGTCGAGACCAATACCGTTCGCGGCCAGTATCGCGCCGGCGCTTCCAGCAGCGGTCCGGTCAAGGGTTACCTTGAGGAGCTCGAAGGCGGCGTTTCGAACACCGAAACCTTCGTTGCCATCAAGGCCGAAATCGGCAACTGGCGCTGGGCTGGCGTTCCCTTCTACATCCGTACCGGCAAGCGTCTTGCCGGCCGCATGTCGGAAATCGTCATCACCTTCAAGTCGATCCCGCACTCGGTCTTCGACCAGTCCGCCGGCCGTATCAACCAGAACCAGCTCATCATTCGCCTGCAGCCTGATGAAGGCGTCAAGCAGTCGCTGATGATCAAGGATCCGGGCCCGGGCGGCATGCGCCTCCGCAACGTCTCGCTCGACATGAGCTTTGCCGACGCTTTCCAGGTCCGCAATCCGGACGCCTATGAACGGCTGCTGATGGACGTCATTCGTTCAAACCAGACGCTGTTCATGCGCCGCGACGAAGTCGAGGCCGCATGGCAGTGGGTCGACCCGATCTTGAAGGGTTGGGAATCGACCGGCCAGAAGGTTCAGGGATACACCGCCGGCACCTGGGGCCCCAGCCAGTCGATCGCGCTCATCGAGCGTGACGGCCGCACCTGGCACGACAACCTGTAGGATAAAGAACGATGGCAGCGACGATGCATGCTTTTGCCAATGGCGCGGAACTGGCTCGCAACCTTGCCGACAAAGTCGCTGCGTCGCTTTCCGCGGCAATCGACGCACGGGGAGCGGCAACCTTTGCCGTTTCTGGCGGCTCGACGCCGAAACTGTTTTTCCAGGAGCTTTCGGCCCGCGATCTCGACTGGACCAAAGTGGCCATCACACTCGTCGACGAACGCTTCGTAGCGGCGAACAATCCGCGCTCGAACCATCTGCTGGTGGCCGAAAACCTCCTGCGGAACAAGGCGAAGGCTGCAAACTTCCTGCCGCTCTACCAGGCAGCAGGCTCGGTCGAGGAGGCTGCGAGGCTTGCGACGAGCGCGACGGCCACGATCGGCAATCCCTTCGATGTGGCGATCCTCGGAATGGGCGGCGACGGCCATACCGCCTCGTTCTTTCCGGGCGGCAGCAATCTGAAGGTCGCGCTCGACCCCAACACGCCGCGTGGTATCATCACCATGGAGGCGGAGGGCGCGGGCGAGCCGCGGCTCACCTTCACCTTCTCCAGCCTTCAGGATGCAAGGCTGCTCGTGCTTCACATCGAAGGCGAGAGCAAGAAGGACGTCCTGACGAAAGCGCAGAGCGCCGGCGACGAGGCAGAGATGCCGATCCGCGCCATTTTGCGGCGGGCGGCGAGCCCCGTCGAAATCTACTGGGCTCCATAAGCCTTCGGGCAGATAGCCGCGAACGAAAAACTGAAGAGCAAACAAGGCAGGATACCTCCCATGTCCGCTAATGCACGCATTTCTGCGATCACCTCCCGCATCGTCGAACGATCGAAGCCGACACGCGGACTTTATCTGGAGCGCCTGCGCAATGCGACCTCCAAGGGTGTAAGCCGCTCGGTTCTCGGTTGCGCCAACCTCGCGCACGGCTTTGCGGTCTGTTCCCCCGCCGAGAAGGACGCGCTTGCAGGCGACCGCGTGCCAAACCTCGGCATCATCACTTCCTACAACGACATGCTCTCCGCGCACCAGCCCTTCGAGCATTATCCGGCGATCATCCGCGAGGCGGCAGCGGAAGCCGGGGGCATCGCGCAGGTCGCCGGCGGTGTTCCTGCCATGTGCGATGGCGTCACCCAGGGGCAGCCGGGAATGGAGCTTTCCTTGTTCTCGCGCGACCTGATCGCCATGGCTGCCGGCGTGGGCCTCTCCCACAACATGTTCGATGCCGCGCTTTTCCTCGGCGTCTGCGACAAGATCGTGCCCGGCCTTGTCATCGCCGCCCTCTCCTTCGGGCATCTGCCGGCGATCTTCGTGCCGGCCGGTCCGATGACGTCGGGCCTGCCGAACGACGAGAAGTCACGCGTGCGCCAGCTTTATGCCGAAGGCAAGGTCGGCCGCGCCGAACTGCTGGAAGCAGAGTCGAAGTCCTACCACGGTCCGGGCACCTGCACCTTCTACGGCACGGCGAATTCGAACCAGATGCTGATGGAGATTATGGGCTTCCATATGCCCGGCTCCTCCTTCATCAATCCAGGCACTCCGCTGCGCGAAGCCTTCACACGCGAAGCTGCCAAGCGTGCGTTGGCGATTACGGCCCAGGGCAACGAATACACGCCGGCCGGCGAGATGATCGATGAGCGCTCTATCGTCAACGGCGTCGTCGGCCTGCACGCGACCGGCGGCTCGACGAACCACACGCTACACCTCGTCGCCATGGCGAGGGCAGCAGGCATCCAGCTGACCTGGCAGGATATTGCCGAGCTATCCGAGATCGTGCCGCTGCTGGCGCGCGTTTATCCGAACGGCCTTGCCGACGTGAACCACTTCCACGCCGCCGGCGGCATGGGCTTCCTTATCAAGGAGCTGCTCAAGCACGGCATGGTGCATGACGACGTTCGTACGGTCTTCGGCCATGGCCTGCAGGCTTACACGATCGATCCCCGCCTCGGTGACGACGGCACGATCGTGCGCGAACCGGCACCGGAAAAGAGCGTCGACCCGAAGGTGCTTGCCAATATCGAAACCCCCTTCCAGGCCAATGGCGGCCTGAAAATGCTTCGCGGCAATATCGGCAAGGCCGTCATCAAGATCTCTGCAGTCAAGCCGGACCGCCACGTCATCGAAGCGCCGGCCATCGTCTTCCACAGCCAGCAGGAACTGCAGGACGCTTTCAAGGAAGGCAAGCTCAACAAGGACTTTATCGCCGTCGTTCGCTTCCAGGGACCGAAGGCGAATGGCATGCCGGAACTGCACAAGCTGACGCCGCCACTCGGCGTGCTGCAGGATCGCGGCTTCCGCGTGGCACTTCTGACCGACGGCCGTATGTCCGGCGCTTCGGGCAAGGTTCCGGCTGCAATCCACGTGACGCCGGAGGCTGTCGATGGTGGTCCGATCGCTCGCATCAAGGACGGCGACATCATTCGCCTCGACGCGATCGCCGGCACGCTGGAGGTACTGGTCGATGCTGCCGATCTGGCGGAACGCGAGTCCGTGGTTGCCGATCTTTCCGAGAACGAATTCGGCATGGGCCGCGAGCTGTTTTCGCCCTTCCGCCGCGCCGTCGGTCCTTCGGATCGCGGGGCCAGCGTCCTCTTCCATTGAGGCAATAGCCCGCTCTAGAAACAACGAAGACCGCGAGGAAACTCGCGGGCTTTGCTTTTGATGCTTGGCGAAATCAGCCGCGGATGTCGAGCACGCGATCGCGGTGTGCCGGGTGTGTGCTGTAGACGAAGATCTTGTTGAGCTCCTTGTCATTTAGCATGCGCAGAAAACGAACTTCGATCGTGTTGTTGGCATTCACCCGCGTTAGCATGCAGCCGATCTTGGTGATGCGTGCATCCGGGATATCGAGATAGAACTGCTTCGGAAGGGCGTACTGGGTGAGGAGCGCGAGGACGGCCGTGCTCTTCGAAATGCGAATGATATCGCAACGCCGGGACGCCATGTGCATGACGCCCTTCTCAGTATATTCGATGCGTGCGGCATTCATCGTATCCTCCATTTTGAACCGCACTTCGCGGTCGTACATGAAGGATTCCTCCTTATTTAGAAAGTGCTGCCCGGAAGGCATTGGATTCGATGCTGCCACCGCCGTATTCCCTTCGATATTCAATGAGGAAATACTAGCTGGCGATGTTTAACAGAAGGTGAGATTAGTTTCGATCCGGCACGCTATACACACTGAACGCCGCAGCGAACCTGCAAGAATAAACCCGTTTTCGATCAAATACATAACAAAGCCCGGGCAACACATCGCGGTCCCCGGGCCTGATTTTTCTCGTTCGCAACGAGGCAACTTTATTTACGATATGTGCGCCCTTCCGCATCGAAAAGATGCAGCTTGGAGCGGTCGGCCGAGAAGTGCATCTTCTGCCCCTTCTTGATATCGTAAATGCCAGGCAGCTTGACGATGATCGGCTCGCCCGGAACGAGACCCTCGATGTAGAGCAGTGTCACTTCGCCGAGCGCTTCGACGATCGAGACTTCGCCCTCGAAGAGGTAGTCGTCGCCGGCACCGGCGATGCGTAGATCCTCGGGGCGAACGCCGAAGCTCGCGGTCTTGCCCTTCTCGGAACCGGCCGTCGGAATGTCCAGCGTTACGGACTTGCCGCCGGTCAGCGTCACCGTCGTTGAGTTGCCAGCCTCGGTAATCGTCGACGGAATGACGTTCATGGCCGGAGAGCCGATGAACTTGGCGACGAAGAGATTGGCCGGGCGCTCGTAGAGCTCCAGCGGTGCGCCCACCTGCTCGATGTTGCCGGCGGAAAGAACGACGATGCGGTCGGCAAGTGTCATCGCCTCGACCTGGTCGTGCGTGACGTAGATCATTGTCGTGCCGGCCATCTGCTCGCTCAGGCGGGCGATCTCGATGCGGGTCGCGACACGGAGAGCTGCGTCGAGGTTCGACAGCGGCTCGTCGAAGAGGAAGACCTTCGGATTGCGGCAAATGGCGCGGCCGATGGCAACACGCTGGCGCTGACCACCGGAGAGCGCTTTCGGCAGGCGATCGAGATATTTGCCGAGTTGAAGACTGTCGGCCGCCGCACGAACACGGCGATCGATCTCCTGCTTGTTTTCGCCGGCGATCTTCATGCCGAACGCCATGTTGTCGTAGACAGTCATGTGCGGATAGAGCGCATAGGACTGGAACACCATGGCGATGCCGCGCTTCGACGGCGGCACATCGTTGACCAGCTGGCCATCGATATACATGTCGCCACCGGTAATGTTCTCCAGGCCGGCAATCATGCGCAGCAGGGTGGATTTTCCGCAGCCCGAAGGGCCGACGAACACAACGAACTCGCCCTCCTTGATCTCCAGATCGATGCCGTGGAGAACGTCCACGGAACCGTAGGATTTGCGAATATCCTTGAGCGTCAGTCCAGTCATTAAATCCTCCTCCTCAAGTCGTCAGGCGAGACGAGCGAAGTACGCTCCCCATGCCGGAATATCGATCTTCTCACCGTAGTTATTGCTGACGAAGCCGTGGCCCGTCAACGCCTGCCAGTCACCGGCAGGCAAAACGACGGCACTTTCGGTAGCGCTCATGTTGAAGACGCAAAGCAGCTTTTCGTTGCCGTACTCGCGCACGAAAATCAGCACGTCCTCCTGTGGTTCCATGAACTCGATCTCGCCCTTGGCAAAGGCCGGATGCAGCTTGCGGAAGGCGAGGAAGCGGCGATAGTGCTCGAGGACCGAGTTCTCGTCGCCCTGCTGGACGCTGACGGCGCGCAGGATGTGTTCGACAGGAACCGGCAGCCACGGCTTGACGGTCGAGAAGCCGCCCTGGGCGACCTGGCTATCCCAAACCATCGGCGTGCGGCAACCATCACGGCCCTTGAATTCCGGCCAGAACTGGATGCCGTAGGGATCCTGCAGGTCCTGATAGGCGAGATCGGCCTCGGTCAGGCCGAGTTCCTCGCCCTGGTAGAGGCAGACGGAACCGCGCATCGTCATCAGGAGCGACGCATACTGCTTGGCGAATGCATCGTGATCGGCGACCAGCGAGCCCCAGCGGCTGACATGGCGCATGACATCGTGGTTGGAAAACGCCCAGCAGGCCCAGCCATCGGGTGCCGCGGCCGCGAAGTCTTCCATCACCTCCTCGACGCGTTCAGGCGACAAGGGGTCGGGCGCCAGGAACTCGAAGGCATAGCACATATGCATCTTGTCATTGCCTGACGTGTATTCGCCGACGATCTCAAGACCGCGTTGACTGTCGCCCACCTCGCCGACGGCAGCAATCGCCGGAAACTCCTCGAGCACGGCGCGGAACCGCTTCAGGAACTCCAGGTTCTCCGGCCGGTTCTTGTCGTAAAGGTGCTCCTGGAAGTTATAGGGATTGACCGCCGGAGCGGTTGAGGCGTTGCGGCGCTCGGGGGCGAGCGCCGGATTGTTGCGCAGCTCCCTGTCGTGGAAGTAGAAGTTGATCGTATCGAGGCGGAAGCCATCGACGCCGCGCTTCAGCCAGAAGCGGACGACATCAAGCAACCGGTCCTGAACCTCGGGATTGTGCAGGTTCATGTCCGGCTGCGAGGTCAGGAAGTTGTGCATGTAGTACTGCATGCGCGTCGGATCCCACGCCCATGCGGAACCGCCGAAAATCGACAGCCAGTTGTTCGGCGGCGTGCCATCAGGCTTGGCATCAGCCCAGACATACCAGTCGGCCTTCGCGTTGGTCTTGCTGGATCGGCTCTCGACGAACCAGGGATGCTGGTCCGAGCTGTGCGAGATGACGAGGTCGATCATCACGCGAATGCCGAGGCGATGGGCCTCTGAAATCAGCGTGTCGAAATCCACCAGCGTGCCGAAAATGGCATCGACGTTCTCGTAGTCGGAGACATCGTAGCCGAAATCGCGCATTGGCGAAGTGAAGAAAGGCGAGATCCAGATCGCGTCGGCGCCGAGGGCGGCGACATGTGGCAGCCGGGCGGTGATCCCCTTCAAATCGCCGATGCCGTCGCCATTGGAGTCCTGGTAGGAGCGCGGATAGATCTGATAGATCACCGCGCCGCGCCACCAGTCCTTGTCGGCCGTCAAAATGGATTGGGATGCCATGCTCATGTTTCCTGTTCGATCGTCTTGGGTTGCTAACCGCCCTTGACCGAGCCCGCGAGCAGACCACGCACCAGATAGCGCTGCAAGCCGAAGAACACGAGCAGGGGTACGACAATGGTGACGAAGGCCGAGGCCGTCAGGATTTCCCAGTTGCCACCCCGTGACCCGAGCAGCGCGTTCAGCGCGCCTGTCAGCACGAGGTGGTCCCTGTCGGTGCCGAGGAAGACCATGGCGACAAGCAGGTCGTTCCACACCCACAGGAACTGGAAGATCGCAAAGGATGCGAGCGCGGGGAAGGACAAGGGTAGTACGATACGGGTAAAGATTTCAAAATCGCTGGCGCCGTCGACGCGGGCGGATTCAATAATTTCCCTCGGGAGACCGGCGATGTAGGCGCGCAGCAGATAGATTGCGAGCGGCATGCCGAAGGCAGTGTGCGCGAACCAGATGCCGGGATAGGTCTTCGACGGAGCGTCGAGCAGTGCGCCGATTCCGTTGTAAAGTCGCAGAAGCGGAATGAGCGACATCTGCAGCGGCACGACGATAAGGCCGACAACAAGCGCGATCAGCAACGCGCGCCCCGGAAACTCCATCCAGCTCAGCGCGTAGGCCGCGAAGGCGGCGATCAGGATCGGGATGATCGTCGCCGGGATGGTGACAGTCAGCGAGTTGATGAAGGACTGCCCGATACCCTCGCTGGTCAGAACGTTCTTGTAGTTCTGCAGCGTGAATTCCGGCGGCGTGGCGACGGAAATGTAGACACGGCGGCCGCCGTCATCCGGTCCGAAGGCGGCATACTTCATATAGCGATAGTTGCCGTCGGCTGCGACGGTGAGCGACACGCCGTCGCCGAGATCAGCCGTCTCGCCCGCCTTGTAGGCGGACGGCTGCTGGACGCGCGTGCCGAAAGCGCGGATGGAGCGCCCCTGCTGTCCTTCCAGCACATTGCCCGAAATGACGTAAATGGCGCCTTCCTGCTTCTGCTGGTCGGGCTGTCCAAGGCGCACGGCAACGGTGCGTGACGAGCCCGCAAAGGCCGTCCACCAGCCGGAGACGACGAGCTGGTCCTTGTCGCGCAACGCGCTGACAAAGATACCGAGCGTCGGGATCAGCCACAGAACGACGATCACGAGGACCGCAAAGTGGACAAAGAGACGGGCGGGGCCGATCTTGAAGAAATCTCGGGTAAGCGTCATCTCAGTGGCCTCCCAGCTCGCGATTGGCGCGACGGACGTTCCAGACCATGATCGGCGTCACGGCCAGCATGATGATCAGCGCGATAACAGCACTTCGGCCGGAGTCACCACCGCCTCGGAACAGCCAGTTGAACATCAGGTTGGCGAGCACCATCGTATTCCATTGACCGTTGGTCATGGTCAGCACGATGTCGAAGACCTTGAGCACGAGAATGGTAATCGTGGTCCACACAACGGCGATCGTACCCCAGACCTGCGGCACCATGATGCGCCAGAAGATCTGCCAGCCGTTTGCGCCATCGATGACGGCGGCTTCAATGGTTTCCTCAGGGATGCCGCGGAGCGCCGCGGACAGGATTACCATCGCAAAACCGGTCTGAATCCAGATGAGGATGATCATCAGGAAAAAGTTGTTCCAGAAGGGAACCGAGATCCATACCTGAGGCGTCCCGCCGAACAGCTGGACGATCGCGTTGAGGAGGCCGATCTGCACATCGTTGCCGCCGCGGTATTCGTAGATGAACTTCCAGATAACCGATGCGCCGACGAAAGAGATCGCCATCGGCATGAAGACGATGCTCTTGGCAATATTGCCCCACCAGATGCGGTCGGTCATCACGGCGATGACGAGGCCGAAGAAGGTGCAGGCCGCCGGCACGACCGCCAGCCACAGGATGTTGTTGAAGATCGACTGGCGGAATTCGCGGTCGGTGAAAGCCCACTGATAGTTCGCAAAGCCGACAAACTGCTCACCGGAGCGATCATAGAAGGACAGGATGAGCGTCGCGACCACGGGATAAACGAGGTAGACGACAAGGAGGAGAAGGGCCGGCCCGATGAACAGCCACGGGCGGATCATCGCCCGGCGATTCAGGTTGCGCGCCGCGGAATGGATGTCACCATCCTTCACCGGCAGGGACCAATCCAGGATCTTGTTGGAAAAATAGAAATAGGCCGAGCAGGCGAAGACCGCCACGACCACGACCCCCAAAGCGGAAACTATCTGCGACAGCATTCGTCCCTCCCCTGCTACCCTGTCTGTCCTGACGGGTATGCGCGCCGATGTCGTCACGCCGCCATCGCTCGACGCGACAGGCGACAGTGGCCGGACACTCCCAGTATCCGGCCATGTATTTCAACCATGCCGCCGCAACCGACGGCATGGAACTCAGGCGATGTTACTTGATCGCGTCCCAGGCACCCTGAATTTCCTTGGCGGTGTCTTCCGCAGACTTGCCACCAACGAAATCGACCATGCCTGTCCAGAATGCGCCCGCGCCGATCTTGCCCGGCATCAGGTCGGAACCATCGAAGCGGAAAGTCGTCGCAGTCGTCAGGATCTCGCCTTCCCGCTTCATCTGATCGTTTGCATAGGCTGCCGTGTTGACGCCCTTGTACGGCGTCAGGAAGCTGGACTGCGCCATCCAGACTTCGTGTGCGATCGGTGTCTTCAGGAATTCAACGAACGCCCGGGCGGCCTTGGAGTCCTTCGTGACGGTTACGAGCGTACCAGCGCCCAGAACCGGCTTGCCGAGATCGGCATGCGCCGCATAGGTCGGCATATAGAAGAAGTCGGCATCCTGACCGAGCTTCGTGCCTTCTGGGAAGAAGGACGGAATGAATGAAGCCTGGTGATGCAGATAGCACTTCGGCGGCACGCCGAAGAGACCCTTCGGGCTGTCGCGGAAGTCGGTCGCAGCTACCGCTGCAACGCCACCGCTGACATACTTCTCGTTCTTGGCGAAGGAGCCGAATTCCTCGACCGCGGCAACGACGGCCGGATCGGTGAACTTCACTTCGTTGGTCGTCCACTTGTCGTAAACATCAGGCTTCTGCTGGCGCAGCATGATGTCTTCGATCCAGTCCGTTGCCGGCCAGCCGGTCGCCCCACCGGAGCCGAGGCCGATGCACCACGGCACGCCGCCGTCCTTGACGATCTGGTCCGTCAGGGCATGGAGCTCTTCCATGGTCGTCGGGACCTTGTAGCCTGCTTCCTTGAAATTCTCCGGCACATACCAGACAAGCGACTTCACGTCGGCCTTGTATGGGAAGGCGTAGAAGGCTTCCTTGCCGTCCTTGCCCTTGTAGGTGCCATAGCCAACCCAGCTGTCGCCGGCGCCATAGTTTTCCTTGACCCAAGCAGAGGTCTCATCGCCGAGTGGCGTCAGGAAGCCCTTGCCGGCGAGGTCGGCGAGAAGGCCCGGCTGCGGCAGGATCGCGATGTTCGGCGGCGAGCCAGCCTGCGTGTCGATGACGATCTGCTGTTCATAGTTTTCCGAAGACGAGTACTTGGCGTCCACGCCGGTCGCTTCGGTGAAATAGGCCAGAATGCTGCGGAAGAAGGCTTCGTCTTCACCGCGCCATGGCCCGAAGATGGTCATCTGCTCGCCCTTCAGGTCGGCATGAGCAGCCTTGAAGTCGTCGTAGCTCTTCCAGTTGAACTTCGAATCCTGCCCGGGGGCAAACTTCAGATCGGCAGCCGACGCGGCACCCGCAGCAAGAAGCGCCGCCGCGGCAACGCCCATCAAAAACGTCTTTCTCATGTGATCAACCTCCCATCACAATCCCAACCGCACTTTTGAAACTATTTGGATGCCGTTCCAAAGCGCTTTGACAAATGCACTCATTTCACTTTCGATGGAAAAGAGTCAAGCTATTTCGCGAAAAGGGCAGCAGACGCGGCCCTGTTATCCCCGAAGTACCCACGCCACACCCTTGGGAATATGGCGCGATTTTGCTTGAGTCAAGCGGTACAGCTGCTACATAATTGAAAGCGCTTTGGATGCCATTGGGAGCTGGCGGCCAGTGCGAGCGGAGGAAGCATAACACGTGAATCTCAAACAGCTATCGGAATTGCTTGGACTGTCGCAGACGACGGTAAGCCGCGCATTGAACGGCTACCCCGAAGTCAATGAGGCGACGCGCGAGCGCGTGCTGCAGGCCGTCAAGGAAACCGGATACCGTCCGAACAAGGCGGCCCAGCGGCTTGCGACCGGCAAGGCCGGTTCCATCGGCCTCGTAATGCCAACCGCTCCCGACCACTATTCGGACGTCCATTTCGGCGAATTCCTGACGGGCCTCGGCGAGGAGGCCGTGCGCCACGACTTTCATTTCGTGATCATGCCGGCCGATCCCAACGACGAAGTGGGCGCGCTGAGGCGGCTTGCGATCAGCGGCAATGTCGATGCGCTGTTCGTCGCCTATATGCGCGGCCATGATCCGCGACTACCGATGCTGAAGTCGCTTTCGATGCCCTTCCTCGTGCATGGCCGCTCCTTCGGCTCCGAGCCGGACTATCCCTACCTCGACATCGACAATGAAGGCGCTTTCTACGATGCCGCGCGCCTGCTGCTTCAGCTCGGCCATACGCGCTTTGCCCTGCTCAACGGGCCGGAGCATCTCGACTTTGCGATCCGTCGCAAGAACGGAATGATTGCCGCACTTTCCGAGCGGGGATTGTCGCTTCCGGACGATCACATGAGCCACACATCAATGACGGACGAGCTTGGCCAGACCGCAATGGAGCGCTTTCTGCAGATACCGGAGCGGCCGACGGCTATCCTCTGCTCCAGTACGGTGTTGGCGCTTGGCGCGATCCGCGCCGTAAACCAGGCCGGCCTGAAGCTCGGGGAGGAAATCTCGCTGATCGCGCATGACGACGTCCTGCCACATCTGAAGCCCGAGAACTTCTCGGTGCCGCTGACGACGACACGATCCTCGCTTCGGGCGGCAGGCGTGCGCATCGCCCAACGGCTCATCGGAACGATCAAGCAGGAAGGGCCCTTCCCGGAGCAGGAGCTCTGGAAGACCGAGCTGATCGTCAGGGCCTCAACAGGCCCTGCTCCACGGCAGGATCAGAATGTCGGCGGTGTCTGACCGGCGGTGCGATGGGCGGCAATGACGGTGTTGGCCATCAGCATCGCAATGGTCATCGGGCCCACACCACCCGGAACCGGCGTAATGACATCGGCGACCCTTGCCGCCTCTTCAAAGGCGACATCCCCGACCAGACGAGTCTTGCCTTCACCTTTCTCGGGAGCCGGAATGCGATTGATGCCGACGTCGATGACCGTGGCGCCGGGCTTCACCCAATCACTCTTGACCATTTCCGGCCGGCCAACGGCGGCAACCAGAATATCCGCATTGCGGCAGACAACGGGCAGATCCTTGGTGCGCGAGTGAGCGATGGTGACCGTCGCGTTGGCGTTCAGCAGCAACTGCGCCATCGGCTTGCCGAACAGGTTCGAGCGGCCGATGACGACGGCATTCAGGCCGGAGAGATCTTCGCCGTGCGTGCGGCGCACGAAGACCATCGCGCCGGCTGGCGTGCAGGATACCAGGCCCGTTACAAGATCGCCGGTTGCAAGCTTGCCGGCATTGACGACGTGCAGACCGTCGACATCCTTTTCAGGCAGGATCGATTGGATGATCGGTTCGGATTTCAGGTGCTTCGGCAGCGGCAGTTGCACAAGGATGCCGTGGATCGAGGGGTCGTTGTTCAGCGACGCGACGAGTGCCGCCAACTCATCCTGCGTGGTCTCGACAGGCAAAGTGTGCTGGACGGATTTGAAGCCGCATTCCTTCGCCATCTTGCTCTTGGAGTTGACGTAGGCGTGGCTGGCCGGATCATTGCCAACGATCACGACCGCAAGACCCGTCTTGACACCGCTCTGCTTGTCCAGCGCCGATGTCGCCGCCTTCACCGTTTCGATTACGGAAGCTGCGACCTGTTTGCCATCAATCACTGTCGTCAAGACTATCTCCTGCCCTTGCTTTCGCTCATTGTAGCCGGTGGCGCCCAGCGCGATTTGCCTGTCCACGCCCTATCCTGCCTAAAATGGCAAATGCAAGAACAATCGTGTCGCAGCTGGTTCAGGATGCCGCCTGCCGGGTACGCAACCTGTCGCGCATGGCGGCGAGCTCCGCGCGTATAATGTCCACTTCCTGCGGCATCGCAGCAGGCTCAGCTGCCGATGGCGCGACGACAACCGGCTTCGGGGCGGGAGTGGGCAGCGACGGTTCCTTCCTTGCGGACGCCGTGAACCTGGCGCGCGCTTTGAAAGACACTGTCGCAAGACCAAATGCGAGGCCAGCAAAGGCGCCGAGCAACGTGGGGAGCCAGCCCTCCTCCGCCGGCACTGCGGCGACCTGCACCGCCTTCTGCAGTCGCAGGCTGCCGGCACCAGGCGTCACCGCTCCGGTCGTGATCGCATCCTCAAGGCGCTGGCGTGCCGCACTCGCCTTGTCGCGAAGCTCGGCGAGTTTCGCCAGGTCGACACCCGTATCCTTGCTTTGCGCAATCAGTGCATTGCGACTGTCGCTTAGCTGCCGCTTCTCGACGGTCGCCTGCTTCATCTCGTCGGTCGTTTCGCGGAGCAGCCGGGCGATGTCGTCACCGATCGCTGCTTTCAAGCCGTCGACCTCTGCCTGCTGAGCTTGCAAGCGGGGATGGCGGGGACCGAGATTGGCCGACAGCTGTGAATGAGACAGTTGTGCCGCCACATACTTGTCGCGGCGATCGACGAGCGTCGGCGACATGAGGTCCGCATCCAGCGTACCGGCAATGACATCGCCAACCTTCGCCGCCTTCAGACGACGGGCCCTTTCCTGGGTAGCAGCAATTCGCTCGTCCCCTGCCTTCAGTTCCGCGTCCATGCTCCCGATCTGCCGCTGCAGATCGATGGCAACCTTCACGTTGCCTTCGCCACTTTTCTGCGTGAAGGCCGTAAGATCGAGTTGCGCCGCGTCGGCCGCCTTCTTCAGCGACCCGTCTTCGGCCGCGGCCTTTGTGGTTCCTGAGCCTGTCACGACAGACGCCAGGTAGTTCGCAATGCGCGCGGATTTCTCGGCGCTGCCGGTCGTCACCTTGAAATCGATGGTGCCGGCGTGAGGGTCGCTCGTGGTGCGGATCGCGGAAACGAGCGATGCTTCTGCGTGCGAAAGCGGATCGGCGGCAGCGCCATCGGTCGAAAGCAGGTCGACAGCCACCGCAAACGCATCCGAGGAGAGGCCGAAAAATTCCGGATCGCGATCGAGTTTCAACGCAGCGACCGTTGCCGCGATCACGTGGGAAGACCGAAGCGTCTTCTCGGCCGCTTTAGCGACGGCCGCACGGCCTTCGCCGTCACCTTGGACAGCGAGCACAGCGTCAGCGCTATAGCGCGCCGTTTCGGCCGGGATCAGGGCACCGCTCGCCGCGCCCAATGCGGAGATGAGAGCAACTATCGCAAGTGGCTTCAGACGCTGCGATTTCGGTGCACTGTGTTCGGTAGGCAGCGTGGCGACGTTCGGGGTCGCTGTCGCTTGTGTGGCGCACGTAACTTCCGAAGGCACAACAGACGACGGATCGATCGCGGCAGCCGCTGCATCGTTCGCAGCCTCGAGCCGCTTGCCCAGGATCGTTTCGATGCGGCTGACAAGCGGCGGCGGCGCCTCGGCATCACGTCTGGACCGCTGCCGCTCGAGCGCACGCTCGATCACCCCGAGCAATTCTGCCTCCGCAGCCGGCATCGCGGCCGCAGTTTTGGATGGCATCGCCACACGCTCGCCCTCGACCGCCACAGGTCGGCGGAAGGCTTGGCTTCTCGGGTTGTTGTCGTACATCGCCAGATCTCATGCGTATGAACGGTCGAAGCCATCCGCGAAAGCGGACGGGTTAACCAACACTAAAAGTTCATGGCAAAGAAAAGGTTAACTGGCCGACCTTGCGTCGGTCAGTTCCGTATCCGCATGCGGCGTTCCGTCGTACCGGAGGGCGTAGTACAGGAAGGCAGCAAAGCCCAGGCCGGAACGAAGGCCAGGGCGCGCCGGCCATTGCGTCCAGCGATAGGCGCGTTCAAGTCCCACCGTCCGTACAATCTTCGGCACGGGGCGGATCATACCGGCCACGACATCGAACAGGTCGCCGACAGCAAGCACTAGGCGAGCGTGATCCGCCCGGATGTTCTCTTGGATCCATTTTTCCTGAAATGGAGTGCGCGCTCCGACGATGAGTATGTCGAGCATTTGCCCGTCGATCTGATCTACGATCCGCGACCTGCCTTCTGTGTGGGAGAGCGTGTCGGAAATGACGGTGAACTCGTGCCATGGCGCGTGCCGACGGAATTTCGCTGCAGTCAGGCGAGCCTCTTGAGGGTTCGTGCCGATAAGGCCGATGCGGCGCGGTGTCTCCATGAACGTCAGCAGCGCCGGCACGAAATCGGCGGCCCTCAAGCTGGCAGAGAACGGCGAGCCATGCGCCACCTTCGACGCGATGTTGAAACCTGGACCATTGGGAAGCAGCAGGTTTTGTGCAAGAACGGCGCGATAGTCGCTGTCGCGCAGCGCCATGAGCATGTTGCGCGCGGTGACGAAGGAAACGGATGTCTGCCCGACCGGTATCGACAGGAGTTCATTGAAAAGCACCAGGGCGTCATCCCAGCCTAGGTCGCAGACCGGCAGATCGAAAATCGCGCGGCGCGACGACAAGACCGCGAAATTCGCGATCAGGTTCATGCCGGTTTCCTGACGATAGTGTTTCATGCGCATGCATCCCCGAACAGATCACATAGCCGCACCAGACGATTCAGCATCGACCGGTGGCGTTGGCCTGGGAGCGCATGAGAGAATTCCGAGAAACAGAATGTCAGTGCACAGTCAGCCCATCGGGCCGGTCTTGTAACAGCGCGATTTCAACTATCTCTTAGGAAAACCGTTTGAATTTCGCCCCTTGGTGGAAGGAATTATTAACCGTCTACAGTCGGCACAAAAACGCAGAAACGGCGCCCCAAGGGCGCCGCTTAAAGCAAGGACCGAGTCACTCTCTGGCAGCTTTAATCCGCTACCGGTTCCGGAGCGACGACGTTGACGGGCTTGCCCGTCCTCTTGTGTTGTCCGGAGTCACTCGTCTTGGGGAGGTAGTCGAGCTGTTCCAGCATGACCTGCTCGATATACTCTCCACCCAGATGCTGGTTGACGTCCTTCTTTATCATCTCCCGAAAGGCGTTCGGATCGAAGGATTTCATGTTGGAGATGTCGATCATCTTGTTGCCGACGAGCAATGTAAAGAGCTCGTCGGTCGTCATTTCCGTCAGAGGCAAGGACACGTTCTTCACCGCGTCCTTGTTCATCATGAAAGAGATCCTGCCGAGGAAGTAGCCGGTAATTGTACCGTCGGCGATGATCGGCACGGTGATCGTCTCGCCCTTTACAAGCTCGAGCTGGCTTTGCTTGGAATCATCGGGGGCCGGCGCAGGTGCCGTTGCCATGTGCACCGAGAAATAGACCGATGCCAGCGTGATCGCGCAAACCCAGACGCCTGTCAGAACGAGCTTAATCATCAAGCGTCACGTGCTACGAATTGCTCTTGGGAATAGGTGCCGTCGGCGTCCGCATCCTGGACTGCATTCTTCAGGAGATCGGCAACGGTGCGGACCGCTTCCAGATGCGCTTCGACGCGCCGTGCGTTCAGCACCAGCTTCTTCTTGAGCCCATGCAGCTGATCAAGATGCGTGGCAGCCAGTTCCTTCGGGTCTGTGTCGCGGAAGAGCATCGACAGCTCGTAGAGGCAGCGGCTCTTGTGCGTGTTCGACACCTTGAGATCGAACTGCGGATCGTTGCCGATACGCGTGTTCTCGTTGTCGATGATCATTTCGAGGCGTCCAAGAACCGATTTGATACGATAGTCGTTCGAGATTATTTCCATTTTTGTCCTCGATTTTCTCAGGCGTCATTGGCGGACTTGTTGTCCGCAGTTGGTGTACCGAAGGTCTTGCGCTGGAAGTCGTCGATCATGCTCATCGCCATGTTGCGATCGTCCTGATCGGTGGAAGCGTTGGCGACCTTGCCTTCCTGCTTTTTCAGCGCATCGTGATAGAGCTGCTTGGCAATGCCGATGCCGTCGCCCTTCGAAATCTCGTTGCCGAGCTGTTCGGCCATCATGCCCTTCCAGATATCACCGGTGGCACCCTTGCCGTACACTTCTTCGCTGTCGTTCGGCAGCATGTTCTTGATGAAGTTCTGCAGGACCATAGCCTCGAACTTGCGGTAGGTTTCCGGCACCTCTTCTGTCTTGGTGCTGCGGTTTTTGCTGTCGCTCAAACCGGTCTTGCCCGCGGCGCGATCGAGAATATCAACGGCCGAGGTAAAGCCGTTGCCGGCTTCGGCGAGACTGTTGGCGGCAAACGCCGCTTGGTTTGCCTTCAGTTTTTCCTGGGCTGCCTGCACCTCGAGCGGGTCGGCAGCTTTGACAACATCCAGGACCAGATCACTCGGAGGTGAAATAGCCAAGTCACAATCCTCTTGATTAAGATTGTGACGATTATGATTTTTGAAGCTTGCTGGAGGCTGGCGTACCGAATTTTTGATCGATGAGATCATAGACTGCGTTGTCGGCGGCTTCGCGGCGCTCGGCCTCGAGCGCCTCACGCATGCCGTCTTCCAGGCGATCGCCCTTGGCGCGTTCCTGAACAACGCGCATTTCGTGAATCTGCTGCATGCCGATCAGCTGCTTGTCCTTGATCCCCAATCGGTTGAAGCGATCCGCATAGCTTTGCGAGAAGGCATGATGGACCGGGTCCATGGAGCCGAGCGCCAGGATGACGCTGTCCATTTGCTCGTTGACTTCCGACCGCTGACGGCTCGTTTCGGCAAGGTCGAATTCAGCCATCTGCTCCAGATGACGTTGAACCGCCACGAGGCGTTTCAGTTTCTGTGAGCGCGTCTTGTCCACCATGTCGCTACCTGCCGATGAACACGCTGGCGAAGGATTGGCCGAACTGGCTAACCAGCGCCGCCACTGAGAAATAGAACAGGAACAGGCCGCCGAGAAGCAGATAGGGCGTCGAAATGAAATACACCGGAATCTGCGGCGCCAGCTTGTTGATGAAGCCGATCGCGATGTTGAACATCAGGCCGTAGATCAGGAAGGGACTTGAGAGCCGCAGCATGATCATGAATGTCGATGACAGCGTGTCCGTGAACGAGATCAGCGTGCTGCGCATCTGCAGGATGCCTCCGAAGGGCATCGACGTGTAGGAATCGACCAATGCCCTGAAGACGACGTGATGAAAGTCCATCATGAACAGGATCATCATGCCGGCAAAGGTGATGAACCCTGAAAGGCTGCTTTCCGGGGAATCTTCGAAGATATCGCCCGCGCTCGGTTGAGTGTAGCCGACCATCATCGCAATCACGCTGGCTGCGAACTGCAGGCCGAGCGTGTAAAGCCGAGCAAGCATGCCGTACATGACGCCAACCAGCGACTCGCTGAAAATGTAGCCGATATAGGTGGCGTTCGAGGTGTGGACGATCGGATAGACCGTTTCCCAGAGCACTGGAAGGATTGCAAGGGATAAGGCAGCTGCAATGAAAACCCGCAAGTGCGGTGCGACACGGGCAGACGAAAAGCCGGGCATCACCAGAACACAGCCGCCGATCCTGCAGAAGATCAGGAACAGCGCCAGGACGGTCCCTTGCGGGTCTGTTATCATGAAATGGAGCCCAGAATCTTTATCTCGATGCCCTTGGCCAGCTCGACATGCGACAGGACCGGGAGCGTTGCGAACAATCGTTCGATGATCATGCGCACATAGGAGCGTGTTTCCGGCGAGGTGACAAGGGCGAACGGCAGGCCGCGATCCATGAATTCACGGATAACTTTCGTCGCCTGCTCGCTGAACTCTTCGAGCATGCGCGGGTCGATGTCGAACTCGATGATCTCGCCCTTGTTGTCGCGCTTCAGCGCCTGATGGAAGGCGAGATCCCACTTGCTGCCGAGTCGCAGCACGCGAAGCACGCCGTTGTCCGCGAGATCGCCGCAAAGCTGCTGCGCCATGCGAACACGCACATGCTCGACAATCTGCTCGGTCTTGCGGACATGCGGCGCGAGTTCGGCGACGGCTTCCAGGATGAGGTGCAGGTTGCGGATCGACACACGCTCGGCGAGGAGCAATTTCAGCACGGCCTGCAGGCCGGAATAGGACATGTGCGACGAGCAGATCTCGTCCGCCAGCTTCTTGTATTCCGGATCGAGCCTGTCGATCAGGACCTTCACATCCTTGTACGACAGGAGCGCCGGCAGATTGTTGCGGATGACTTCGCTCATATGCGTCAGGACGACAGAAACGTTGTCGATCGGCTGGAAACCCTCGCGCTTCAGATCGTCGGCGAATGCTTCGAGTATGGAAACCGCCGGCATGCCGAAGGCTGGTTCGCGAATCTCGTCGCCCGGAATGCTTGGCTTGCGGCCGGAGCCGGTGACAACAAGAACTTCGCCAACGCGCAGCATGTTGGACGCGACCGTCGTGCCGTGAATTCGGATCTGATAGGACTTCTCGGCAATGCCGATATCGTCCGTGACCTTGATCTCCGGAACAACGAAACCGTACTGCGTTGCGAACTTCTTGCGCATCTTGCCGACGCGGAAGGCAAGCTCCTGGTGAGCGCCGAGCAGGCGTGTCGACACCATCTTGCCGAGCGCGAGCTCGATTTCCGATGTGCGCAGCACCGACTTGACGGAATCCTTTTCGAGTTCCTTGTTCTGGACGACCTTCTTTTCTTCCAGCTCGCGACGAGCCTTGTTCTCCGCCTCGACTTGGCGGGGAATGAACCAGGCACCAAAGGCCAGAAGACCGGACAGGAACATGAAGGGCACAAATGGCAGACCCGGCATCAGGCCGAGGATCGCCATCAGAACCGCCGAAACAGAAAGCGCCCGCGGATAACCGCTGAGCTGGTTGACGACTGCCTGTTCGGTGGAACCGACGGTGCCGCCGCGCGACACGAGAAGGCCGGCTGCGAGAGAAACGATGAGGGCCGGCATCTGCGAAACGAGACCGTCACCAACCGAGAGCTTGACGAAGACGTCGGCGGCTTCGGAGATCGGCATTCCATGGCGGAAGTAACCGATGATGATGCCGCCGAAGACGTTGATGCAAGTGATCAGCAACCCGGCAATCGCGTCGCCGCGAACGAACTTGGACGCACCGTCCATGGCGCCGAAGAAGGAGCTTTCCTCTTCCAGCTCCTTGCGGCGGCGCTGTGCTTCCTTCTCGTCGATGATGCCGGCCGAAAGGTCGGCGTCGATCGACATCTGCTTGCCGGGGATCGCATCGAGGGTGAAGCGCGCGCCGACTTCCGCGATACGCGTAGCACCCTTGGTGATAACGATGAAGTTGATGGTGATCAGGATCAAAAAGACGATCAGACCGATCACGAAGTCGCCGGACATGACAAGGCTGGCAAAGCCCGCGATGACACCGCCGGCGGCATCATGACCCTCGTTGCCATGCGATAGGATGACGCGCGTCGTCGCGATGTTCAGCGCCAATCGCGTCATGGTCGCGATCAGAAGAATGGTCGGGAAGGACGAGAAATCGAGCGGCTTCTGGATCCACAGCGCCACCATCAGGATCAGCACCGAGAAGGCGATCGAGAAGGCCAGTCCCATATCGATCAAGAACGGCGGGATCGGCAGGAAGAGCACGCAGATAATGACGATGATGCCCATGGCAAAACCGATATCACGTACGCTAAGTCCGGCTTTCGGGAGGGGGAGTGCAGGAGGTTGCGCCATTTCGATTCCGTCTCTTCATGAGAGGTGCGGGCATGATGCCCACCAATTCGGAACGAGACTTAAATGGCGAAGCTTGCGCGAAAGTGGCTCAGAAACCTGACTGAATGCGAGAAAACACCAGATTGGTGAAAATCGAAATCTGCGATCCGACGAACGGAGCCGAGATGCCGATGGTGACGAGGACGGCCACGATCTTCGGAACGAAGGTGAGTGTCGCTTCTTGAACCTGCGTCAGCGCCTGGAACAGCGCGATGATCAGACCGACGATCATGGCCGCTGCGACCGCCGGGCCGGCGGAAACAAGAACGGTCCAGATCGCTGCCTGGAATAGGTCAAGTGCATCAGCTTCATTCATTGCAGGCAACCTCATATCGCCTTGCGGTCCGTCCGGTGTGGTCGAACCGCCTTGTCATTTCAACTAGCTCGAAGACGATGTGTCGGTCGTCGTCGGAGCCTTGTCGGCCAGGGTGATTCCCGCCTGAACGAGAATACTACCGCCATCCGTCGTCGTCGCAATGATGCCGTCGGAATAAACCTTCACCGACGCAACCGTGCCCTTCACGCTGCCGTCAGCGCTGGTCATGTACTTGCCGATGTAGCTGCCAGCCTGCGTCAGGCTGGAGCTCGCCAGCAGCGTGTCCAGCTTGCTGTTCGTCTGGATCGTCTGCTCGACCTGCGAGAAGCTCGCCAGCTGCGACATCTGTTCGCTCGCGTCCACCGGATCCGTCGGATCCTGGTTTTTCATCTGCGCGATGAGGAGCTGCAGGAAGTTGTCGTAGTTGAGCGTCGCCTTCTGTTGCGCGCTCGAGGTGCTCGACGACGAAGAACTATTGACGTTTGAGACGCCGTCTACCGCCATGGTGCGATCTCCTTGCGAATCTGCTCGACCATCGCCGGGTGCATTTCTTGGTTGTTGAGAATGCTATCCTCGATCGGATAGAGACCGCGGATCGCCTTCAGGGCGTCGAAGGCGCGGCCGGTCGAAACGAGACCGTCAACGCGCTTCAGTTCGGCGAGGACTTCCTCGTTCTTGAAGCAGGTCAGCAGCATCGTGATCGACTTGCGGAACATCGCGGTCGACTGATCCTTGCCTTCCGGATTGATGAGGATCATCTGCGCGATGAAATAGAGTTGGCGCAGAGGCGTCGTCGCGTCTTCCGGCTGGAGGACGTGGTTTTCGAGAAGGAATGTTACATCATTCAGGAATTCCAGCGCGACCTTGCGATCGACGCGCAGGACCGCACCGTTGATGAAGATCTTTTCCCCGGCTTTTAGCGAGATACGAAGTGTGCTTTTCATTTTAGTCCATCCCTGATGATGGTGGTAACGTCGATAATGCCTTGGTAGTTTGTCGATTGCCGGCGCCTGATCCGATCGCACTCCTTCAAGATCCAGATCGCGATGGAGATGAGGTTGGCCCGCAATTGGATTTCAAGCTGGTTGTCCGGATGCTTGAGATCCTCGATAAAACTTACCCAAACGCGCCGGGTGTAGAACAATGCATCAATGGCTTCCCGGCTGTATTTCTCTTTGTCTCGCGCAATCGACAGCAGCTCTATGGACCGGTCGAGAACTTGACGCTCCCGCTCCTTCGCATCGGCCACCGAGTCCTCCATGATCTCGGAGTAAGAGAACTGATACATTCATGCATCCTTCTTTGTCTTTCGTACCTTTGATCATCAAAGGTAATTCACGAGACTCAACTGCTGGATTTTCGATACGATGGTGTAGGCGGTCTCCAGCTGAGTCTGGAGGGTATTGACCAGCGTCGACGCTTCCGACGTATCCACGCCCTGAAGATCGACGAGCTTGTTCTGAAGAATGCTCGACTGTGCATCGAGAGCGTCATTGGCCTTCTCGACGCGCTCCTGCGAAAGGCCGAGTTGGCTCGCCTGGGTCACGATGCCGGTCGTGGCCTGCGCGGCATAGCCGATCGCCGTGGAGGTGACCTTGCTCAGTGCGTCGGCGCCCAGATTTTGGCTGGCCAGCGCCGACACTGTGATCGAAGCCAGCGCGAAGTAGCGCATGCCGTCCGAGTTGGAATTGGTCGACGACGTGACGACTTCAGAGTTGCTGATGCGGCTCGTCATGTTCTGGTTCGAAGCAGCCGACCAATCGCTCCAGGCCGGCGGCGTGACGTAGGCCGCGGGTGCAACCGGGGTCGGTGCGCCGGGCGGCGGGAATGCAACCGGTGTGGAGGTGCCGTTGAACGTGTCCTGGGAGAACATCGGCTCAACGAAGTTCGTGATGAAGGTGCCCATCTCGGCGCCGGTCAAAGAGCTTACCGGCTTGCCCAGGCCGCTCGCGTAGGCTTCGAGGTTCGTCTGAATGGCGGTCGTTGCGGCATTCTGTTGGTTGGTGAGCGGCTGCACATCGGTGTTGATACCCGAGAACAGGTACTCGCCGTTGAGCATCGAATTGCCCGTGTCCATCAGCTGCGAAAGCGCGTCGCCGGCAGATTGCATGGCCACCGCGATGCTGGTCTTGTCCTGGCTTCCCTGAAGCGCGGTCAGCTTGGAGACCAGTGCGTCACCGGCCGTCTTCATACTGTTGAGGCCGAGCTGCGAAGCTTCGAGACGCGCCGATACGATGGAATTGCTGCCCTTGAGGGCCTTGATGCGGCTGACCTCAGCTGTGAAATTCACGCTCTTGGCTGCACCAGAGCCCAGGGAGGCGCCGATGTCGGCGTAAACGCCCGTCGTCGCCTCGAGAGACGCGGTTACCAATTGCTTCTGCGACTGGCGGATCGTCAATCGCATTGCGTTCTGAATGGCCGAACTAGAAATAAATGAACTTTTCATGGCTTAACTCGCTATGTCTAGCAATGACTTCAACATTTCATCGACAGCGTTTAGGATCTTGGTGGCCGCCTTGTAGGACTGCTCGATGTCGAGGAGCAGGGTCAGTTCTTCGTCGAGATTGACGCCGGTCTCGTTGGAGTAAGCTTCCGTCGAACGCGAGAGCGCCGCCGCCGTATTCTCGGACGCAGTCGTCGCATCGCTTCGATACTGCTCGAGCCATCCGATCGAATTGGAGGCGTAGTCCATGATGTTCACGTTGGACGAGATGCCGGCGGTCGACGAGAAGGTCTGGGCCGCGCCCATCGCCGTGTAGAGCGCATCGAGATTGTCGGAGAAACCGCTGCTGCCCGTCGGATTGAGATTCGTGAGGCCGGTGATCGTGCCGTCACGCAATTTCATCGGGTCGCCGCCCTGGTTGGTGATGACGGCGGCATTCACCGCAATCGTACCCGCGATGCCATCGATCACGCCTGTGGTCGTCGGTGTGCCGCCAGTTGCTCCGGTCGCCGTCTTCCAGACGAAAAGACCTGGCTGTGTCGTAGTGGGAGTGCCGCCGGTCTCCGAGAACATCGTCACGAGAGACTTTGCGATCTCATCGAGCTGCGACTGGAACGTCGTTGCGATGTCATCGCGCACTTGTAGCAGTGACTGCAGGCTTCCCTGCGCCGTCGTTGTCGACCCTTTGCCACTGCCGAGCAGCACGCCGTCGATGTAGACGCCGTTGCCCTTTGTCTGGGCGGTGTAAGTGTCCTGCGCGACGAAAGTAACCGTTCGCGGAATGGTGTCGAACACGACGGTTCCGTCCGTCGTATAGAGCGCCATGTCGCCGTTTTGACGGTCGACGGCGTTGACACCGACAATCGAAGAAATCTGCTTCAGCAGCTTGTCGCGTTCGTCCAGCGCATCGGCAGGGTTACCACCGGTTGCCGTTTCGCTCTTGACGGCATCGTTCGCCGTCTTGAACTGCGCGAGCAGCGTATTGAGCGTCGAAACCTGCGTTGCAATTTCCTTGTCCGCGCCCAGGCGTACCGCCTGCACGGATTTCGTCGCGTTGTTCAGCGAATTGGCGACGTCCTGCGCAGCCGTGACCGCGCTTTGCGCGGCAATGGTGCTGCTTGGCGATGTGCGGAAAGCCTGCAGCTTTTCGCGGAACGTCGCCAGGTAGTTGGCCGGCGACGTCTCGTAGTCGTTGCCGCCCATGATCGATTTCAGGTCGGTCAGACCACCAAGCAGCGTCTGCTGGCCACTGTCTTGCGCACTCGCCTTCAGCCACTGACGCATTAGCGCGTCTTCTTGCGCGCGGCTGATCTTCACAACCTGCGCTCCATTCAGCGACGTGGTGATCATCGCCTGCCGGCGCACGTAGTCGCTGTTGCTGGAGTTCGAGATATTGTTCGACACCACACTGCTTTGAGTGCCGGTGTTGCTGAATATGCTCTGCGCGGTATTCAGTGCGGAAGTGAGCGACATGGCTTATCCGAACCCTACTTATCTCTTGAGGTTGACGAGGACGTCCATGATGTCGGACCCCGTCTGGAACACCTTGGAATTGGCAGTGTAGCTGCGCTGCGACTCGATCATTTCGGTCAGTTCGCCGGCGAGGTCGACGTTCGAGCTTTCAAGTGCTCCCGCCTGGATCGTGCCGAAACCGTTGGTCTGCGGGAAGCCGGTGACCGTCACGCCGGACTGGCCGTTTGCGCTATAAACGTTGCCGCTCATCAGCGTCATGTTGTCCGGGCTGGCGACGGTCGCTAGCGGAATGCGGTAGAGCGGCTTCGACGTGCCATCCGCATACTTGGCATATACCGTGCCGTCCTTATCGATCGTGACATCCTTGACCGGGCTGGCGGCCTGGCCGTTCGGCGTGCCGCTACCTGCAAAATCAGCGGCGAGCTGCGTGAAACCGCTGAGGTCCATGGCGATCGAACCGGTGGTGACGGGATCGGCGATGGTGAGGGCGCCAGTGCTGACCATCTTGCCGTTGGCATCGAACGTCAAATTTGTCGAGCCAACGAGAGCCGGACCCGGCGTCGAAGTGTACGGAAATGATGAGGTTCCACCTGTTGCCGCATCGTCATGACGGAAGACTGCAACCTCCCACGTGCTCGCAACACCCGGAGCTGCCGGCGGGGGCGTCGTCACGGCCGTCTTGGTGAAGTAGAAATCGTACTGAACCGTGTTGCCGAGCTTGTCGTAACCAACCATCGACATCTGCTTCGTGTCAGCTGTGATCGGCGCCGTGTTGGAAGACGGAAGGTTGCCAGTTGCGACGTTGGCATTGGAGTTCAAGTTGCCGGTAAAGGTACCGGTCGTCGAAGCGATCGCCGTCAAGCCGGACTGGTTGACGTTGATCGGCACGAGTCCCGAGAAACCGTTGACGACGACGGCCGGCGCGCCAGCGTCGTAAGAATAACCCATCAGCTTGAAGCCGGCGGAATTGACCAGGTTGCCTTCGGGGTCTTTGGTGAAATCGCCGGCGCGGGTCAGAACCGGAACGCCGTCCGGGCTCTGAACGATGAAGAAGCCGTCGCCCGAGATCGCCAGGTCGTAGCCTGATGTCGTGTAGGAGATGTCGCCCTGTTCCGAAACCGACTGGCGAACGGATGTCTGGACGCCGCCCGAATTATAGTTACCCGAGGTCGATGGCAGGACCAGCGACGAGAAAGCGGTCGAAACGGACTTGTAGCCCGTCGTGTTTGCGTTCGCGATGTTATCGGCGACGGTGCTAAGGCGGTTTGCCTGGGCGTTCATGCCGGACACGGCCGTCTTCATGCTGCCAAAAATGCTCATCTGAAAACCTCGATTCCCTTAGTAGGCTTGAGAGTATTTGGTGGGCCTTGCGTGAGGCTGTCTGGCGTTGAACCAATGTCGCGAGAATGCAGCGACCAGGTTCAGGCAACGCGGCCCGTTCTGAAAAAATCAGTTCCAGTCAATGCAATAGCCAAGGAAGCGCTTCGAATCGACCGGATCGAAGCCCAGCTTCTTCCGAAGCTTCTTGCGCAGCTTGGAAATATGGCTTTCAACCACGTTTTCTTCGACTTCGTCGTCGAAAATCCCGTAGATCGCGTTGAAGATTTGCGTCTTGGTGACACGACGACCGCGGTTTGCAATCAAGTACTCAAGGATGCGACGCTCGCGACGGGGGAGCGCAAAAACCTCACCGTGAATTTCCGGATCGCGGCCGTCGGAGAACACGCGGATCGCACCGATATCCGTGTGGCTGGAAATCGCTTTCAGTCGGCGCCGAATGGCGGCGGCTCTAGCCAGGATCTCGCGGGGATGCACAGGCTTGCGCACGACGTCATCGACGCCACAATCAAAAAGTGCAAGGGTGTTTTCCAGCGACGGCTGATCGCTGACTGCGATAACCGGCGCCATGGTACGGTCGCGGATCGCGCGCGGCAGCTCGAAAGTCTGCTGCCCCTGCCCGATCAGGAACGCCTCGACGGCCGCGACATCAGCGTCCGCCGCCGTCTGAACCCATTCGCCGAATTCACGTGGATCAAACCCTGTGGAAGGAATGCCTTCCCGCCCAAAAAGTGAAGTGTAACCATCTTTCACGAGCTCACGCTCATCAACCACTACGATCATTCGTCCGCCTCCGAATCACTTGTGGTACCTCGATGCTCTATGGGTACGAATCGCGCGATTCCGGGACAAGCTGTAGGAACTTACTGGCAGGAATTAATAGTTGATTAAGAATTGGGGCGCGATTTGATCTAGATGTAGTAGCGGTCGGAAATTATGCACACAAAAATTTCGTGGAAAAGTTAACAAGGTCTAAAATGTGACTTGCCTTGCCATATTGAGACAGATTCTCGCCACAATATGACACATTTCTGTTTTGTTCTGTTTTCTGCTAGTTTTGATTGAATCAATTTTGGCAGAAGGTGCTCGCATTGCGAGTCCATTTGCCGTAGCCGGTGGCGACCAGATTGGCGATGACCCGGCAGACATATTGCTTCTGGGCAGGGTCATTGTTGGGGCCGGCGTGATAGCGGGCCACTGCCATCGTCCAGGTTTCGTGTCGGTCGTGGAGATTGCGCAGGAACCTTGCCGCGTATTCCACATTGCGGCGGGGGTCGAACATCTCCTCCGCGGACCGGAAATTCTCACCATGGTAGTATTGGTTGATCTGCATGCAGCCGATGTCGATGAGCTTCGCACCCGATCGGCGCGCCACATCGACCTGCCTCAGAGCATCCTGCTCGGAGGGCGGAAAGAAGGCTTTGCCTTCGATGTTCAGCGCGTAAGGGTAGAGGGATCCCTTGCGCCCGGTTTCGGTCAGACCCACGGAATAGAGTATGCCTTCCGGAATACCGTATTTCAGTGCGGCGGCTTGAATCTCCACCTCGCAGGCGCTGTTCGACGCTTCAGCGCTAGAGGTAGACGTCGCCAGCGCGACTACTGCCAGCGGCGCCAGAAGAAGTGCTTTCAACACCGCTTTCGCCCGAGCCATTGAAGCCTCCGCCAGTTCGCTGTCCTGAGTGATTTTGGCGCTCACGCGCCTCCCCGCCTTGGCCTTGCTGGGCAAACGCCTGGCCCTGCTGCTGGCCCTGTGCGGTCGCTTGGTTGCCCGTGTCCGAACGGTCGACTGGCGCCATGCTGATCGTCACGTTGTCGATCGCGAAGCCCTGGCTGCGCAATGCCTCGATGATCTTCCCGTGGTCTTCCTTGAGCTGCCGGTAGGCAGCTGGTGTCTCGACCTTCAGATCGACGTTGAGCGCGTCGCCTTGCAGCCGCATCGTCGCCGTGACGAGACCGAGTTCGATCGGGTTCATCTGGATCTTGAGTGTATTCACCACCTTGCCGGTGCTCGTCCACTCAGCGGCGTTCGACAGCGAAGAACTCGCCTGCATGGCGTGCGCCCATTCCTGATCACCGGATATGGCGGCCGTCACGGCGGCAGAATTGGTGTTCTGCGCAAGACCGATGTAGCGGCGCGAATCCAGAACAGAGACGCTCTCGATGTTAGCCTTGCCGCCGGACTCGGCGGCATCCGTGTCAACGCCAAGATGCATGTCCATGGACTGACCACGGCCGTCGGCACGGGTCAGCCGGAATGTCGTCCCGTCGATACCGCCTTCGGCCTCAGTGCCGGGTAGCTGGACGTCCGCGGCTGTATCGACGCCGGTCAGACCTGCGTCAACAGACATCTCATCCTTGGCCTTGACGCTGGCAACGGACTTTTCTTTCGGTTCTGTCGATACCTTGCCTTCCGGCTTCGCGGCTGCCATCGCCGCGAACGCTGCAGCCGCAGTTCCGTCCGTCGGGACTTGCTTGAGTAAGCTCAGGACATCAGACAGCGTGCTATCGTCCGGGGCGACCTTCTGGTCGTCGGCACCGTCGGCCTTCGTCTCCTTGGCGCCCTTTCGAACCGTTACAGCGTCATCATCCAGCCTATCCGAAAGATCCTGCAAATCGGCTTCATCAGCGTGCTTGCCCTTAGGCTTACCGTTCTGTTCCGTCGTCTTCGTTTCTTTGTCCGCCGAACCAGACGCTTTCTCTTTCATCCGCGCCTGCGCAGCGAGAGATGTGCTGCCGAGATCGATCAATGGCTGAGTGCTTGGACGGCGCGGCGCAGTGGATGTGCTGCCATCGGTGCCTTCGCCTGCCTGCCGGCCGGCCGTGGACTGTTCGGCGGCGTCATGCTTTCCGCCGCTTGCCTTGTTCAGGACATCGGAGAACCCGCCTGCATCCGCATCGCCACCGCTGCCCGTCTGGCGGCCAATGCCAGAGGCAGCCCCTGCTCCGGATGCTCCCCCCAAAACACTGATGTCCATCATCTCAATTACTCTCTTTGTTCAAGAGGCCGTCGATCTCATCCAACTGCGATCGGCTTGACGTCACGAATGCGTTGAATGACGGGTCGGCGTCCTGCTGTCCCCCAACATCGGATGGCGGCCCCCCCGCCGATTCTCCCACAACGGGACCTGGAACTGGGTTTGGTACCTCCCCCTGATCCGCTTCAGCCTGTTCAGAAGTAATTTCTTGGCCATTAGATTTAGGGGTCGTCGCTTGCGTCAAGCTTGCCGGTTCAGGCGGACGAAGCACTTGTTCCGCAATAGCTTTTGCCGCGGCTCTGAGGGCYTGGTCGCGCGGCGACAACTCCTGCTCGGGGATGGATTCGATGTTCTTCGTGGCCGCATCGATCTTGTCGGTCGGGATCGCCGCCATGCCGCCGTAGAAATCCGCCAGCGCTCCAAAGGCGTTATCAGAATCGCCTGCAAGCGTCTGGGCGCGCGCCGCGGCCATCCGTGCGAGATCGCCCTTGCCGGCGATCGCCGCCGCGCGGGCGATGCGGAGGTAGACCTCGCGCTGCCTGGCCTCGTCCATGAAGGAGAGGATGTTAACAACGTCGTCCGGCTTCACCTCATGATCGTGATTGACCAGCAGGCTGACAAAAAGATCCGCGAACTGGCTGGCATATGGCGAATGCAGGAAACGACGCACGTAGCGCTGCGAGTAGTCGAGACCCTTATCCACCATCCCTGCTTCGACGCAGATAGACACGGAGCGGCGTAGCGCCGCCTCCTCGACGATCGTACCCGGCGCATAGAGGCGAGCCTGATCATACAGCTTCAGCGCTTCCACTGGACTCTTGGCGATGGTGACGTTGCCGCCCACCAGCGCCAGATAGGGACCGATTTTCTTGTCCTTGTATTCGTTTGCGGTCTCGACAAGGCTCTTTGCAACAAGCAGGCCTTTGCCGCTCAGATATTTCCGCAGGACGTCGCTGACCCGGTTGTCGAAGTGACCGTTCACGTCGCGCGCGACGAGATATTCGAGGGTCTCCGGATTACCACCGCTCATCGCGTAGATTAGCGCCGCATCGACATTACGCTCATCATCGAAAACCGATGGATCGATCGTGCGTAGACGCTGATCGATCGTCCCGAGCATGAAGCGCTGCATCTCGGCAGCCGAGTGATCCCCGAGCACGACGGAATCCTGCACGAACTGCAGCGACCGGAGCATCTTGTAAGGGACAATGTCCTCCTGATCTTCCGCGTGCACGCCGGTAGCAGGGCTCACCGCAAGCCCAAAAAGCAAAAGCAGAAGACGTTGGTGGTGACGGACCATGGATTATCCCTGATCCGCCTGCAGCAATATCTCGATGCGCCGGTTGGCAGCATTGAACGGATCGGCCGGCTCCTTCAGCATGCGATCGGCAAAGCCCGAAACCTGCGAGACGCGTTTTTCGTCGAGTCCGCCGCGAACGACCATGTAGTAGGCCGCCTGGGCACGATCCATGGACAAGCGCCAGTTCTCGTTTTCACCCTTGTATTGACGGCCGTCCGTATGACCGCGGATGGCGACTGCGCCCGGCTTGCTCTTCAGGATCTCACCGATCTTTTCCATTGCGAGCACCATTTCCTTGCGCGGAACGGCCGACCCGATATTGAACATGGAGTCGTCGCTCTGATCGGAGATGCTGACCAGGAGGCCGCCTTCCGACGCCGTAACCGTGAGGCCTTCGGCGAGCTTGCCAGCCACGACGCTGATCTGCTGCGCGATTTCCTTTTGCAGGTCCTCGGCCTTCTTCTGCTCAACGGCTTTTTGCGCCTCGGCTTGCGGCTTGTCCTCTGCTGTCGCTGCGGCTTGTGCGTCGTGACTCTCGCCGGCGTCCGCCGCTTTCGTCAGATCCGCCGGGTTCCCGGATTCGGCCTTCGCAACTTCCGTGGCATCCGCTGCTTCATCGGCAGGAACATCTTTCGAAGCCGGCTGCCTTTTGTTGGCATGGGTAACTTCGACCTGCTTCGTCCAGAAGTCGGGATCGAACGGGTCACGATAAGCCTGGCCACCGTCGGCTCCCGTTGCAGGACCGGAGTCGCTCGCGCCGCCCTCACCCTTGGCGCTGACGTTTGCCTGCTGGCCGACCTCCTGCGCAATTTCTGCCAGGACCGAATAGGGATTCTCGAAGAAGTCGGCTTCGGAGTAGTTCGTTTGGTCGCCGGATGTCGAGGTCTGGTCGTCGCCGTTTGCCGCCGCCGCGCCCTCGTTGGGTTTGTCCTCCTTTTCCTTCGACTTCTCCTGATTCTGATCGCCATCCGCCTGATCGACAGGCTTCTTCAGGCCTTTTTGCGTGGGCTTCTCGTCGGAGAGCTTGATCGGATTGAAATAGGTCGCGACGGAGGCCTTGGTTTCCTCGTTCGCGGCGTTGACCAGCCACATGACGAGAAAGAACGCCATCATGGCCGTCATGAAGTCGGCGTAGGCGATCTTCCAAGCGCCGCCATGCGCCCCATCGTGATCGCCGCCGCCATGCCGCTTGACGATGATGATCTCGTTCTTGCCGTGATGGTGGTTTTCGCTCTCACTCATTCCAGAACTTTCTTCAAGCTCGTCGCCCAGGCCGACATGCGCGTCACAAGGACGGCGTCGCCAAATTCGACAGTCAGGTCGACATCGCCGGTTTCAAGGTGGCGCAGAAGACCTGCCTTTTCGCCAAGAGTACCCTTCAACACATCGAACAGCCGGGCAGGTCCCTTGACGGTCACGGTGCCGACATCGCCTTCCAAGACCGCCTCGCGAAGAATGCCGGCGAGATCGACGGCAGCCTTCTGCGACAGGACATCGGTCATTACGGGGGCCAGCGCCCTTGCGACAGTCGCGCTGACAAGCTCGGCAATCGCGCTCGCCATGGCATCAAGCCGGGAGGCGACCAGCGCCGCAGTCTCAACCTCGTAGCGGTCGCGAAGCTCTTCGACCTCGCGCTGGTGAACAAAGGCGACCGTTTGCGCTTCCAGTTCATACTTCTCCGTCAACACGGCGGTCGCTTCCGCATAGCCCTCGGCGTGAGCATTGTGGCGCTCTGCTTCGAGATCGACGACAGGCTCTGAGGCAAGATCGGCAAAGCCGCCAAAGTCGTTCGCGAAATCGTCCGCATCCACGACGGGAGCGGCGACGGCCGGTTCTCCAAAATCCTTGAGATACCGAGAAAGCAGCGCGCTCACCGAATCCACCCTCTCGCTGCAGAAGACTGCGACATGCCGCGCCCCATCATGAACTGACAACTCATCAGGCACGGTTTCCGCACTGCGCCTTTGTATCGAAACTAGGCAATCAAACTTGCGCGAGGATGAAGGGTGAGGCCCAACAAGCTCACCCGCGCCTCACCTCACTATTGCAGCAGTAGCAGTACTTTGCTGGCGGCTGTGTTCAGGATCGAGATCGTCTGAATGCCCATCTGCTGTTGCGCAAGCAACGCCTTCTGAAGGGTCGCCGTTTCGTCCATGTCGGTGTCAACGAGTGCGCCGACACCTTTGTCGATCAAGTCTGACATGTCCGCGGTGTAGGCAACGCGATCGCCGATACGCGCGCTCATCGTGCCGAGGCCAGCCGCGGTCTCCGTCAGTGTCGACAACAGGGAATCGACCACTGCGATCATATCGTCCACCTGTGCGGACGTCGTATTGCCATCGAGCTTTATTTCCGTTCCAGTCGCCGGCGTCGTCGAGCCGGCGCTAAGCAGATAATAGTTGCGCGCCGTCGCAGTGCCGTCGGAATTCAGGGTGTTCGCATCTACCGTTTTCGTGAGCAGTCCGCGATTGGCGTCCGTCATATCGATCATGACGGTCTGGTCCGCCGGAAAATCGATGGTTTGCATCTGGTATTCACCACTCGCGCCGCGCACGAAACCGCCGATCACGGATCGCGAGGTCGGAAGCGTGGCATCTCGGTTAAGAAGCCAGTTCTCGCCGGCGATGCTGGTCGACTGAACCGTCGTCTGCAGTTGTCCCTTCAACTCGCTGAGGCTGGTATTAAGCTTCGTCTTGTCGACGCCGGCTTCCTTCGCCGTCAGCAGCGTCTTGCGGATCTCGCCCAACTGGTCAATCAGGCTGTCCATCGAGGTATAGGCAGTATCGACCTTCGATGCGCCGACGCCGAGCGCGTCGTGAATGTTCTGCAGCGAATTGCTGTCCGAGCGCATGACGCTTGCAAAGGACCAATAGGTTGCGTCGTCCGCAGCCGTTTCGACGCGGTAACCCGACGAAACCTGCTGCTGAACCGTTGCGGCGTCCTTGTTGATGATGCGCAGCGCCGCGAGGGCGTTCACCTGTGCCGAGCTGGTAATTTTGTATGTCATTTTCTGGCTCTGAATAGGGAAACGGGACAGGCCGGCGAGCGGCAGCGACTGAGCTGGCGTCATGCCCCCGACTGGATCCTCCAGGCCGGATTGTCGCTAAAACAAATCAACTGTTAAGCGAAGGTAACCAAGGCTCCGGACCGGCGCAAGGGCTACGGCGTCGGTGCCGCAAGCCTCGCGCAACCTTGATTATCGCTTCAAAAACAAAGATAAAGCCGCATCTCGCGACGCGGCTTTCTGTCTCACTTCGTGGCTGGCGGCGTTCTTAGCCCTTGAACAGCGTGAGGACGTTCTGTGCGCTGTTGTTGGCGATCGACAGCGACTGGATCGCCAGTTGCTGCTGCGTCTGCAGCGCGGTCAGCTTGCTCGATTCCTCTTCCATGTCAGCGTCAACGAGACGTCCGACGCCCGAGTCGATCGAGTCGCTGAGGTTCGAAACGAAGCTTTCCTGAAGATCGATACGGGTTGAGATCGAACCGAGCTGCGAACCCGCCTTCGTCAGCGCGCTGAGGCCGTTTTCCACGGTGGTCAATGCCAGGTTAATATCGCTGTCGCTGAAGCTCGTGATGTCCATGCTGAAGATCGAGCCAACGCTGCCCGAGGAGGTTCCGATGATACCAGTCGCAGTGTCGATTGCTCCGGTTGTCGTCATGCCAAACAGAACGTTGCCGCTGGTCGAGTCATCGAGGAAATATTCTGTCGTCTGAACGGACACCTGTCCATTCGCGTCGCGGACGAACGAGGAGACCACGCTTTTCGTTGTATTGCCTGCAACCCAGTTTTCACCGGAGAAGGAAGCAGATTGCGCAACACTCAGCAACTGTTGCTGCAGCTGCGCGATTTCGTCCTGAACCTTGGTCTTGTCGACGCCCTTTTCCGTTGCGGCTACGATCTTGGCCTTAATCTCGCTGACGATATCGATGGCGCTATCCATGGCGGAATATGCGGTATCGACCTTCGCCGCGCCGAGGCCAAGCGCGTCGGAGACAGCCGACAGCGCCTTGTTGTCCGAGCGCATCGTCGTCGCAATAGACCAATAGGCAGCGTTGTCCTTGGCTTCCGCGACGCGGTAGCCTGACGAAACACGGCTCTGCGTTTCTTCCAGGCTGCCATTGATGCTGCGGAGGGTCTGGAGGGCGGACATTGCCGCGACGTTCGTCAAAATGCTGGTCATGAAATTATTGGTCCTTGGCTGGCAAATATTGAAAAGGACACTCCGGTCCGCCACCGGGAACGGCAATCAGCTTCATGCCCGCTAACCGCTTCTTAAGCTTGGTTAACATACCGTTTCGTTGACGGCAGAAAACATGAGTTTGGTTAACGCCGAGTTAACAAACATAAAAGAGCCGCGCTCGGGGGAGCGCGGCTTCGATCGGCGATCTTTCGGTTTGAAGCGCCCGCGGGCGCTCCTGCTATTAGCTGCGGAACAGCGAGAGGATGTTCTGCGAAGAGGAGTTCGCGATCGACAGCGACTGGATCGCCAGCTGCTGCTGGGTCTGCAGGGCGCTGAGCTTGGAGGACTCTTCTTCCATGTCGGCGTCAACCAGGCGGCCGATACCGGAGTCGATCGAGTCGCTGAGCGAGGAGACGAACTCGGTCTGGATATCAACGCGCTGCTGCAGCGAACCGAGCTGCGAACCGAGAGTGGTCATGTTCTTCAGCGTGGTTTCGACGTCCGTCAGCAGGTTGTCGATTGCGGCCTGGGTCGTGGTGTTGCCGATCGTGAAGCCGTAGACCGACTGGCCGGAGCTTGCGCCGGTCCCACCAAGAATGCCGCCGGTGGTCGTGCCGTTGAACAGGGTGTTGGTCGTGCCGAGCACATAGTCGGTGGTCTTGATCGAGACCGTGCCGCCGGTGCCGCGGAC